>JAOAUO010000112.1:6768-41762 GCA_030157565.1 Legionellaceae bacterium
TGCATTAACTGCTCAATGTAACGCCTGCATGTTAGCGGCTTACTCAAGTAAGCCACAACCTGACGCGTGCCGCCTGTTCCAGTAATCACCAAAGAACCGTATTGCAATATACTGCCCAATACAGACTGACGAATATCAATGCTTTCGATTTTAGACATGGGAATATCAATGGTTTGACGAACCCAGATGCCGGTGCACAGAATCACTTGTTTATTTTTAATGATGAGGTATGAAAAAAGATACGTTAATGCAATGGAACACATCCACAACAAAGCAAACAAAGCCAATGCTGAAAACACATACGAAGGGATCTGTGGAGGACGAAATACCAACGCCACATAAGCCGTCACGCACAGCATGATCACCGGCCATAAAAAAATAATCCAATGCAGACGCGCTTGGTAGACGATGTTGTTTTCAGTCATCAGTAATCCTTCAGTCAAGTAATCGTGATATGATAAGGCAGTTGCCCTGAAAAAGCCAAAAAACCTGAGAAACATTCCATGCGACACATCACACGTTGTTTGAACACGCAGTTAATCGATATTTGCCAACGGGCCATCAAGCTGGAAGAGTTGGATGAAAAAATAAATGCGTATCTTCCTGAGGCGTTGCGCGATCAATGCCACGTCGGAAGCTTCAATAAAAGCTGCCTGGTACTGGTCACCTCGGATCCCGTATGGGCATCACAGCTGCGTTATGCCCTGCCGGAACTTCGAGATAAACTGCGAACGGAGGCTGGCATTCACCAATTGGCCTCCATCAAAGTCACCGTGAGCACACTCCAATCTACACGTTGAAGCGAAAATGCATCACATCCCCATCGCACACGATATAATCTTTACCCTCTAGACGCCATTTCCCGGCTTCTTTCGCGCCCTGCTCACCACCATGATTCACAAATGCGTCATAAGAAATCACTTCGGCACGAATAAACCCTTTTTCAAAATCCGTGTGAATCACTGCAGCAGCTTGTGGGGCTGTGGCACCGCGTTTCACGGTCCACGCACGCACTTCTTTCACGCCTGCCGTAAAATACGTTTGCAAACCGAGTAAATCATAGCCTGCACGAATCACACGGTTTAATCCGGGCTCTGTTAGACCTAGATCGCTCATGAATTCTTGTCGATCAGCATCATCCAATTCCACCAATTCAGATTCTGTGGATGCGCATAAAGCAACAACACGTGCATTTTCTTGTTCAGCCAAAGCCAAAACTTTGTCCAGTAAGGGATTGTTTTCGTAGCCATTATCAGCAACGTTGGCCACATAAAGAACCGGCTTGGTTGTCAAAAGACACAAACGATCGATCACCAAGCTTTCTTCCGGCGATAAAGCCAAAGTACGGACGGGGTGACCAATGTCTAAATGGGCTTTAATTTTTTCCAGCGCTTGTCGTTCAAAGAGGGCTTCTTTGTTGCCACCTTTGCTGAGTTTTCCTGCTTTATGCAATGCGCGCTCGACGGTATCCATATCGGCTAATGCCAATTCGGTGTTGATGATTTCAATGTCACTCAAGGGATCAACACGCCCTTCCACGTGAATGATATCGGCGTGTTGAAAGCATCGCACGACATGTGCAATGGCATCTGTTTCACGAATATTGGCTAAAAATTGGTTCCCCAATCCCTCTCCACTGGCAGCCCCTTTCACAAGACCTGCAATGTCAACAAATTGCATCACAGCAGGCACAACACGTTCAGGCGACACAATCACACTTAACGCATCTAATCTTGGATCGGGCACGGTGACCACGCCTACGTTGGGTTCTATCGTACAAAACGGATAATTAGCCGCTGCAATTCCGGCTTTCGTCAACGCATTGAATAACGTCGATTTACCTACGTTGGGCAAGCCAACGATTCCACATTTAAATCCCATCACGTACCTCGTAGTTTAAACCATTCATCGCAGCCGCTATATCACCTGCCATTAGAGCCGGGACCACTGAAATCCCGCGATCAATCGCATCCAACATCAGCGTTCGTTCATGTTGAGGGGGCTTTCCCAACACATAATTCAATACCAAGTCTTTGTGTCCGGGATGGCCTATGCCTATCCGTAAACGGTGGAAGTCAGAACAACCGAGTTGACTGATAATGTCACGCAAACCATTATGGCCACCATGCCCTCCACCCGTTTTTAATTTAATGCGTCCCGCTGGTAAATCCAATTCATCATGTACAACCAGCAATTCACTGGGCTCAATGCGGTAAAATTGGCACACCGCGCGCACAGGCTGCCCGCTGAGATTCATAAACGTCAAAGGAAGACAGATCTTGCACGTCGAAGACTGTATCCGTAATTCGGCCAGCTCTGCCTGCATTTTTTTGTCAGATTTCAATACTGCGTGAGCATGCTTCGCCAATGCATCAACAAACCACCCACCCGCGTTGTGACGCGTGTGCTCGTAAGTAGATCCGGGATTACGTAAGCCGACAATGAGTTTAATGGACATGAGGAATTGACTCTAGATATTCCTTCTCCCTGAGGGAGAAGGAATGAACACACACAGATGATTACTCAGCGCTGCCTTCTTCAGACGCGTCGTTCAGAATCTCTTCCGCCGCTTCTTCTGTGGCTTCTTCGCTTAAAGCAATTTTACTGGCATGAATGCTGACCACAGGATGATCATGATCGCCTGTTGTTGGATCAAGGGCTAAATGAACATTCTTCGGTAAATTCAAGTCTGATAAATGCAATACATCATTCATCTTCATTTGGGCCAGATCAACCGCAATGAATTCAGGCAAAAATTTAGCTTGGCAACGCACTTCAACTTGTGCCATGGTGTGGCTCACGACACCGCCATCTTTCACGCCAGGGGCGTCTTGTTCATTGATGAAATGCAATGGAACCATTTTCACCAAAATATCTTTTAAAGAAACGCGTTGCAAGTCCATGTGCATGATGATTGGTTTATAAGGATGGCGTTGCAAGTCTTTTAAAATCACATGTTCAACGATTCCATCGACCGTGATATCAAACACACTCGAATAAATACTTTCTGTTTCCAATGCTTTGATGACTTTATTATGCAAAAAAAGAATGGATTCAGGTTCTTTTGTTCCGCCATAGATAACAGCAGGGACTTTGTTTTCAAGACGACGTAGGCGGCGGCTCGCACCTTTCCCCAGGTCAGCTCGTGTTTCAGCTTCTAGCAATATTGTGGACATGAATTGTCTCCAAAAAAAATGAACGCATTAACCCTGCGACCGGGTTAAACATATAAAAAACAAATTGCGCAAACCACGCACAAAAAGACCCGATTAAGGTGTCGCAGTATACAATATTTTAAAATCAACTTGAAGTCCGAACGTAATTTATTATAGAATATGTCACTTTGTTAAACCTATTGGAACGCGTTTTGTTTCATTAAGACTAAGTCAATTGGACGAGAGTGGAGAATCATTTATGTATGCAGTAATTAAAACAGGCGGCAAACAATACCGCGTTCAAGTAGGCGAGGTTATTAAATTCGAAGAATTAACCGCTGAAGTAGGCAGTGAATTTCAATTCGGTGAAGTCCTCATGTTGGCCGATGGCGAAAACATCACCTGCGGCACACCCTTTATTGCCAACGCCATTGTTCATGCTGAAATTCTTGAGCACGGTCGCCACAAGAAAATTAAAATCATCAAATTCCGTCGTCGCAAGCACCACATGAAACAAATGGGTCATCGACAAAATTATACACAGGTAAAAATTACCGCGATCAGCAAGTAAGAGGGGATAGTAATGGCTCATAAGAAAGCAGGTGGTAGTACGCGCAACGGCCGCGATTCGAACCCTAAATTTTTAGGCGTGAAACGTTTTGGTGGCCAGTTCGTCAATGCGGGTGAAATTTTAGTGCGTCAACGTGGCACGCCATTTCACGCAGGCGAAGGCGTAGGCTTAGGCCGCGATCACACGTTGTTTGCAAAAGTCACAGGGTTCGTAAAATTCATTATTAAAGGCCCTAAAAGTCGCCAATATGTGATGATTGATCCTGTGGTGTTGGACGCTCAAGAAGCCTAAGTCATTTTTGATTTGTCTTCCTAATTTTTTGGACGAAACAACATGCAAAAATACGCCTGCCATTTCGTTCAAAAGTTTCGATTTATCAATGACTTGAGCACACTATGTCATTTTTTTTGAATGTAGCGTGTTCAAACTCCAACTCATATGACCCCGTTTTCGGGGTTTTTTTTTAAAAGTTGAAATCAAACATGAAATTCGTTGATGAAGTCATCATTAAAGTAGAAGCAGGCAGCGGTGGGCATGGCTGCCTTAGTTTTCGGCGTGAAAAATTCATCCCCTTTGGGGGGCCTGACGGTGGAGATGGCGGCAATGGTGGTTGTGTATACCTTGAAGCCAATAAAGATCTCAATACATTGGTTGATTTTCGCTATCAACGCAACTACAAAGCTCAAAATGGCGAATGTGGGCGCGGTGCAAACTGCACCGGAAAAGCAGGCGATGATTTAATCATCCAAGTCCCCATGGGTACGTTGGTTTACGACGCAGATACAGGTGAGCTTTTGGGCGATATCCGTGAAGCAAGCGTTCGCTTATTGGTCGCGCAGGCCGGCTACCACGGCATTGGAAATGCCCGCTATAAAAGCAGTGTTAACCGCGCGCCCAGGCAAACCAGTAACGGCAAGCCTGGAGAAATGCGTTCATTGCGACTGGAATTGCGTGTATTGGCGGATGTGGGCTTGTTGGGCCTCCCCAACGCAGGCAAATCAACGCTCATTCGTGCGGTATCTTCTGCTAAACCGAAAGTAGCAGACTACCCGTTTACGACCTTGCATCCGGGATTGGGTGTGGTGAGCGTGGGCCCTTACAAAAGTTTTGTCATGGCGGACATCCCAGGACTCATTGAAGGGGCATCCGACGGCGCGGGTCTTGGGCATCGGTTCTTAAGGCATCTATCGCGTACATGCGTTTTGTTGCATGTCATTGATGTCGCCCCCTTGGATGAAAGCGACCCGGTTGAATCCGCGCGCGTCATCATCAACGAGTTAGCCGCATACAACCCTGACCTACTTAATAAGCCGCGCTGGCTGGTGTTGAACAAAATAGACATGCTGCCGGATGAAGCCGTCCGTGAGGAAACGCTTGCTCGCATCGTGAAAGAATTGGAATGGACCGGTCGTGTATTTTCTATTTCAGCCATCCGAAGCGAAGGCACGCAACAACTCATTTATGCACTCATGCAATTGATTGATGAAATGAAACAGACAGAAGAATCCGAAGAACACGAGTGAAATGAGCCATTATCTATAACAAAAACCCGCTCAAGAGCGGGTCTTTTGGCGCCAAGGCCACCCATTATTCCTGGGTTTGAGCATCAGCAGGTGCCGCATCTTCTGAAGTAGTGGTTTCAGTTGATGTGGTTTCAGTTGATGCAGCTTCAGGTGCTGCAGCCGCAGGCTGTTCTACACCCACTTCAGTAGCGGCGGGTTGTTTTGGCGCATTGTCACCACAAGCTACAAGCAACAAGCCCATCATTCCAGCAACCACAAGCATAGCTAAACGTTTCATACCCTTCTCCCTCATTGTTTTTTTTAAAAATTCTGTGTGAATTTATCAAAAATTTACAGGAAGTGAAGGCACTATGCAACTAAAAATCACGAAAATAAGAGAAACAATCCAAACCCATCACCAGATGATCTGAAATATTGCGCATCATTATAAAATCAAAATCAATTTAATTAAAAAGAGGGCTTTTAAATGCCATTCTATTGGGACAAAATGACATGCGTTTTGTTGCATGTCATTTTGTCCAAAACCCCAATATATTGGCTCTCCACCCTATCCTTTGTTAGAATCCCTCCTTATTCACCACCCGGCATGCCATGACAACCTCCCACACCCCCATGATGCAACAATACCTGCGCATCAAAGCCGAACACCCTGACCTGTTGTTGCTGTATCGCATGGGTGATTTTTATGAATTGTTTTTTGACGATGCCAAACGGGCGGCACAATTGTTGGATTTAACCTTAACCCATCGTGGCCAATCTGCGGGCTCCCCCATTCCAATGGCTGGCGTGCCTTATCATGCGGTGGAAAATTATTTGGCGCGTTTACTAAAGAAAGGCGTCTCCGTGGCCTTGTGTGAACAAATCGGTGATCCCGCGACCAGCAAAGGGCCCGTTGACCGAGCGGTCACACGCATTATCACGCCAGGAACCCTCACCGATGACGCACTTCTCAATGCAACCCATGACAATCTATTATTGGCCCTTTATCAAAAACGCCAACAATTTGGTCTGGCCTGGGTGGATTTAAGTGGCGGGCGTTTTTATTTGTTAGACGTTTCGGATGCCGCCCAATTGGCTGCCGAAATCACCCGCTTGCAGCCGGCTGAAATATTGTTACAAGCCTCTTGTTCAGAGCATGATCTGTCTCATACCGCCGCGATGACGATTCGTCCGGACTGGGACTTTGATGCAAGCCGCGCACGCACGTTATTGTGTGCGCAATTCAATGTGACCGATTTAACAGCGTTTGGCGAACAAGACTACCCACTAGCCTTCCCGGCAGCGGGCGCTTTGCTGGCCTTTTTACAAACCACTCAACGGCAAGCATTGCCCCATTTAACCGCTATTACACTGGAAAAATCCCAGGATTACTTGCAATTGGATGCAGCGACCCAACGCCATTTAGAATTGTTTCATAACAACCAAGGTGAGCGTACCCACAGTTTACTGGCCACGATCGACCACACCGCATCAGCGATGGGCAGTCGGTTGTTAAAGCGCTGGTTAAGCCGTCCACAACGCCACCACGCCTGTTTAATACCACGCCAAGCAGCCATTTCTGAATTATTGGCCCAACAGCACCATATTGATTTGCATCCTATTCTCAGGCAGGTCTGTGATGTCGAGCGGATTGTCTCTCGTATTGCACTCAAGTCCGCCCGTCCACGTGATTTACTGCAATTGCGCCAAACGCTCGGCTTGCTTCCTGCATTGCAAATACGGTTAGCATCCCCTACTGCTTCTTTATTGAAAACCTTAACGAACCAGCTCATCCCTTTGCCCATTTTACACGCGTTATTAAATGCCGCATTGGTTGACAATCCACCCATATTGATTCGCGATGGCGGCGTACTCGCCTTTGGTTTTGATGAAGAGCTCGATCAACTCCGTGCCTTAAGTGAAGATGCCACGGATGCGTTGCTCAAGATGGAACAACTCGAAAAACAACGGACCGGTTTGTCATCATTAAAATTTGGATACAATCGCGTGCAAGGCTACTTCATTGAATTGTCGCGTTCGCAATCAGAAAAAGCTCCGCTACATTTCCAACGCAAACAAACGTTAAAAAACGTAGAACGCTACATCACGCCTGAGTTAAAAGCATTTGAAGACACCGTGTTGTCGGCACAAAGCAAAGCCTTGGCGCGCGAAAAGTGGTTGTATGACAATCTATTGGATGAGCTCCAACAATCCATGGCCTCCCTCACGCAAATGGCTCAGGCCTTGGCGCAACTTGACGTATTAAACAACCTGTCTGAGCGCGCGCAAACCTTGCGTTGGCAGTGTCCAGAATTGGTTGAACAAGCGGGCATTACTATCACTCAAGGCAGGCACCCGGTGATTGAACCCCTGTTGCAAGAAACATTCATTGCCAACGATCTGGATTTAAATCCATCCCAATCCATGCTATTGATCACAGGCCCCAACATGGGCGGAAAATCCACCTATATGCGCCAAAATGCATTGATTGTATTGCTCGCCCACATTGGCAGCTTTGTGCCTGCTAGCCACGCTCGCATAGGCCCTATTGATAAAATGTTTACGCGCATCGGTGCCAGTGACGATCTGGCGTCGGGTCGGTCTACATTCATGGTTGAAATGACTGAAACGGCCTACATTTTACGTCATGCCACGCATGAAAGCCTGATCCTGATTGATGAAGTGGGTCGCGGCACCAGTACGCACGATGGCATGGCGTTGGCTTACGCTTGTTGTGCCTATTTGGCCGATACCGTCAAAGCATATACGTTGTTTTCCACGCACTATTTTGAACTAACCACCCTACCGCAAACCTTTCCTTGCATACGAAACGTCCATGTCACGGCCCAGCTCACCGACAACGGCATCGTATTCCTCTATCATGTAGAGCCTGGGCATGCCAGCAGCAGTTATGGTATCGATGTGGCGGCGTTGGCAGGGATCCCTATTGAGGTATTGAATCTGGCAAAAGAACGATTAAGTCATGCCCACGGCGATTGAACGTGTTTTCATCAAGAGCCTTAAGGGCAGAGAGACCTACGCCATAAAGCACGGAGCCATTTGAGGAATAGAGGAATAACGGAACGGAGCCACATCAAAAGCGATTGGTCAGGAAATCACCGTCCATTGATTCGTTTCTATCCCGTTGACTCAGGCTCCAGAAGCCATGCTGCGGGCTGCTGCACGGTGTGGCTCGACAAGAGTGATCTTCCGTATCGGTATGCGGGGTATCTCGGTCTAAAGAGGGAAGGATATTTTTCTCTGAGAGAACCATCTTAAAAGGAGAGCGGAGCCAAGACACCGCCACGTTGTAATGCGCTTGCAGTTCGGGGTAATGACCCTCCTCAGCCAACTGAATGCGTTGTTCAATCGTTTTCAGCGCTTCATCATTCACGGTTAAAAGAGCGTGTTCTAAATGTTCAGACATAACGGTGCTAAGCCAAGGATTCGTTTGATATGTCGTTGAACGCAATAATGTCTCGTAGGCCATGCGTGCTTTCAGGGAGGCTTCCGTTAAGCAATCCCCAAACCAATGGGCCTGTATGGATTGAAATTCCATCAGATTTTTAGGCAAAAGAAGGTTCGTTTTAAGCGCATCTTTAGACAAAAGCACCGCATTCGCAAACATCAAGGGAACCATCAAGGAATGATAAGTGACGGGATCATGCTTTTTGTAAGACTTTGTATAATTACACATGGTTTTTACAAAAGCCGTGTCCTCCAATAGTATTTTAGCCAGATCTTGCGATCCATCCAAAATACTGATGGAATCTTCGTTTCCTGCCCCCAGCTTACTGCATGCAGCCATCACATTCATCAGTGTTAATACCGCAAACGCATGCGTATTCGAGTCAATGCTTAAACGATCATCTCTCTTTTCAATAGCAAGCGAGGTTATTTCTGCACGTAACCGTGTATGTGCAGCATCGCCTAAATAGGCTTTGGCATTGTCCATAACGGTTTCTATCCCTTCTATTGACGGCGTGGGCGTGAGATTGGCGTAAATTTCCGCAGGGATGCAGGCAGCAACCACGTCACATAATTCATTGATAATGCATGAATCAACACCCAATGTTTCACACCCTGTTTTAAACAGGGTAGCAGCAAGCTCACAGTCTTGCTCACTCATCTTGGAAAGGTCAGACCAATTACTCATCATTTATGCCTCATAACATGGTATTATTAAACGAAAAAACGGTTGTCTCACTGAACGTTATCGCTATGCCGGTCCTAGATTTAATGCATTTATAGCATTTATTATATTTTGTTCAGAATTGGAGTTTGGACGAAACGACATGCAAAAACACGCCTGTCATTTCGTCCAAATATAATCAGCGCCTGAATCTTTAGAGCGCTCCGTGTATTTAATCGGGGGTTTGCGTCATTTTGCTCTTCGCAAACCCTCGATTAAATACGCTAAGCGTTCTTTGTGCCTATGAATCCATTATCATGGACAGATTGTTGTTTCTGTTTCAGTTGCTCACTTTTCCAACATTGTAATCGAGCGTATGTGATTTCAACGATATCCAATATCAACGGTGTGAGTTGTGCTGGAGCATTGTTTTTTGTTTTACGATATCCTTGATATCAGCGCGAATGCTTCCGATTCGGGCTGATATAGACACGCTAGTCATTGAGTCATGACAGCAATGTGTTCGTTATCAGGTAAGATACTTTCCTCGCTTCCCACCCCCATCGCCGTTGATGCAGCAATCATGTCGTTTAGATAATACAAGGCTGAAAGCAATTTGCATCCGAAATATCCTTGTGACCAAATAATTAATTCATTGTAACATACTGGTAACGATTCACCACGATTCGCCCTGCCGGTAAATATGATGTAAGGTTACACAGACTGAAGAACCTCGTCATTCGAAAGATCAATCGTTTGATATCCCTTGCATCGGCAGCGGCGTTCATCTTAGGCTGGGAGCCATGCCGCATCTCGCCGCGAGACGGAACAGATTGCGGCGAGACAGATTTTAAAGAAATAGACGCTATGGAGAAGATAGAGGCCCATCTTGATCAAAACCACTCCAATCAAATGGATCAGGATCAGAATTATTATCATATTCTAGTTCTTCTGGTTTCTCGCCAGGAGGTGAATCACATCCCGCGAAAAATCGGGGATCACTGGCACGTGTTCTCACGGGGACTTCCTCGGCAAAATCCCCATCGTTTGATGGTTGTTGAATCAACAGAATCTCTGCTGCATGAGCCGGTGTTTGGGACGCATCAGACTTCGCAGAAAAGTAATCACGCACATCCAGCGGCGCATTAATCAATGTCACTGAAGCGACTTTCAACAATATACATGCTGCACCAAAGGCTGCCGATAATCCATCCCATAACAACTTGATGGCTATCAGCGGGAGCGTTGCCATCAACACAATCGCTTGCAAGAAACGTTGTGGGACAGCCACATCCGTATTCCATGCGTCCTGGAGTGCAAAGAGGATCGCAGATGCATGAATGGTGCCTGACAAGGGTCCCAACTGTGTTTTGATCTCTTTAATGCTTTGTTCTTCTGAATCTTGTACAAATTTTCTTAGCGCGCTATAGGCATTATTGACCCTTGTGTCGCTCAATTTTTTCAATTGCTCAATGACTTCGGTTGTGTTCGTGAGCTCATTTAACGTTGAAATGGCCTCACGAACAGCGATAATATCTTCGTTGCTTAACAACTCAGACTCAGGGAACTGATCACACAGATTTTCTACATTTTCGGCAATATACACCTGTTTAAACAATTGATCGAACTCTTCTTTCGAGAGTTCGTTGGTATCGAATCCGATTTCTTCTAAATGAGATCTCTGATTGTCTTCTCCATGCAACAGCAAGCCATCATAGGCAGCTTTTACGTCCTCGTCTGATAAATGAATGCATTGAACCTTAACTTGTTCGAGAAGGGCTCTCATGTGTATTTTTTTTGCAATATCAAGAGAAAAATGATCATAATGACCGTCTGTCGAATAATTTAACAATGCAACTTCCATTTTATGGAGCAATATGGGCACAATATCCAGAATGGCTTTACCCATAAAACCGGCAGCGAGCACTGCATTCACGCTGAAAGCAAACCCGTAAACAAGGTATTGAATGGCAAGATGGTATTGCTCATAGCGATATAACTCGGGAAGTGTATTGCGGAATGATGAAAAGAATGCTTCATTCGCCAACATCGCAATTTCATCCTCCGCCTTTCCCTCTGATTCTCCTATTGTCGTTGCGTTGGTTCTCGCAATGACTGCCTGTTCGAACGCCGATTTTATTCTATTTTGCTGTGTTTCAATATAACGCCACGGATGATACGATGCCATTGCAGCGTGTTTTTCGGCCGCCTGTTGTTCATTCACTCTGTTCAATACCTGAGAGGACAAGTCGCCCAATCCTCGCTCTTCCAATGTCTTCAAAAAACCGGTTCTTTTACGATCTGGATGCACAAAAAGAGACAGCGAAGTGTATAATTTTTTCTTTTTCTCTTGGGTATCCGCTTGTCTGAATGCGGCGTCAAAAGTGTCTTTCAAAACGGTTTCAATGTCATCTTTAGTGTCCGTCCTGAAGCGATCACTATATTCATTTATCTTTTCAATGGTTTCGTTTGCAAGCTTTTTCATTGTACACCTCGTTAATTTAAATTTTATTTTATTTCACCAATAGCGCGCGCAAAAGTCAATCTGCTTTTAATTTGCCCTGCTAAATAAAAAAAAAAGGGGGGGGAAGAGGTCAAGTGTATTGAACAATCTATATGCATCACTATATAAGTTATTCAATGCACATACCCCCTTATTTTAATGAACCGTTACGAAATCATGCTTCGAAAACTGACCGCGTGAACGTCGAACCGAAACATTTCATAGGCCATGACAAAGCCCTAGTAAGCCGCAATATCAATCGTTTTTATTCGATGATAAACATGCATGCCTTCTCTGAGCACCGTGAGTGTCACATCATCCCCAACGGTGACTTCGGTGAGCAAGTGATACAAAGCATCGTAATTTTTAACCACATGTCCATTCAAACCGATGATCACATCGCCCAGCACCACTTGCCCCATCCGGCTGCGATGTGTTTTTCGAAGTCCGGCCTTCACGGCGGGTGTATTGGGCAATATGTCTGCAATCAAAATGCCTTGCTTGACACCAAAGCGAGCCGCAAGCCGCGGTTCGACGGGTTGAACACCAATCCCGGCGAGTTTAACCCTGCCGTGCTGAATAATTTGTGTCACGGTGCGATGGATATCATCCGCAGGCACCGCAAATCCAACGCCAGCGGATGTACCAGACTCTGAATAAATCAAGGTATTCAAACCGATTAACCGACCCGCACTATCCAACAATGGGCCTCCAGAGTTGCCTGGGTTGATCGCGGCGTCCGTCTGAATCATGTCATGAATGGTGACACCGCCCACGCCTGGAATGTTTCGGCCAAGGGCTGAAATCACGCCCATCGTTAGACTGTGATCCAACCCAAACGGATTGCCTATCGCAATCGCTTTTTGGCCCACCAATAAATCATGTGTGTGTGCGAGCTCAAACGGCTTGAATGTTTTTAATCCGGCAATGGCTTTCGGCTGACTCAACAACAAGACCGCGAGATCTTTGCGTGGTTCAGCACCGATGACTTTTGCCGGCACAGTCACCGCCCCAATGGTCACCGAAAACGTATCCGCTCCTTTAATGACGTGATAATTGGTCACCACATGCCCTTGCGCATCCCAAAGAATACCTGAGCCTGAGCCACTCGGCACAACGTGCAATGATTCATGTGCGCGCTTTTTCATGGTCGTCATGCGGTGCACATACACGACATTGGAGGATGCATTCTGGAAAATATGGATCGTATTCTGCTCATCCGACAAGAGGCCCGCTACGGCTCCTGAGTACCCCTGCGTACTGAATAAACAGGATAGACATAAAATAATGAAGCCCTGCATCGTTTTTTTCATGGCCATGATCCACCGTTTTAATCTGTTTTATCGTGAAAAACCATATTATGCGCTATTTTTACCCATAATGGCAAATAAATTTATTTTATTGCCCTTGCCAAGCGAAGCCAAGTCTTTTAACATGTGTTTCATAGTGGTGAGAAGCCAAAAGAGACGATGGAAATGGATAAGCTAATGGGCACGCAATCTGTGATGATTACGCTGGATGTAGATGCGCTGTTGTTTGAAAAAATCAAACAAATTTCTGATGCGGGTTTTACGATGGTAGAGATCAACAGTACTGAGCCATCTATACTGCAAAAGGTGTTACATGATTTTCCTGCATTACGGATTGGAGCCGGCAACATCATTAACACGCAACAACTACAAGACAGTTGTAACGCCGGTGTTCATTTTGCAACCAGCCCTGGTTTTTTACCCGCCATCGCTCAAACCGCGGCAATCTATTCAATGCATTACCTACCCGGGGTTGCCACCTTGTCTGAAGCCATGCACGCCATATCGTTAGGCTGCCAGCACGTCCGGCCCTTCCCTGCCCGCTTAAGCTTTTGCACACTACTCAATAAATGCTTGCCTCTACTACGGTTATTTCCTGCCGAGGTAGAGTGGGATGAAGCCGAACATTTTCTCAATCTGCCATCGGTTGCTGCCGTGAGTCTGCTCAATCCCGAAATGAGCGTGTTACAAACATTAAGCACGAACGCTATGGCCTTTGCTTCTTAATAGAATGAGCGCTTGCAGTGGATTGACACGCGACGAGGGATCAATGCGCCGCGTCACCCAAGGGCGCGTGTTTGGCTTGTAAACACAAATCCACAAACAATAAGAACGCGCCCATGCAAATCACACTATCGGCTACATTGAATACAGGCCAATGGTAATGTGAATAGTACACATCAATAAAATCAATGACATGACCGAATGAAATTCGGTCGATCAAATTGCCTAAAGCACCCGCTAAAATCAAACTGACCGCCGTTAATTGCATGCGTGCCCTTTGCGGCAATCGCACCATCCAAACCACCAGAACAATGCTCATAATGCCGCTAAATGCGGTAAAAAACCAGCGATGCCAATCACCTGCGCCACTGAGGAAGCTAAATGCCGCCCCGCTATTGTAAGCCAGGGTTAAATTGAGCATAGGGAATACGGCTTCGGGCTGATAGGGCATCAATGCCGAAACAGCCCAATATTTACTGGCTTGATCGAGCGCTGTAAAGAGCACGCTGAGAATAAACCACGGCCATTTCTTCATGCAAAGCTCCTCGACTCATCATCCCCACTGATGTTGTCCACACAGCGCACGCAGAGCTCAGGATGCGCTGTGTTTTCGCCCACATCATCACACCGATGCCAACACCGGTCACATTTGGGCGATTCACTGGCTTGCACGTGGATGGCGACACCCAAGGTGTCGTTCAAGGTTACGTCTGCGGGTCGCATGGCCATCGGCAACACGGTGGCGGATGAAGTAATCAACACAAAGCGCAGCTCATCGCTAATGCGCTCAAGAATGGAATGCGCTTTCTCATCCGCATAAAGGGTCACATTGGCCGCCAATCCTGAGCCAATCAAGCCCGCTTGGCGTGTGGCCTCTAGCGCTTTATTCACCTCGTCGCGGATGCATTGCAATTGCGCCCAATCATCCATGTTCACATCGGTCACCAACGACCAGCCTTGATACCATTCTTCAACAAACACCGATTGACCCGCACGCCCTGGAATGGCTTGCCAGATTTCCTCGGCTGTAAACGATAAAATAGGAGCCAACCAACTCGTTAAAGCTTGCACAATATGGTACATCGCCGTTTGACAAGAGCGCCTTGCGCGGCTATTAACCGGCAAAGTATATTGGCGGTCCTTAATGATATCCAGGTAAAAACTGCCCATGTCAACCGCACAAAAATTATGTATTTTTTGATAAATGACGTGAAAATGGTAATCCTCATACGCTTGCAATATTTCATTCTGCAAGGCTTGAGATCGCTGAATGGCCCACCGGTCTAACTCGACTAAATCGTCTGCGGCAATCGCATCGCGTTCGGGCACAAAATCAAATAAATTAGCCAATAAAAAGCGCGCTGTATTTCGTATGCGCCGGTATGCATCCGCCGTGCGTTTGATGATTTCATCTGAAATACTCACTTCATTGCGATAGTCCGTCGATGCGACCCACAAACGCAATATATCCGCACCATGTTGCGCGATAAGCTTGTCTAGCGCGACATAATTGCCTTTGGATTTAGAGAGTTTCTTGCCTTCGGCATCCACCGTGTACCCATGCGTCAGGACGGTTTTATAAGGTGGCACGCCATGCATGGCAACGGCTGTGGTCAGTGATGAATTAAACCAGCCGCGATGTTGATCGGACCCTTCAAAATACACATCCGCTGGAAAGGCCAGTTCGCCGCGTTGTTTCAGGACGCAAAAATGCGACACGCCTGAATCAAACCAGACATCCAAGGTATCCTTGATTTTTTCATAATCTGCCGCATCCTCGCCCAATAAGGCCACAGCATCCAAATCAAACCATGCATCAATGCCGGCTTCCTCAACGAGCACTGCGACTTGTTCAATGAGTTGCGCGGTATTGGGATGAAGCGCTCGCGTTTCTTTATGAATAAACAAAGGCATGGGCGTTCCCCATGCACGCTGTCTGGACACGCACCAATCAGGCCTGGTCTCCACCATGCTTCGAATGCGCGCACGGCCCCAATCAGGCACCCAGCGAACCGTGTCAATTTGCTCCAGCAGCGCATCACGCAATCCATTGTTATCCATGGAAATAAACCATTGGGGTGTTGCCCGAAAAATAACCGGCGTTTTGTGTCTCCAACAATGAGGATAGCTGTGGCTGATGCTCGCTTCATTTAACAATGCACCCTGCTCACGCAGCATGTTTATAATGGGCGCGTTCGCTTTAAAAACAGACAAGCCCGCAAATAAAGGCACGTCTGACGCAAAACAGCCGTTGGCTAAGACAGGATTTTGCAAAGGCAAGTCATACATCAAACCGACGTTATAATCCTCAGGCCCGTGCGCGGGTGCTGTATGCACACAGCCCGTACCCGATTCGGTGGTCACGTGTGTTCCGAGCACAATCGGCACTTGGCGAGGCAAGAACGGGTGTTGCAATAGCAGGCGTTCACAGGCACTCCCTTTCACGGTGCTGAACGCCGTATATTCGGCAATGCCATAGCGCGACATCACAGACGTCACCAAATCAGCCACAACCAAGAAATAACAATCACCGGCGTCTACCAGCGTATAATCCAATTCCGGGTGCAAACAAACCGCCTCGTTCGCAGGCAATGTCCACGGCGTGGTCGTCCAGATGGGCACAATAATGGCTTTTTCCGGCGCGTTCAATGCCGTTTGCGCCATGAATGCGTGAACATCTTCCACACGAAACGCCACATCAATCGAAGACGAGGTTTTGTCTTCATAGTCCACTTCCGCTTCAGCGAGCGATGAGGCACAATCCACACACCAATGCACCGGTTTAAAGCCTTGATGCAAATGCCCGTTTGAAATGATTTGGCCTAATGCACGTAGAATATTGGCTTCATAGGTAAACCCCATGGTCGTATATGGGTTTTGCCAATCACCGAACACGCCTAATCGCTGAAATTCATCGCGTTGAATATCAATTTGGCTGGCCGCATATTCACGGCAACGCGCACGAAATGCCGTCGCGCTGATTTTAACACCGGCTTTGCCTACTTTTTTTTCTACATTGAGTTCAATGGGTAAACCATGGCAATCCCATCCCGGTACAAAGGGAGCGTCATAACCACTCAACGACTTTGATTTCACAATCATATCTTTCAATATTTTGTTCAGCGCATGCCCACAATGCAAATGGCCATTCGCGTAAGGCGGGCCATCGTGCAAAATAAATCGTTCACGTCCGGCACGTGCTACACGAATCTGTTCATACAACCCATTGGCTTTCCATTTCTCTAACCGTTGCGGCTCACGCTGCGCCAAGCTGGCTTTCATTGGAAAGGTCGTGTGAGGTAAATTCAATGTATCTTTATAATCAGCCATTCGGTTTACCCTATTCAATCGTTAAAATAAGCAGTTGCTGCGGCCACATCCGCATGGATTTGGAGAATCAAAGCATCCACGGATGAAAATTTTATTTCATCTCGCAACTTGAACAAAAAAGAAACTTGGATGATTTCACCATACAATGACTCATCCAAATCAAATAAGTGCACTTCAAGGACATTCGTGCTTCCATCCACCGTGGGCCGGTTGCCCATGTTGGCCACCCCATTGAATAAGGGGCCGGCGGCGCGGGCCACCTGAACACAAAATACTCCACTGAGGGGCAATGCGCCTCGTGAAAGGCTCAAATTAGCCGTGGGCACCCCCCATTTTCGACCCATGCCTTGGCCGTGCTTCACACGTCCACAGAGGCTGTATTTTCGGCCCAACAATGATTCCGCACGGCTCAAGTCGCCCAAGTATAACGCATGCCTGATTTGAGTGGAACTCACCCGCGCGTGATTCATAGAAAATTCAGGATAGGTCTCCACGTCCACGCCCCGTCCGACCGCCCATTCACGCAGTAAAAGCACATCACCACGTCGATCACGTCCAAATCGGAAATCGCTACCGAGTAGTAAATATTGTACGTTCATTTGCGTAAAAATGACCTGTTCGGCAAAGGCTTCGGGTGTCATTTGAGCGAGTTGGTCATTGAATTTCAGGCACAAGACGCCATCCACGCCGCATTGGCGCAGTGCTTGTAACTTGTCTCTCAATCGATACAATCGGGTCGGCGCTTGGGAACGCTTGAAATACTCACCGGGTTGCGGTTCAAAGAGAATCACAAACAACGGCAATTTCAAGGCATCGGCTTTTTTTCGCAACAACGCCAACAGCGCCTGATGCCCTCGGTGTACACCATCAAAGTTACCGATAGTGGCCACGGATCCCGCATGAAGGATGGTGCTAGGTTGAACATGGCGAAACAATTTCATCACAACAAACCACTCATTAAATACGCTGGCCGCACTCAGCCTCGATAAACCCATTCTATTTGGGCAGAAACGCATGAGGCCCTTTTCATGCATTTCTGTCCAAACGCCATTTATTTGGGTGGGCGCACAATCAACATGTCGCAATGCGCTCCATGTAAAATGGAGTCTGCTGTTGATCCAAGCAATAACGCCAGTCCATGTTTGCCATGACTGCCGGTTACGATTAAATCAACATGCTGTTCTGCAGCCACTCGCAATACTTCGTTTTTAGTGGATCCGAATTCAATGAATCGATTTTTTTCATCCACATTCAATTTGGCGGCCAGGGCACTCAGTTCTTTTTCGGCCTGCTCACGAATAGAGACTTCTACTTCCGCAAACCCTGCAAAACCTGGGTATGCATAGGCAGGAATAGGCTCAACCACATGCACTAAAAGAAGTGCAGCGCCATTTTCATCCGCTATTTTTTTAGCTTTGTGGGCCGCATGAATGCCGACCTCATCAAAATCCGTTGCAAACAATACCTTTTTGTACATTCCATTCTCCTTGTTATTTGGAGTTTGGACAAAACGACATGCAAAAACACGCATGTCATTTCGCCCAAATATAATCAGCTCGTCCATCGGTAGAGAGCTCAGTGTATTTAATCGAGGGTTTCAGCGCGCGGCTCACCATCGCAAACCCCTCATTCAATACATGGGTCTTCTTTAGCTTCGACAAACCCATTATATTTGGACAGAAAAGCATGAGGCCTTTTTTATGCTTTTTTGTCCAGACTCCAATTGTTATTGTTTCCTCTAAGAATACATGAACAGCGGGTCTTCATTCAACCAGAACCACTTGTTCTTGCTGCCCTAAACCTTGAATATTTAAAATCACCCGATCATCGGGCTTTAAAAACTGATTATCCCCCCAAGAACGCGCGCTCCCAGGTGCGGACCCCATTGAAATAATGTCTCCGGGATACAACGTGAAATATTGGCTTAAATAACTAATCACCGCAGCATCTTGATGGATGTAGTCACAGGTATTGAACGCCTGGCGCAGCACCCCATTGACCCACAATTTAATTTCCAAATTACTGGAATTGCTCACTTCATCTCTTGTGACGAGATAAGGACCCATGGGCGCTGAGTGATCAAACCCCTTCCCTTTGGTGTATTGTTTGTCTGGCGTTTCCAATTGCAAATAACGTTCAGACAAATCATTGATGCAGGTATAACCGAAGATATAATCTTTGGCCATCTCTTTTGAGATATATTTGCCTTTCTTCCCAATCACCACCCCCAACTCCGCTTCCCAATCCAATTTTCTCATATGGCGCGTGTAATAGATCGGATCATATGCGCCGCAGACGGAACTGCTCGGTTTTAAGAAAACCACCATATCGGTTTCAGGAACGGGAATGACACCCATCTCGTGTGCGTGCAATCTTGAATTAAACCCAATGCAGATCACCTTTCCTGTGACATCCACACAAGCGCCTATTCGAACCGACTGATCGATGATGGGGAGAGCGCTCAGGTCCAATGCTTGTAATTGCTGGAATAAGTTCTCATGGCCTAGACTGGATGCATTAAAGTCAACAACATAAGCCGAAACATCACGAATATCGCCATTCACATCCAAAATCCCTGGTTTTTCCGCGCCAGGTTGACCGTATCGAAGCAATTTCATTCCGTTCCTCATGTTTTTCTGTTCAACGATAATGGGGGCTCATCGAGACTGAATGTTATGCGTGTTTTTCGCCTCAGTCATGGTTTCGGTCATCATGTCATTTCCTTCAAAACCTAAATGATGATAGACAGTAACCATTCACCACAATTCGCCCTGCGGGCAAATGTGGTGATGCCGCTGGCGAATTGAGAATCTTCCGATCAAATTGCCCTATTTTTTAATAGGCCAAATGTGCCTGCATAAGCAACAAATCATATTTATTGCTCATTGTTAATGCAAGGCGTAACGTTCATCACCGCATTTTGCCCGCAGGGCGAATTGTGGTGAATGGTTACGATAGACATTACTCTTTCCAATATATGAAAACAAGATGACTTGCAGATAAAGCACATGACGCGGATAATCCATGTTTTAACGACAACGAAAGGTTATAAGATGGATTTTCTCGCCCAATACGGCTTATTTGCATTGAAATCATTCACAGCAGTGATAGCACTTCTATTATTAATCGGTGGTGTTTTATCTTTAAGCCGAAAAATCACGCCTAAATTAACGATCACGTTTTTAAATAAAGAATGGGAGCAAGTCCAGCAACATTTACACAAAGAAGTCTTTGGTAAAAAATTAAAAAAACAAAAAGCCGATAAAACATCCCCCGCTCTTTATGTGATTGATTTTATCGGTGACATGAAAGCCTCTCAAGTGGAGTCGCTACGCGCTGAGATTTCAGCGATTCTCTCCATTGTCACGCCTAAAGATGAAGTGGTGTTGCGCATAGAGAGCCCAGGAGGATCTGTTAATGGGTATGGATTGGCCGCCTCTCAACTTCAACGCCTACGAGACAAACAGATTCCATTAACCATTTGTATTGATAAGGTCGCGGCCAGTGGCGGCTATTTAATGGCATGCATCGCCAATCGCATTATCGCAGCTCCCTTCGCCATTATCGGATCCATTGGGGTTGTTGCACAAATGCCTAATTTTCATCGCCTACTTCGAAAAAAAGACATCGATGTTGAATTACTAACCGCCGGCGAATACAAACGAACCTTAACCTTGTTTGCAGAAAATACCGATAAAGGGCGCAAAAAATTTCAGGAGGATTTGGAAGAAATTCACGCGACCTTTAAGGATCACGTGTTAAAGAGTCGACCACAATTAAACATAGATGAAGTATCCACCGGTGAACACTGGTTAGCTCAAGATGCGCTGGCATTAGGATTGGTTGACGCGTTACAAACGAGTGATGAATACCTGAATGATAAGATGATGACCGCCAAGCTGTATCACATTACCGTGCATGCCAAACAAACCTGGATTGCAAAGCTATTAAAACCTGCAATGGCGCTGCTTCACCCTTGGGCCTAAATGTGGATAGCCCCATTGTCTTATAACAGAAAAGCATGAGGCTTTTTTCATGCTTTTCTGTTATAAGTCCACTTTATTGATATATACTCTTTCTACGGAGTCAATAAAAAGTATTTTTTATGAATGAAATGGATGTGATTGATTTTTTTTATGATGAGCTACGGCGTGAAGGACAAACGCGCGAAACGCTCTTTCTCACCCTGGATGAATCCGCGGTTGCCAAACTGAAAGAAAAACTGCACACGGATGTTCAAATAACAGATCTTCACCCGTTAGCGAATATTTGTATAGCAAATGAATGGTTAGAGCGCACCACAGCTGATCCAGGTTACAAATACCTGTCGCTGACGGATGCTGGGTTAAAAATGGCTCTCGAATACCAATATAAACAACGAAGATCGTAGCCATTGAATGTTGAAGTTTGGACAGAACAGCATGGGCTTGCCGAGGCTGCGTACCTCGATTCAATACACTGGGTTCTCTAAAGATTGATGAGCTGAGTCTATTTGGACGAAATGACATGCATGTTTTTTCATGTCATTTCGTCCAAACCTCAATAAAAAAATGGTTTTATTTAACGACGGAGCGAAAACATGAATGATTTAAAATCAAAATTACCCGATCTAAACGAGCTGAGTTCTATGGCGGGCAAACTATATAAAGACCTAAAAACCAGCGTGTGCGAAATCATTGATGACTATAAAGTAAAGCACCCCTCACCAGATGAAGCACGCAAAGAACCAGCTGAAAAACCCAAAGAAAGCCCGAATAAAGGCACGAAACAATCCGAAAAAAGCGAATAACGCAACCGTTCACCACAATTGATAATCGAGTCTTAAAAATTGTGGTGATAACATTCTAGATTGATTGGAACCACTAATAACCCATCCTGCAAAAATCAAATGATGAACGGATATTTTGCACTCATACACTCGACCAGATCAATTTAACCCGCTCAAAAAATACCAACAAACAAGATCATTATTTACACACAAAGAATAATATGATACAATAATCTCTCGCGTCAATATCATTCCGGTTAAAGGCCATTTCAATGAAACACTCAACGACCCAACATCAGGCCAAGGCTCTAGCAGTCTTTGCTGTTTTCGTTATCAATTACTTCGCGCCTTTTGTATGGATATGGAGTCACCGCAATTATCGCAACATATACGCTTATCATCATAAAAATTTAAGCGACTTGGGTTTATTACATAATGATAAAACAGAGTATACGTTTGAACTATTCTCTGAATGTGAAAAGCAATTCAGAGAATTTATTCAATATAGAAATAATGGGGGCAGTAATCAGTATACATATAATACACGTTCCTGCTCCGGTCCAAAGGACAAGAGGCACTGTCATTCCGTAACAAAAAAAGGCCACTATGATTTTGACATCAGCGATCCATTCGGATTTTCAAATCGCGATGATTTAATACAAGATCCAGATCATCTGCACGATCATTGTACTTCATTAGCCAATCAATACCCCAACTATTCATTTAGTCATATCAATACAATGGAAAAAGGCCCTTATGGAATAAATAGAACAGATTATGACAGCATATACGTGGCATTTGATGCCAAGAATAATCTCAAATACGTGACCAATACAACCAATTCATTCAGGACGCCAACACAAGAAATATCCGATAATCACAGACAATTGCATTCGTTCTTTAAAAAGACAAGGATTCTTTCGGGTGACAAAGAAAAAATTGACTTATTAAACGAGTATAAAGTTCCATTTTTGAATGAGCTGCTTGAAAGAGAGCATATTCGGTTAGGTCCATCAAAACCGCATAAATACTCATTTCCTAGCAAAGAGGGGCTATCCCATATAGAGATTAAAGCGGCCTTATGGATTATAGTGAATCACGCGTTTATTTTGGGCATTGTTGCGCTTGCAACCCAAACAGATCGAGGCAATAACGAAACAATTCGACGGGTGAGGCGCTAAATATATTTGGATAAAATGACAGGCCTGCTTTTGCATGTTATTTTATCCAAACGTCAATCATCATCGATAACAAGTAATGCGACTGAATGCGTTGCACGCAGGCCCCACACACCATTTACGGTTTCCGATCGATCTTGTTTGCGAAACATGGGCTTGTATTTTGTATTCTTGTGCGCGCATATAACCCATTCGTCGACAAAACGAATACGCCGCCCGCCGGCCACATCCCTTCCCATCTTCGTAGCACCAATCCACACGACTATGATTAAAGCGTGGAAACACAAAAACTTGCTTGCGATAGTAATAAGCATTCACGGGCTGATGCGTCAATTCCCCTTTGCAACGAATCCGCATAAATCCTTTGCAATGCCATCCATTACACCCTTTATGGGTATCCATAAAGTAGGTTGAGCGAACCGCATAATCAATCACCTGCTGATCAGCATGCTCATACCCCAACAACTGACAATATCGATGGGCTACCGGCAAACCACACACTCGCTCACCCATCGCGCAATAATCCAAGCGTTTACCGTGATAAGTGGGGTTCCAAACACTTCGATAAAAATGCTGTGGGTTAACGCCCGCTTCAGCCACACTAATGCATAACACACTGAAAAAAAATACCTTGAGAAAGCGACTACAAAAAGCCATCATACAAATCCGTGATCAACAATAACCCCATGGTATCGCTTACAATCCATAAGATCCAGAGCCAACCGCTTTACTGCAGGGGTTACGATGAGGAGCCAATGCACTTGGACATTGGACAAAAGAACATGCAAAAAGACGCACGTCCTTCTGTCCATGATAATGGGTTCATGGGCATGGAGAACGCTTGACGTATTGAATCGAGGGTTTGCGATAGAAAGCAGACGGAGCGCTCTAAAGATTCAGGCGCTGATTATATTTGGAGGACATGACAGGCGTGTTTTTGCATGCCATGTCCTCCAAACTAATAATTCAAGCTCACTCGCGATTCATCCAGTAACGCGGCTAATTTCATCAACAACGCATCATCCGGTGTCACACACCAAGCGGTACCTAAATTCATCGCAGCTTGAGAAGATGCATTGGAATAACGTATTTGCACCACGCATTTTCCCTTGTGCGCCGCTAACACCGATTGGATTGCTGGCAATTTATCGCGATCACCGTCCGTTAATGTCAGTGCTAAATGTTTGGCAAAACGGGTGCGAGCATCGTCTATACTATACAAGGCTGTGGCCGTCATTTTAACGCCACCCGTGTAATCATCTTGACCCAATTCACCATCCACCACCAGCATGAGGCCGACCTGAACATGGTCTTGACTCGAATCAAAAATCTCTGAAAACGTCACAATGTCGACACGTGCCTGCGCGTCCTCTAGCCCGATAATGGCTAATTTTTTACCCCGCTTCGTCACAATCCGTCGAACGCTGGTTACCAATCCACAGACCGTGGCTTTTTTAGAGGCGGATGGATTCAATTGCCCAATGGGCCGGACAAATGCATGCAATTCTTGTAGGTATGAATCGGCCGGATGCCCGGTTAAATAAAGCCCGAGTGTCTTTTTTTCTCCATCCAATCGTTTTTTGATGTCCCAGGCTTTGCACGTTAAATAATGCTCGACGGTTGGCTCATCATCAAACAACGCAAACAAATCCCGCTGACCACTGCTTTGATTTTGAGTAAAGCGCGCACCCACTTGAAGGGCTTTTTCTAAAGAAGCAAACAACACCGCGCGCTCAACACCCCAGTCGTCCATCGCCCCACTCATGATCAGGGCCTCCAATACACGCCGATTCACCTTTCGCATATCCAAACGCTGGCATACATCAAACAGACTGGTGTAAGGGCCCTGCGCGTCGCGCTCATCCACAATGCACTGAATGGCGGCGTGACCGACGCCTTTGATGGCGCCCAAGCCATAAATAATGGTGCCCTCATCCGCCACCGTGAACGCATACAATGAGCGATTCATTGATGGCGGCAAAACGGTCAGGTTCATGTGTGCGCACTCATGGATAAACGTCACTACTTTATCGGTATTGTCCATGTCAGATGACATCACGGCTGCCATAAAAGCCGCCGGATAATGCGCTTTTAACCATGCCGTTTGGTAAGCAATTAAGGCGTAGGCTGCCGAATGTGATTTGTTAAATCCGTAACCTGCAAATTTTTCCATCAAGTCGAAAATGGCCGTCGCCGTTTGTGCGTCTACACCCCTGGCGGTCGCGCCCTCCGTAAAAATAGCCCGTTGCTCCGCCATTTCTTCGGCTTTTTTCTTCCCCATGGCTCGACGCAGCAAATCAGCGCCCCCTAAGGTGTAATTTGCTAAAACCTGGGCGATTTGCATCACCTGCTCTTGGTATAAAATCACACCATACGTCGGTTTGAGGATGGGTTCTAAATCAGGGTGGGGGTATTCTACTTTGGCTCGCCCATGCTTTCGATTGATGAAGTCATCCACCATCCCGGACTGCAACGGGCCTGGGCGAAACAAGGCGACCAGGGCAATGATTTCTTCAAACGAATCCGGCTGTAGTCGATGAATCAGTTCCTTCATGCCACGTGACTCTAACTGAAAGACGGCCGTGGTTTTACACGCTTTTAATAAATCAAAACTCGCTTGGTCATTCAATGGGATATCGGCAATATCCAATGCCTCCAAACCCACCGAGGCGCGCTCACGATTGACGATGATCAATGCCCAATGAATGATGGTGAGTGTTCGCAATCCTAAAAAGTCGAATTTGACGAGACCGGCGGCTTCCACATCATCTTTATCCAACTGGCTCACCAATTGCGAAGAGCCCTCTTCGCAATAAATGGCCGTGAAATCCGTCAATTGAGACGGTGCAATCACCACGCCGCCCGCATGCTTGCCCGCGTTACGCGTAATGCCTTCCAATTTTAACGCCAGATCAAACAGTTCTTTAACCTCGTCTTCATCCTCATAACGCCGACGCAATTCATCTTCTTGCTTGAGTGCTTTGTCCAAGGTAATGCCGATTTCAAACGGGATGAGCTTGGCTAATTTATCCACAAAACCATACGGATGCCCTAACACACGTCCCACATCGCGAATGACCGCTTTTGCCGCCATCGTGCCGAACGTAATGATCTGAGACACGCTTTGTCGGCCATATTTTTCAGCCACGTACTCAATGACTCGGTCACGGCCTTCCATGCAAAAATCGATATCAAAATCGGGCATGGAGACCCGTTCAGGATTCAAAAACCGTTCAAAGAGCAATTCATATTCCAGCGGATCGAGATCGGTAATCAGCAACGCATAAGCCACCAACGACCCCGCACCCGACCCACGACCAGGCCCCACCGGCACGTCATTTTGTTTGGCCCACTTGATGAAATCGGCCACAATTAAAAAATAACCCGCGAACCCCATGCTGTTGATCACATCCAACTCAATCTGCAAGCGATCATCGTATGGCGTGCGATCGACAACGCGCCCACGTGCGAGCTGTTCTAAGCGGATTTCTAATCCCTCTTTCGAGGTCTGTGACAAATAGCCTTCCACGGAAGAGCCTTTCGGCACCGGGAAGTTCGGTAAATAGTTATGGCCCAAATCCAGCGTGACCGTGCATCGCTTGCTGATTTCAACGGTGTTTTGTAGCGCTTGCGGCAGATCACTAAACAAGGCCTGCATTTCTTCGGCTGACCGAAGGTATTGTTGTGCGCTATAACGCGTATTGCGGCGTGGGTCGGCCAACGCATACCCTTCATGAATGCAGACACGCGCTTCGTGTGCCTCATGATCATCTGGATGTAAAAATCGCACATCATTGGTGGCCACCAATGGAAGCTGCAAAGCATCCGCTAATCGAACGAGCCGTTCATTATAAATGGCCTCATCTGCGCGTCCGGTACGCTGCATTTCCAAATAAAACCGATTCGGAAACACGCGCATCCACGCGCAAGCGAGCTGATGCGCCAGCGCCTCATCATCCGCCAACAAGGCCTGCCCAATATCACCCGAACGACCGCCTGATAAAGCAATCAAGCCCTCTGCATGTTGTGCAATCCATCCCGGATGAATCCAGGGTTTTCCTTGATATTGCCCTTCTTGATACGCCTGAGACACCAATTGTGTCAAATGACGGTAACCCTCTTCATTCTGACACAAGAGCACGATGGAGGATTGGCGTTCAGGTTTAGCTGGATCGTGACACAGCAAGTCACACCCCAAAATGGGTTTAATACCCGCAGAAATCGCCGCTTTAAAAACTTTGACGACTGCAAATAGATTGCAAACATCGGTCACGGCCACGGCATTCATGCCTTTTTCAGGCAAAGCCTCCATGAGAGGGCCAATACGAACCAAGCCATCCACTAAAGAAAATTCAGTGTGCACGCGCAAATGAACAAAAGAAGAGGACATCAGCCATTGACTCGTTGAATACAATGACAGCACTGTACCGAACTTGTTGGCGTTTGAACAGCCACGCATGAAAAAAGCCTCATGCGTGGCTGTTTAATGAAGGATTAGCGAAGCGATATGGCTCCGATCTGGTCCTTAATTGATTAACCAATTCAAATTTCTTACTGATATGTGATATAATGATAAAAATTAGCCCATTTTAAAGAGAATGTTGATGATAAGAATGACCCTTTTTTTATTGTTGTTGGCAACCGCTAAACAGCTTTCTTTTGCCAATGTAAATGACGATTCTTCTGTTGATAATACCTTAGGAAACAATGCTTGTGAGCGTGATGGTGTGGAATTATCAACAGAAAGATATAATCATTTATCCGATCAAATCATCATTACACAATCATTGTTTCATTTGATACCTACTTTTTCTATAAAAACCAAGACAGAAAATTTAGGTGGATTATCAAGAGCGATTAGCTTTTTTCCTGGATATGAATTTTATGATGATTCCAATCATTTGGTGGCAACATCACAAAAATCTCTTTTGTCCATTAACAATCACATCGATGTCATGGATAATAAAAAAAATCAGATAGGCGCTATAGAGGACAAACTTCTTTCCATACTCCCTGTTTATTTTATTTTATCTCATTCTGGTGAACAATTAGTACGAGCAGAAAGGGATTTCTGGGGTAGATGTATCAACGCGTACGATATAAAACAGGGTCAAATCGTGGCTGAAATGTGCAAATCATTTGGTTTATTCAAAAGTGATTGGACAATTGATATTAAAAATAAAGATTTTTTGCAGTCTAAAAAAATGGACCCTTTACTTCTCGTGATCATGCTAATTTCTCATATTGAGAGTGAATCGAAGGATGCTAACCGGCGTAGAACAGGGAACGCCTATTGATTCACTGTGTTCCAGAAGAAAGGGTAGAGTAAGAGGTGCCGCAGAGTACGAAAACATACCCACCTTATTCACTATGAAAAATAGATGCGTCCATTATATGCTGATTAAAATGTATTGACACTGTTCAAAACCGGCGCTAAAATGCCGCTTGAAATCCATTTTTACTCACTTGAAGGAGTTATCACGATGTGCGCTTATTTTTTTGCAGCCAAACATGAGTCTAAAAGTTTCGAACTCGATCAAACTGGTCTTGAAACTAAAAATATGATTATCAATCCTTCGTTTAAAGGGTTTCCTGACCCGGTGAAAAATCTATATAAATTCAATGCCTCAGAAATGAACATCAATATCATTAAAGAACTAACCTTCAATACTCGAAACAAATTAATCGATCTGAAAGCCATTGACAAAGAAATCAGTGCCGCCTTTACGCTAGGCATCATTGCTTCATTTTCTTCGTTCATCCCGTTCAGCTGGTTGCTTGCTCCCGCGGCCCTTATCTATACGGGTTATCTTGCAAAAGATCGAGACGCGGCTTATAAAGAATACGAAGAATCGCTTGCCTCCCTGCACCGTTGCTGTGATTGGGCCATAAACAATGGCACTGAGACAACACAAAAGATAATGGAGGATGATGCCGTAAAAAACATGCTACGCGAACTGTCTCTAGCCATGACAATAGAACAAATGAAAGACATTATCGCTGACGGAATGGAACCCACGTATTTTAAAACACTGGCCAGTCCTGAACAAAATATAACAGACGAGGACCTGTTGAAAGAGGCGTACAAACTTTATGACCAGAAAAAGGAACAAACACTGAACTACAAACTATATGGTTATGATCAAGGTGGCTCTATAGCCGGTGTATTGATGAAAATGGCCGTTTACCTGAAACAGGTATCGACACAAGCGGTGAAAGACGCAGTGGTTTATCTGAGTAACGCAACAGCGCCTACCGCCTAATGCGGTATCCGTTTGGAGAAAGGTGTCTGATTGAAGCTGACCGTCCTAAGCCTCAATGAGCCCATTCTATTTGGACAGAAACGCATGAAGCTCTTTTCATGCGTTTCTGTCCAAACTCTAAACTTCTCTCATCAAACGCTTAATCAGATAATTAAGACCCCCACAAAACAAGGTCACCACAACTAAAATACACAATAAGTGACTAAACGCCACCGCATAATGCGCTTTCAAATTGATGGTTAATAATTCATCAGATGAAATCGCCGTTAACTCCGCTAATTTACCCGATAAAAAAGCACCCATACCGATGGATGCTAAAAAAACCCCCATGAATGTGCTCACTTTTTCACGACTAGCCAGTATGGTCACTGCGGATAAACCCACCGGTGACAACAATATCTCCGCGAGCGAGATAAACAGGTATGTTGGAATGATATAAAGGGGTGATAACAAACCGGTTGGCTGACCCAAATAGCAAACCATCGTGATTAAACTATAAGCAATCAGCAACGTACACATGGCCATTAAAAATTTATTGGCGATACCAATGCCCGGGTGATCGTTATTTGGACGATTTTTTTGACGCACCAGAACAATCCCCAGCACAATCATGCCAATGCTTTCGATGCCCACGTAATACGGCGGTGGGAAATGAACCCCGAACCATGTTGGCTGCACCACACGCACAATGAACAGCGTGAGAGATAAAAATATTTGAAAATAAAAGGCCCAAAATAGCACGGATATTAGGCAGAGCAAGCCCAGCACAATGGTTTGACGCGCTTGCTTAGGCGATTCACAGTTCACACAATATCCAAAATAAGCCACTGAAAATAACGCCACTGCAAAAAATACGCCCGCAGCCAATGTTGGGTACTGAAGGATATAATAGGAAAGAAGCCATAATAACAACAAGAGCACGGTTGCCAGCATGATTTTTTTAAATTGAAACGTGTACGGGTTGTAATCTTGGATACGATAGCGATACATACCAAAAGAAAAGATGACCGTGGCTATCACCATACCGATGGCCGCACTCATGAACGACATAGGCCAACCCAAATGCGCATTGAGATAGCTCGGCAGGGTTGTGCCTAAAATAATGCCGGTGGTCAGCCCCATGTAAAAGATCATGAATCCGTTTTCTCGGTGGGGCGAGTCAATGGGGTACTCATTGCCCAACAAAGATGAAATATTGGGTTTGAGCAAACCGGTGCCAACACTAATGCCCGCCAAGGACCAACACAAGAATTGATCCGAAATCGTTAAGCTCAAGCTGACGTAACTGATCAACAACACAACCGCACCCATGAGAATGGTACGCTTTTGACCCAACAAATGATCGGCTATCCACCCCCCGACTAAAGGGGAAAGATACGCGAGTGCCGTGAACGAACCCACCAACGCATAAACCGCTTTATCGGGCCATTTAAAATGCAACGCCAAATAAATCGCCAATAGCGTCTGTACTACATAAAAACCATAACGCTCCCACATTTCGGTTGTGAAGAAAATGGGCAGTGAGGGGGGATGATTGGCCTGGATTTCTTGCATGAAGTCTCAGTTTTTAAGCGTCATATCAATCAGTGTAGCATTGGATTTGAGTTTGAACAAAAGGACATGCAAAAAAACGTCATGTCGCTTTTAAATGATAGATGCAACATGTAAAAAAAACAAACGTGAAAGCCTTGTTATGCTTTTCTGCCCACCGCATCATCGTCCATAATCAACACAAATTCAGCCTGGTAAGGCGCTATAGACCGAATCACTTTCTTTAATAGCAACTCATTGGTGGGATCGTCAATGGCCACGGTCATGCACTGCGCGGCCTCATTGATGGCAATCGGGCGAATGCCGCGCTTCATCAATTTTCGCCCTCTTTTTTTAGAGAGCTGTCCCAAACACTTGCGTAGGGCTGCGTCCAAGTTGGATTTGGGAAATAAACCCACTTGATACTGCACGGCTAACAATCGCAACAGGTCCATGGGATGGATCAGCTCTAAACGACACAATACTTTGCCTAGTCTTTCGCCTGTTTTCCCCTGCTCGCACAGGGCACGCTCCAATTGTGCAGGCTCTATTAAATGATTTTCTAGGAGCAAGTCCCCTAGTTTTCGCTTATACGGTACAAGAATATGCCTTCCAGGAAATTGATGATCGGTTTTATCCCAAGACGGTTGTTTATTCGATACCGGATTTTTCTGAGCCGTAAAATAGACGCTGTAAGCGCGTAGGAGCGCATGTAAATTCAGCACGTTTCCATAAAAAGCACGCGGAATAGACAAGAGGGCCGGGAGAATGCCATAAACACGCGTGACGGCAATCACGCGTTGCAATATCCGCTCCATCATAATGCAGGTCACCAAAAGAACGAGCCACCAAACCCATGGATGCAAATTAAATTGCTCTTGAAGCCCCGGGTATTCAGGCCGGTTATAGGTTAAGCCTGAATAAACCAACCAAAAGGTAAACACCACATACCCAAACCCATTGATGAAATGCGTCAGAAACGATTTTCTATCATGTGCCAATGAGTAACGGATTTGCCACTCACGGGGCCAGGAACCGAAGTCCCATTCTTGAAACACAATGCCAATGATCCAACGCGCTTTTTGCCGAACGGCTTTTTTATATTCCAATGGGAATAGAGCACGGGTTGCGATGTATTCCTTCACCGGTTTTTGCACGTAGCCCGTTCGAAAAAATTTACGCCGCGTCCACCGCATGCGCGTTACGGCCTGCGTCACAAAAACCGATTTCAAATGCCGTTCACGAATCTCCAAGGACGTATGATAATCTTCGGTGAGCGAATGGGTCGAAAAAGGGGTGGACCGTTCATTCGTCGCAAGAACAGCCAACGCATGCTTTGAGAAGGCCGTACCCACACCGGCCGATGGCACATGCGCATGAATGGATTCACGCACAATGATGTCTTTGGTGTGATTTTCTGAAAACTCATCCGCATACAACCAATGTGTAAACTGCCAAAGGCTCACGTCCAATGGGAAGACAGGGGTTTGAACCATGTCTTTGCGTGGAATCAAGTAATTATAAAGCTTAAACGACAAAGGGTGAATGATGTCTTCTGAATCATGGAAGACATAGATATCAAATGCCATCGATTGCATTTGTTCAAAATGCTTCACATGCGTATAGATAGCATTTAAATTTGAGGCTTTATTCGTAGGCCCCGGACGCTCTCCAACCACGCATTGCACTTGAGGAATCTGTTCGGCGGCATGCTGTACTTCAGCCACGGTTTCAGGATCATTGGGATACACGCCCACAAAAAAATAATATCGTTTATAATCCATTGAATAAGCATTATGCCTTAACATGGTGCCAATGATATTGGCCTCATGCCAACAAGGAATCAACACGGCAATAAATTGCTCTTCTTTTGCGGCCAATTGTTCATAGGTGAGCGGTTCGTAATGGCGTGTTTTCTGTATGCGCCAGAGCTTGCGAGCCCAGTAGTAGACATCGATGAATAAATCATCAACACCTGACAAAGCGAACAACACCGCCAACGTCGCTAAAAAATACCACATGACAAAATAGAGGGTGAGCATCATTTCATTGGGCATCATATTTTCACATAGAAAAGCAGTTGAACCACATTATTGGTGTAGTGTTTAGGATAGGGATTCGGGATGTTGCCGGCAGGCAAATAAACCCCATTCAGATGCTCAAACCGCAACTGCACATTCCATCGGTTGGAGGGAACCCAAGCCACACCGGGTCCCATTTCTGCAAAATTATTATAAAAAATACGCTGTGTATCGGCCAACACACGTCCCACCCAATACACATTCAATAGGCTACTTTTATATTGCAAAGCCCGAATCCCTTGGCGTGTCACGACCCCTCCAATCACGTTATTTTGATACCTGGAAAAATAAATCATATCCGCATACCACTCACTATAATAATCTCTGCTGATTTTCAAACGATCATAATAGTCCGGCTTGCATCCAACATTTTGGTAATACATGACGCCAGCACGTAGATCGCCACGCCACCGGTCGCGAGCACGGTACACCAAATCATAAGCGGTCCCCGCTTCAACAAAACCGACCACCGGAAGCGTCGAGAAAGGCGTGATTTGTGCGCCCACACCTGTAATTTGTACATCATCTTCATAGATTTGTGACACTTGCCCTAAATGGACGGATCGATTGTCATCGGTGCGACGAAGAAAGACATATTCCTTGGTTTTAAAGCGATTCTCCTGCTCAACCCCTGCTCGCGCAATCAACGGACGCACGGTTAAACCAAAACGTGATTGAGTAAACGGGGTAAAAAACACCTCTGAAAAATAAGGAGCGGGCAACGCTTTGGTTTGCAGGCCGCCTAAATGCGTTAAGGCTTGCTGAGCACGTAATGCGTGCGCGGGATCAGAACTCGACGATGCGGCACTAAAATAGCGATAGGCCTGCGGTTTATCATTGAGCTCATCATACAAATACCCCAATTGCATCGCGATATCCGGCGACTGTGTCACTGAATAAGCACGCGTAAAATACGCGAGTGCTTCGATTCGATGGCCGTGCGACAAGGCCACATAGCCTTTTTCAGCGTCTGTTTGATGTGGGTGTGTTTGTCTAAGCGAACCGCTGGTTTTCGGCACAGTGGGAGGCGATTCTGGGTGACGTGGTGCGCTAGAAAAGAAAGCACCCGAACGGGTGGCTTGATATTGAATGAACGTATAATCCATGTAACCGGGCACATATGAGGCCATGGCATTCAATGCCGCCTGCGCTTTAATACGAACAGGACGACTGGTGTGTTGATTGAGCGATAAAAAAAGGGGTTGGGCGTGCTGCCAATCCCCTTCGTGATAGTACAAATGAGCCAATTGAAACGCGTAAGTATTATTTTCAGGTAACAATGCATGCAGACGCTCCAACACGGGCCGAGCGCGAATCCAGTCCTGTTCATGCACAAACCATTGACTGCTTTCTATCAACGCAGGTAAATGATTAGGGTCTTGCTGCAAAACAATCGACAACGCTCTTTCAGCTCCAGCCGGATTGGTTTGCTTCAATTGATAATACAAATCCATCAACACGTGCGCATCACGGTGCGGTGCTTTAGACTGTTGAACCGCTGTAAAAATGAAACCAGCCACCAAAAACAACAGCATAAAACACAACGCGTAAATCCTTTTTTTAAGCATGTTGTGTTCTTCTAAAAATATATAGAACGAATGGCCACATGATGCCCGTTCTATTAAAAACATGCTACTAGGCAATCGTAAAATTTAAATGATTCTTTACAATCGCTCTCATAATGGCTAAATTAGCTTCTTTTCATACTGAGACATCATCATGCAAACGTATAAACAATATATTTGTGTTATTTGTGGGTTCATCTATAACGAAGCCGAAGGCTGGCCGGATGATGGCATTGCCCCGGGAACCGCTTGGGAGGACGTGCCTGAGAACTGGTTTTGTCCTGACTGCGGTGCTGGCAAAGAAGACTTTGAAATGATTGAAATCGAGTAATTTGGAGTTTGGACAAAACGACATGCAAAAACACGCATGTCATTTCGTCCAA
>JAOAUO010000113.1 GCA_030157565.1 Legionellaceae bacterium
CTGGCACGTATTGTGATGAAAAAAACCAACCACGTTTTTTTATCAGGAAATGGCGCATTGGATGTAGCCCGAAAAGAAAACATTATTTTTGAGCCCGAAGCCTATTTTATCACTGAACATCAGTATGAATCATTTGAAAAAGCCAATCAGCACACCGTTTCTCCGACATTATTTAAACCCAAAGTGCACGGCACAGTGGGAGCGGTCGCGTTAGACCATCGGGGGAATTTAGCGGCAGGAACATCAACCGGCGGGACGAGTAACTGTCTTCCGGGCAGAATTGGTGACACGTGTGTCATTGGTGCGGGATGTTATGCAAACAACAAGACCTGTGCGATTTCAGGTACGGGGGAAGGCGAGTATTTAATAACCGGCGTCATTGCCAACAGCATTTCAATGATGACCGAATTTAAGATGCCATTACAAGAAGCATGCGATTATATTCTCTTTACCCGAAATAAACACATTAAAGCAGACATGGGTGTCATCGCGGTCAGCCCTTCAGGCGATATAGGGATGGCATTTAATACGTCTATTATGAAACGAGCCTGGATGAGCTCAACTGAAGCATTGCAGGTAAAAATTTATAAATAGTCGCGAGGTTGATCATATCTAATGTGTCTCAACGTCTGTGTCTCAACGTCGAAAAATAGCCGTCCATTGACTTAACAGTTGTTGTGTATGCTCATTCCATGATCCCATGGCTTTATGATAATTACTCGAATGAATGGTCTCTGATATTTGATGTTCCATCATCCCCATCATGTCTTCCAACATGGATTGACATACTCTATTCATCGGATGATGAGCCATCATGATCAATTGCCGCAGCATGCCTGTTGACAAAAATTGAGTGGGCTGGGCTTCCATTTCCACAAAAATCTGCAACAAGGTGGCATTGGTAATATCTTTGCCACTGGCAGCGTCTTCAACGTCGAACAATAAACCATCCATCACATAGCGCTGCAAATCATCAACAGTAATGTATTTGCTAATTTCAAGATCATATAACCTGCGATTTTTATATTTTTTAATGCGTCTGTTTTTTTCCATAAAATGACCAAGCTACATTCATCAAACCAAGACTCATCATATACGATCTCACATGTACTGCCCACCATTGATATCTAAATTGGAACCGGTAATAAAGGCCGCCTCAGATGACGCTAAAAACGCCACTCCCGCAGCAATTTCTTCCGGATAACCCAATCGTCCAACCGGAATGTCTGCAATAATCGCATTCATAACGTCTTCTTTTACAGAATCGAGCATAGCCGTCTTCGTGTAACCGGGGGAAATGGTATTCACGGTGATTCCTTTGCTTGCAACTTCCAATGCCAAACTCTTGCTGAAGCCATACAAAGCAGACTTGGTCGCTGCATAATTACACTGACCAAATTGCCCTTTGCGACCGTTAATCGAGGATATATTAATAATACGCCCATACCCCTGATCCAGCATGACGGGAAGTACATTCCGTGTCATGTTAAATACTCCTGTCAAATTGGCATCGATAATTTGCTGCCATTGCAAGGACGTCATTTTTTTCAAGCTACTATCGTTCGTTATTCCTGCATTATTGACTAGAACATCGATACGCCCAAAACGCTCCATGGCTGAAGTAACCAGGGATTCACAATCTTGGAAATTTGAGATATCCGCGTAAATGATCTCAATCTCAAAACCCGCCTCTTTCTGAGCAACTTGCCAATGCCGCGCCTCCTCATGGTTCCCGTTTCTAAAATAACAAGCAACGGTTTGAAAATCCGCAGATAAACGTTGAGAAATCGCCGAACCTATTCCACCGGCACCTCCCGTAACAACAGCAACTTTTCGCATCATGGTGGTCGATCCTTATCCAATGATAATCCTCTAGAAAATCCGTGCTTAAACGTGGCAAGGACGATCAGTATAGCCTGTATTTATTTTTTATCGTAGTTAATAGAAACCACAGTTTTTTTGAATAAAAGGGGAGTATGGACAAAATTCTGCGAATATATCAACCATCCTCAATGCTTTTTATTTTGATATGATTGGTATATAATGATCAGGATGCGCTCATAAAGAGCCGTTCAGATGGGGTCAAATACTGTGAAAAGATCATTAGCAACAGAAATGAAAGGACACTATCAGCCTACTCATATACGTCATGTGTTCAACAACTCACCCTGGTTAAAAGCGTTTGGCTCTAGAGACACATATGGCGGTATCTCACAGCCTTATTTTTACAACAGCGATCATGCGACTGTATTTCCACCCGTGACGGACACCGATAAAAAAGACATGGCTCAACGGGAAACCATTCAAGAAACATTGGAAAAAACAGCCGACGCGTTGCGAATAAAACGCATTCTTTTAGACAAAACCAAACGCATGGTGTTTCCTGTCACAGAAGAGCAACCCATTCTTTTGCTTTTTCCCCGCAACCATTGGGTCACGCTGATTTATGATCCAGCTACCCAAAATGCAACATTGATTGATTCTCGACCTCAAATATATGGTTATTTTTACCCTACCTCAGCCATGGAAGCATCCTTGGTCGAAGGCTTGAAATATCTAGACCTGACTGTTAAACATTTTGAAGTCAAATACCAGGCCATCCAACACGATGACATTCATTGTGGTGCCTGGACTGCGATGAATGTAGAAGCATTTGCCTTGGGCGCATCGATCGAACAGCAAATGGCCGCATTGACATCAGAGGATAAAGAGACCGTAATACAACACCAAATTGATCTGGTCTGTTCAGATAAAGAAAAAATGCCTTATTTGCTCCGCGATGGAAACAGCACCGCATCGGCGACGGACTCAAATGCCAGTTTAAATACGCTTGATTCAGACGATGGTTTTGTTCAGGTGCCTGAAGAATGCTTTCCTGAGAAAGCGGTTTGGATCCAAACGGCTATTGAATTATTTAAAGATTGCTTTAATAACCCAAGGGCATTAATTCTTGCTTTGATCGCTCGTGAGAACCTGACTTACAACGGTATAAAGCTCTCTGATGAACATATGGGTATCATCAATATCTCAACGTTGTTCAATGAAATAGAACAAAAATATCCCCATTTTTCACACACTCAAAGACTGGACTATGAGCGAAAATTAACGGGATATGGGTTATTTAATCCAAGCTATATTGTGTCAAAATTAAAAGCCATCGGGTTCACTGACGCCGACATCCATCCAATGGGTTTATCCGATATGATTCGCTATGATGCAGCGCTCTGCAGTGCTGAGGCCAACGCAGGTCATGATGCGGCTTATGCGCGCCTTCAAACACAAGATGAGGATGAGGTACTAATCAGTAAAGCGCGTGCTGAACTTCATGCGTTTAAACACGATTTAGCATTGGCTCTAAAGCATGCAGTGGAACAGCAACAACAAAGAGAGAGATTGAATGCCGTGGATCTGGATCTCATTGCAAACCATACACCGGTTGGTGAGGATACAGCCACAACTCACCTTTTCGATGAGACCGCTCTTATTGAACTTATCTTACCAATCGCGCCCCACTCAGATGAATCGATCGTTGACACAGTTTCCGTGGACCTAGAACAAGGTCCTCTCATTATCCATTCCATCGACCCACTCGTGAGTGCCGATTTCCAACTTCAATGCATTCAAGCGCTTCTCATCACAGGTTGTGTTCTGCTAGCAATATCCGTGTTAACCTGCCCGCCTATCGCTGGGATTTTAGGCATTGGTGGCATTTTGGCCACCAATACCTCGATTACAGCAGCCAGTTTAGGGGGCGCATCATTGCTTGCAAGCGCTGGGTTATTTGCAATATACCGAACAAATCAGCCCACGAATACACCGCCCCCCGAATCATCTGTTTCAATACTGACTTCGAATTGATTCAGGCCTCGGCAGTGTTCCCCTATTGGCCTGAAGGGCAAGTAAGGGAATACTTAAACCAACATGAACACAACCAATGTCGCGATTCCAATGATAGCCGCCATTCCATGACCTAAAGCCAACCATGCGGGAATGGGTTTTCCTGAAATGCCTTTATACGCCATCATCAGCCCACCCATCGCTACAAAAATCAATACAATTAAGCTGACCATAGGCGACGGCGTATGGTAGAAAGGATAGATGGTCAGCAAGACCAACCCGGTTGCTGCAAATAGACCGTGTGTAATCGCAACACCCTTGGGGATTGTTTGGTGCCTTAATACCAAAGACAGCAAATACACACCCAACATCATAGCCAATATAAAAAATCCTAATGCACCGATTAACATGATCTCTCCTCCTGGTTACAACAATAAAAAACGGAAATTTTTTTGTATCTCGTTCATATCAAATTGATTCAAAAACAATGAAAAACTCATCCAAGCACTTAGGGCGGCTAAATCGCGAAACTGCGGCGGCAAATAGACCGGTGCTGTGATGAGGCCCTGCTCTTTTAATTGAATCAATAACGGCAAATCATCCAAAGCCAATTTTCCGGTAAACAACAACGGAATAATATCAACTCGATGTTGACTGATGGCCAGGCAAATAAAATTATAAATCAATACAAATCCCTTGGCGTAAGACAAATCTTTCGTAAACGGTCCTCCCGATGGTGTGCTGCCTCGAAACACCCGAACCGTTTGATTATAACTGTCTTCTTCTTGAAGACCGCACTCAATAAAATAACGATAGATATCCAAAAAATCAGCGCCTTGCGTCACTTTATCAATGGCAATGACGCGATTGGTTATTTTACGCATGCGTCCGGGGTAAGATGAAAAAGTAACCACTTCCGTGATCACCGCCAATCCTTCTTGAATCACGCTGCAGGATGGCGAGCCTTTGGATAGAAAAAAACAGTAGGGTTGCATGGCTCCATTCAATGTGGTGCCCACATGCACCCAGCCTTCATGCACTTCCAAATATTTCAATTCACGCTCACTAAACATAGCGTTTCTATTCAGCTTGATGCTATCCGCTCCGGCCGCGGCGTCTGCAATCATGCCATCACTCACCATGACATTGACTTTGCCTTGATGCTGGTCAAAAAATGCATTTAGACGTGCCTGTAGCAATTTCTGTGCTTCATCCGGCGTATACCGCTCGACATCGGCCGTTGTTTGCAAACGGACATCCAACGAAGTTAATACGTCAAATAATAAAAAACCCAAATCAGATAACCGCGGCCCGCCTGCATAAAATACGTCACCCGGACTTCCATATAACTCCATTGACAGCTCATTAAACGCAGGCGTACCACGCGCCGACAACATCTGAACGGCCCGAATATACTCATCACACTGGCGCCTCATCAATCGTGTGACGGGCGAATATTGTCCCAATTGATTTTGAGCGTCACGCAAAATGAGACGAAACGTTTCCATTTTATCATTCGCGTCAAACGGTAACGGCCTATTTTGATAATACGTTGCATCGACGAGCGGAAGTTGTTGAGCCTTGTGCTGAAAGAAAACACGCTTAACCGTATCATCCCATTTGATTTGATCCAGAATACGAATGTTGCTCTGCGCATCCACAATTCGTTTGGATAAGTCTTGGATAACCGTTAATTCATCCGCTTTAGATGACATATCAATATCCCTTTCCTACACCGTTGGCGGCTTAATGCCAACACGTGCATTTTGCTGCGGCTGAGGGGGCAATTTGTAAAAATAACCCATGTTGGCTGATGTCAGAGGGGGCGGCACCACCAAATCAGGGCCATTTTTACTGCTGAGATACGCATCGGCTCCATTATTCGCTGAACACGCCACCAAGAATATAGAACACAAGCCAATAAACCCTATTGTTTTAATACCATTCACAGCAACACCTTAAATTAATTGTAATGTATTTGAAGTTTGGACAAAACGACATGCAAAAACACGCATGTCATTTCGTCCCAATATAATCAGCTCAGCAATCTTTAAAAATATCCGTGCATTTAATACGCAGGATTTCCTCCGCATCGACAAACCCATTATATTTGGACAAAAAAGCATGAGGCTTTTTTCATGCTTTTTTGTCCAAACTCCACAATGTATGTAACACCTGCTCGAGCGCCTCACGGTGTGCTTCGGCCAAATGCATTAATGGAAGACGGATTTCATCGTTCATCAATCCCCGTCTATAAAGCGCCCATTTCACAGGAATGGGATTTGATTCAACAAACATCAATTGGTGCAGGGGCATCAGTTCTTTTTGAATTCGCAAGCAAACGTCCTTGTCACCATCCATGGCTGCATCGCACATTTTAGCCATGTGTTGCGGAGCGACGTTCGCTGTGACCGAGATAACCCCTTTAGCCCCTTTAAGCATCCAGGCCGCGGCAGTGAGATCATCCCCACTGTATACATCAATCTTTCCCTTGCACGCATCTAGAATTTCTTGCAACCGCGGCATTTGTCCCGTGGCTTCTTTAATGCCAATGATATTAGAAATATTCGACAATCTCGCCACCGTTTCAGGCAACAAATCACAAGCCGTTCGGCTAGGAACATTGTACAGAATAATCGGAATCGCGACTGCATGGGCAATCTGGCTGTAGTGTTGATAAAGGCCTTCTTGTGTGGGCTTGATGTACGCAGGTGTCATGATGAGTGCTGCATGCGCCCCGCAAGCCATGGCCTGCTGGGTTAACTCAATGCACGATTTGGTGGCATTTTCCGCGGTTCCCGCGATCACAGGAATCCGTTCATGGGCCGCATCAACCACCGTTTTAATGACCAGGAGTTTTTCAGCCTGTGTTAGCGTGCCAGACTCACCTGTGGTGCCCGCCGCAACGATCGCGTGCGTGCCCGCTTCCACATGAAACTCAACCAGTTCGCGCAATCGATCAACATCCACATGATCATCCAACATGGGTGTCACCAAAGCCACTATACTCCCTCGAAACATGATGCCCTCGCTCACTTTTAGTTTTTAAATGGCCCCTGATCCGCTGGAGGCTAATCAATCGAAAATTGCATTCATATCAAATGACAGGTGTGTTTTTGCATGTCATTTCGCCCAAACTCACATTGATTAATACTACTGCCAGAGCACGCATTACACAAGGGGCTTTCGTGAGTCAGTACGCATCTGAACAGCATGCTCCCATCATTTTATAAAATGAACAAATTTAATATAAAAAGGAAGAATAGTTTGCAACTTCAACCAATGTTGTGTTATATTAACGCAAAATAAATGGTGGCCATCGAGAGAGTTCATGAAAATACTTCGCGCATACCTCATTCTTATCCTCACCATGATAACGTGCATCATTGCAGGCTGGTGGTTTTCTAATCCAGACATATCACTTCATCACATTCCATTCAGTCAACTGCCCGGTTGGAACACCACGTCCATTCGCCCCTCTCTGCGTGCGTTTCAGCATTCATGCCATACCTTTTTAAAACAAAACCCTGATAAATCGGTGGGCACTGAATTCATTCCATTGCAAATCAAAGACTGGCAGCCTGCTTGCCGTGCCGCTCTGTCGCTAGATGCCTCCTCGGATGCATCCATTAAAGCATTTTTTCAAACTTGGTTCACACCCGTTGAGTTTTACAAACACAAACCCGTTCGCGGATTATTTACGGGCTATTTTCTGCCGCATCTTCACGCTAGTTTGAAGCAAACACCTGAATATTCGGTGCCTATTTATGGCCTTCCATCGAATTTGATCACCGCAAACTTAGGACTATTTAAAAAAAATCTTCTCAACAAACGCATCGTAGGTCGAGTGCAGGGCAAAAAATTAGTGCCGTTTTATACCCGCGAAGAAATCAATCATGGCGCCATCCATCATATGGCCCCGGTACTATTTTGGATAAAAAGCCCGATGGACAGGCTCTTCTTGGAAATTGAAGGATCGGGCGCTGTTCAGTTGACGAATGGAGAATCGTTTTATGTTGGGTATGCTGCTGAAAATGGCGCCGAATACACATCCATTGCCAGTGTGCTCATCCGTGAAGGGATCATGACGCACGACAACGCCTCATCTGCACATATCAAAACGTATCTTAATCAGCACCCGAAAGAAATTAACCGCGTATTAAACCAGAATAAGTCGTTTGTTTTTTTCCAGAAGTTAAAACACAACGCTGCATTAGGCGCTCAAGGCGTGCCACTAACGCCAGGCTATTCTTTAGCCGTAGACCACGCGTTTATCCCTTATGGAACACCCACTTGGTTAAGCACCACAACGCCTACAAAAAATAACGAAAAGAAACCATTCAATCGACTCATGGTGGCCCAAGATACGGGTGGCGCTATTCGTGGCACTGTTCGAGGCGATGTGTTCTGGGGTGCGGGAAAAAAAGCGAATTTCATGGCCAATCATATGCAAAACAAAGGACAGTATTGGCTACTGTTGCCGCGTGAGGTGGCAGCCCGATTCGCCTAAGTGAGGGGTTGAGCGTGCCTGCTCACCAATTGCAAGCCCATCATTAAATATGCGAGGCTACAATTTCCAACGCTTGTGAAGCCACAACCACTGCTCAGGATGCGCTAAAATAATTCGCTCTAATGCTTGATTGTAGGCCAGCGTATTGCGATAAATCGATTCTTGCGTACTGGGATAATCTTGCCATTCTATCGGCTCATAAAACTCGAGCACATGCCGGCCATTCGGCAATCGATACCCTGCTGCAGGCACAACCGGGACGCCCGAGTGGCGTGAAAAACTCGCCAAACTTCGATAGGTTCCGGCTTTATGACCAAAAAATTCAGCGGCTACACCATCGCGATTAGCAAGCGATGCGTGCTGATCCAGCACGAAAACAACGGCATGATTTTGATCCAACACATCACACACTTGTTGCAATGAATTTTTTTTAGGGATGACATTCAATCCTGCGCGAAAATAACGACGAAACAAGATGCGTTCGAGCGTTTTACTGCCCAATGTGCGACGAATGAAGTGAAATTGGCCTTGAAATTGTTTGAAGTTTAAAATGCCGCCTAATGGGGCAAACTCCCAATTTCCAAAATGACCGGTTAAAACCAACACGCCCTTCCCTTGCTCTGCCACCGCCAATAAGCGTTCATACCCAACCACATCCACTCTATCACACAGTTGTTTTTCATTGAGAAACCGCAACTGGATCATTTCTTTCATGGACGTTAATAGATGAGAATAAAAAGCCATTGCAAGATGCTTTTTTTCAAACGCACTCAATCCGTCGCCAAACACACGTTCAATGTTCGCTGTCACCACGGCCTGACGAAAGGGAATCCAGCGGTAAACCCATTTGCCCAAACAGGACACAGGCAGTGC
>JAOAUO010000114.1:0-1009 GCA_030157565.1 Legionellaceae bacterium
ACCATGATGTACAGGTACACATAGCTAATCGCAAACCATAGCACTGATAACTGTAAAACCCAGGTGTATTCCCACCAAAGGATGGCTGGAAGAACCGCTAAGCTTGATAAAAACCAAAGATAAGGTGATGTTTTGGCATTGGCGTGATGTTGATCTTCATCAATACCTGGTATGTGAGCCCAACGAATAATTCTGCGATAAATCAAAGAGTGAAAATGGGCCGCATCAGCTTGACCAGGACTTTTACCTTGGTGAATTTTTCTTCTCCATATTGAAAATAATGTTTCAAAAATGGGGTAGCAATTCACCAGGACTGCAAACCAAGGGGATACTTGTGGATTACGAGAAACCAGTAAAATTGACACCGACGCGATCCAAAAACCAATCAGATATGCGCCACCATCTCCTAAAAAGATAAGTCCTCGTGGATAGTTCCATAAGAAGAAGCCCGCTAAAGCTCCTGCCATCGTTAATGAAGCGATTGCAACAGCCGTGTCACCAATCCTAAAAGCGACATAAGTGATGGCAATGAGTGCAATGATGGCAACCATGCTGGCCAAACCATTGAATCCATCAATGATGTTGTAGGCATTTGCTAGGCCAGCAATCGCAACGCAGGTAAACAAGATGCTCACCGCGGGAATTGCTAAGAGAGGATCGATGCCGATCACATCAATGCGATCAATCCACGCATTGAGTAAATGGCCAGCCAAAAGAGCTGAGCATGCAGTTGCTAATAATCTTGTTTTGACGCCAATCCGTTTAGTTATGTCTTCAGTCAAGCCAATCAGGATGGCTGGTAAGCTGCAGACCAGCAGAGTAGATAAACTAATATCCGTTGATACGTCTTGAATCCATCGAATCAGGGCGGCAACCAACAACCCAAAAAAAATAGCAATGCCACCAATGCGCGGCACCACTCTGCTATGAAATTTTTGTGGTTCTGATAATTGACTGTCACCTGTTACGTGAGTATGTAAATGTTGATATCTAATGATCAGCAGACAGC
>JAOAUO010000114.1:1019-1770 GCA_030157565.1 Legionellaceae bacterium
TATTGACTGAGCACTGTTTTTAAAAAATAAGCCCACATCATTTCTCAGTAAAGAACTCTTGTCCCAGCCTGGATCAAATAAATTGGTTGGGTAGATATGGATATTGAGTTTGGCGCAGATGTCGTCTGTGAATAAATGCCAAGGAATAAAAGTTTCGATCTCATTGCCTTTGGCAATGATCGCCTTGGCTGCATCGATATTCGGGGTGAATAGAACGGCACTGTTAGCAAATGTAAACTCTTCCCAGCGATAAGCAAATCCAGAGCCTTGGCAAAGATCTAATAGGTTACTTAAAAAACAAATATCCAAGTCAACGTAAAGGCTTGGTTGGCAATAGTATTTAACTGGAATCAAACAGCGCGCCAAGTCACCGCGATAGGCAAGATTTTGTTCAAAGCCTTTGAATAGTGGTGATGAGTGTTTGTACGTGACTCCAATCGCTGGATGCACCCATGATTGCAAATTGATTTTTCTAAAAATCTTGCGCTTGTGTTGTTGACGAAGCCACTCATGCCAAACTTTGGGTTGATGTTTTGGAGATTGCTTGGGGTGAACATACTGATCGATCAAAGCTTGAAGTGAAAAACGCCTGATGTTGATCTGAGGATGATCGTTTAACCAATTCATCTGAGGTGATAGGCTGCTATTAGCATCATCATCCAACCACAGATCATATTGGCTATGAGGGTGATGATGCATAAAACTTCGGAAGTGGAGTTCTGTGACAGGCGGTAATACGCCAGACCAATAA
>JAOAUO010000115.1 GCA_030157565.1 Legionellaceae bacterium
ATCATGGACAGAAGGACATGCGTCTTTTTGCATGTTCTTTTGTCCAATGTCCAAAGTAAAAGGCGGCTCACCACAATCCGACTCGTGTCCAACGGAGAACCATTATCAGTTGTGTCCCAATAACCACGCTTCACTCACCTCAAATTCGCGAGCCAGCAAGGTCAATAACGCTGCATCTGCTGGGGCCGCCCCATTGAGCAAGGTTTCCGCTTTGAAACGATGTATTTTGGCTAATCGGGCCAAGACGTCAATCCGCTCTTCACGGTGCTCAGGCGCACCAATGTCATCCAGTGCTTGATTGAGGCGTTCTGCAAACAGTTTATGGCTCACGATAGTCTCCAAAAGGTCAGGTGCTGTCTTGTTGTTGAAGTCTGGTATAGTATGGGTATAGCACAAATATGGCATTTTACAATACCATCTGCACGTTACCTGGATACGCCGGAAACCGCCGGAAAAATGCTCATTCGACATGGCGCATAGGCTACACACACGCGGATCCGATTATTTCTTACGGCCTGATTGGTCTGGAGTCATTGGAAAGGTACTCATCTCATCCAGCAAGGTACGAATGGTGGGTTTAAACAAGCCAATGCCATAGCCTTCCGGTGTTTGATGGATGGTTTGACTGAATCCGATAAAGCGCAGTGCACTTTGGAACCAGTGATTCAAGCCCGTATTGTTTTTTTCGGGCATATCGAGCGTCTTTCGGGTTGTTTGGATAGCATTGATCCATGCCATTTTGGATGCCTCTGTATCGAGGGACTGGTTATTTAATTCGCTGAGTAGGGTATTGAGTTGCGATCTAACCGACGCATTGGCTTTGCTGAGTACCAGGCGTTCAAGTTCGAGCAGGTATAACGCGCGTTGAGCAGGGAGGTTCCCTTTGCATACCGAGAAAATGATCTGCGATGGGCTTATGAGGCTGAGCTTTTTTTGATTGCAGACATGAAGTACCTGGATTCGATCTGGATCACCCAATTCTTTAATGGCTGTAACCACACTGGGTAAATGACGGCTTCGCATTTTGATGGCCAGGGTTAATGCATTTTCCTGGAGCGTGCTGTTGTATGCCGTGAGATTATCGGGTGTTAAGTCGTTTGTTGATATTTCTGACTCTTCTTTTATCTGACTAATCAACGTAAGGGTGCCATCAGCCTTCATTTCTTTGAGTTTATTTTTCATTATCTGGTTTGTTTGCTGAGGCAGATCCTTGACATCAGCCGCGCCTTCGAATGGGCTGGAAACCGGTATTTCTATTGTTTGGATTAATGTGCTGAAGAAAGAGGGTTCGTATCCCATCAAGGCCTCATTCAAAATGGTTCCTGTTTTGGGTAGGGATGGGGGTAACTGCGATACGCTGCGTTTGATAAAAGCCTGCCACAGATTTTTTGCTTCATCCAGCTTTTGGGGACTGTTGCTGGATGGATTTAAATATGTAATGACTTGAGTGAGGTTTTTATGCAATTTCTCTGTAATCTCATAAGCTTGATGATAGTTTTTTTGTTGATTCTGAGTTAACTTCTGACTATTCATCTTTATTTTAAATTCTTCTGTTTTTGAAGCCAGTTCCAGCATCATAAAATCCCGCTTTGCAGTCAAGTCGGTTCTGAAGAGCGTTTTTAAGTCTTTGATTTTTTTCTGATCCTGTTTGATGAGATTAAATTGATTGGCCTGCTCTGCCAGAGGGAGCGTCTCTCTCATGCATGCAAGTTCTTCGGCGGGTGAGGTGAGGGGCATATTATTTGCTCGTTCTGTGAC
>JAOAUO010000116.1:0-1376 GCA_030157565.1 Legionellaceae bacterium
TGGTTGACTTGGCCAACCTGAGCGCGGTCACAAACGCTTCACGGTCTTTCACGTAACCGGCTAGTGTCACGGTACCTTGTTGTGTTGAAATGGAAATTTTCAATGGGTTTAACCGGGCATTTTTGGTAAACTGGGTGGTGATTTTTGTGGTGATAATGGTATCACTGAGATTTTGTTCTATTTCCTTGAGACTGCTTGCGTTCCCTGGGAATAAAAAAACAAAACACATGAGCGCGAGGCTGCATTGAATGAAGGGGCGCAAGAGGACCTCGGTAGTGGAGATGAATGGGCTCAGTATAGCATTTTTTGAGGTTTCCTAGGATATTTCGATTAAAAAAATGGATGATAGCCTTGCTTCAGTTCTTGGTTAAAAATGTGGGAGCCTTGTTAGATGTGTCAGGCTTCTTAACCTCGGCTAAGCATGCACACGACATCTAAACCCGGGCCTCCTATCTCTCCAGTGTTAGCTGAGCAAGACGTATCATCCCTTAAGTTAAGATTAGTGTGGTTTGAGTGAAACAGCAAACCCAGATGTGTTAAGGTTGCGTAAATAAGTCAGTCACGCTCTTTTCCCTGCGGGAAAAGAGCGTGACTGCGTGTTCGACATGCGTGAAGACGTGTTCATCAACGTGATTCTTCATCCATTGTCGCGTTTTTTATGTCGATTAGATTGAAGATGGAGCGATTTCTGATGTATTCCTTGATTCGGCCTTTTTTATTGAGCCTTCCTCCTGAGACGGCCCATGCGCTGACGTTGTCAGCCCTGCATTGGATGCCTCGCTCGCTGTTTCAAACGCCGCCGCTCAAAAAAGTGCATGCATTGGGATTTGAATTTTCTCATCCAATCGGGTTGGCAGCTGGGTTGGATAAAAATGGAGAACACCTGGATGCTTTGGATAAACTCGGGTTTTCTTTTATTGAAGTCGGCACGGTCACGCCACGCCCACAAGCAGGTCAGGTGCGCCCACGTTTATTTAGACTGCCTCAAGCACGTGCCATCATCAATCGCATGGGATTTAACAATCACGGCGTGGATGCATTGCTGAATAATATCAGCCGGTCGCGATTCCAAGGGATTTTAGGGATTAATATCGGTAAAAACAAAGACACGCCGCTCAACCAATCGGTGGCTGACTACCTGTATTGTTTGCGAAAAGTGTACGCACGCGCGTCTTATGTAACGGTTAATGTCTCTTCACCCAACACACCGGATTTGCGTCAGTTGCAGCAGGGGCATTATTTTTACGATTTAATCAATCAACTGCGCGAAGAGCAATTGCATTTGTCTGATACGCATCAACGTTACGTGCCGTTGCTGGTAAAAATATCGCCGGATGAAGGCGATGAAACACTCAAAAGCATGGCCGAGGTGGTGG
>JAOAUO010000116.1:1386-8243 GCA_030157565.1 Legionellaceae bacterium
GTCATGCGGGATGGATGGCATGATAGCGACCAACACAACGTGTGATCGCACTGCCGTTCACGGCTTGCTACACGCAGACGAGCCAGGCGGCTTAAGTGGGCGGCCATTGGCTGCGCGATCAACCGCGTGTTTACGTGTATTGAAAGCGGTGGTAGGCGATGCGGTCACATTGATTGGTGTGGGTGGGATAGATACCCCGGCTGTAGCGCAGGAAAAACTGGCGGCTGGCGCGTCTTTGTTACAAGTGTATACGGGGTTAATTTATGAAGGCCCTGGTTTGGTTAATCGGCTGGTTCAGGGTTGTTCGTGTTTTGGCGTTCGTTGAACAAAAAAGCATGCGTTTTTTTCACGCTTTTTCCCCAAAACCCATTAAAGATACCAATCCCACCCGCATTGGGTTATACTTCGCCCCAGGTTTCCTATACTAGCCAAGGGGTTTTTTTGTCTAATTCTTTTGCCATGGATTGTAGGGTAGTGCCACCCCAGTCTGCCTGGATCCCCTGGCTGGTGTGTTTGTCGGCCGGTCTTTTTTTCTTGTATGAATTTTTTCAACTGAATGTGTTCGATGTCATTAATCAACCCTTGCGGGATGAGTTTGGCATGGATGCAGCACAATTGAGTTGGATGTCTAGCGCCTATGTTTGGGCCAATGTTTTATTTCTTCTGCCAGCAGGCATGCTACTCGATCGATTCTCAACGCGACGAATCATCTTAATCGCCATGGGCATTTGCGTGCTCGGTACATTCGGCTTTTCTTTGACGCATTCGTTTGTGTGGGCCGCTTTTTTTCATGCCCTAACGGGTCTTGGTAATGGGTTTTGTTTTTTATCGTGTGTGGTGTTGGTTTCGCGTTGGTTTCCTGCGCGTCGCCAAGCGTTGGTGATAGGTTGCTTGGTTACAATGGCCTTTATAGGCGGCATGATGGCACATACGCCGTTTGCCTATTTGAGCACTCAGTATGGTTGGCGTGAGGCAATGTTGATTGACGCGGGCTTGGGCGCTTTGATTTTCGTGTGGCTATTTTTCATTGTGAAAGACAATCCAAACTCGGATGTAAAAGCCGACCAGGCTCCGGCTACGCGCGCTTATTTCTCAGGTTTTTTGAGCGTGCTCACCAATCGTCAAAATTGGTTGGCGGGCCTCTACACATCCTGTCTTAACCTCCCCATTATGGTCTTGTGTGCCTTGTGGGGCGCGAGTTATTTAGCGGTTGCCCATCAACTAACAGGTATCGCTGCTAGTAATGTTGTCAGTTTGATTTTCATGGGTAGCATCTTAGGCTGCCCGTTGGTCGGGTGGCTTTCCGACCGCTTAGGCCAGCGAAAGCCCTTGATGCTCATCGGCGCTATGGCCACACTGATGATAGTCTCTCCCTTATTGATGGGCATTGCGTTATCGTCAACGGCTCTCAGTGTGTTGTTTTTTGCGCTGGGTGTCTTTACCAGCACGCAAGTGATTGCCTACCCATTGATTGCAGAAAGCAATGCGCCCGAGCAAACGGGCGTGGCCACTGGAATGGCGTCTGTGATTATCATGGGCGGCGGCGGTTTCGGCCAGGTTGTATTTGGTTTGTTGATGCGACACCACGCAGAAGGCTTGTCACAACAATATGCCGTGGGTGACTTCCAGTTTGCCATGTGGATGTTTCCCATTGCCGCCATCGTGGCTTTGCTAGCGATTTTATTGACCCGTGAAACGCACTGCGAGCGTTTACAAAGGAGTGGTGATGCAGGTGATTGATGAATATCAGCCCATGAATACAGCGCGTGCAACACTGTTGCCGTGGGTGATTTGTTTTGCGGCCTCGTTGTTTTTCTTTTATGAGTTTATTCAAGGCAATATGTTTGCCTCTATCGCCGATGAGATCATGCGCGACTTTCATATCCAAGCGGACAAAATGACCTATTTGTCCAGCATTTATTATGCATCCAATGTGCTATTCTTGTTTATTGCAGGTTTCATGCTGGATCGATTTTCCAGTAAAAAAATCATCATGGCAGCGATGTTGCTTTGTGTGTTGAGCACGTTTACGCTGGCGCATGCTCAATCCTTTTATTTGGCCTTGTTCTGTCGTTTTTTGACCGGTATCGGGAGTGCATTTTGTTTTCTCGGGCCCATTCGAATTGCCTCACGTTGGTTTCCACCGAAGCGCATGGCCCTGGTGACGGGTGCGATTGTCACCATGGCCATGACCGGCGGCATGTTGGCACAATACCCGTTGACACAACTGGTGCTGCAAGTGGGTTGGCGTGAGGCCTTGATCATGGTGGCGTGGTTAGGGATGGCCATGTTGGTGCTGATGGCGTTTTGGGTGAAAGACAAACCCGAGCATGAAGTGGCCCCCACGCGCCCAAAAATGGGTGCTTTGGTTCAAGCGAAAAAAGCCTATTTAAATCCACAGACCATCCGAGCCGCACTGTATACCAGCTTGATGAACATGGGGGTTGCTGTGTTTGGCGCCATGATGGGCTCGCTTTACTTGATGCAACGCTTAGACGTCAGCAAGGGGGATGCGGCCATGGTGAATTCCATGTTGTTTTTAGGCGCGATCATTGGCGGGCCATTCATTGGCTGGTGTTCTGATAAAATGGGTTTGCGCATTTTACCCATGAAAGCCGGCGCAATGGCTTCTTTTGTTGTGCTGATGGGTATTTTATATCTCCCCGTGTCGTTAAGCCTGATGGCGTTCTTGTTTTTTTTGTTGGGATTTTTTACGGCGTCTCAAGTGATAGGTTATGCTTTTGTTGCAGAAAGCAGCCTGCCCGCGATGACCGCCACCGCGGTGAGCATGGTGTCTATTTTGACGCAGGGCGGATACATCGTCTATCAAAACCTCTTTAGTCGTTTGCTGTTATGGCATGGGCACGCGAAAATAATCGATGGTGTGCCGGTTTATTCGCTGTCTGATTACCAGTTGGCGGCTATTATTTTGCCGCTCGGATTAGGTTTGGCGTGGTTTGTATTGATGGGGCTCAAAGAAACCCATTGCCGACACGTACAAGGATAAGAGGCATGAGTGTTTCACGTGTGATTGTATTGTTGATGGATTCATTAGGTGTGGGTGCTAGCCTGGATGCGCCGAATTATGGCGATGCCGGAGCCAATACGTTTGGACATATTGTAACCGCTTGTCGAGATGGATTGGCGGACCGGGCGGGCTTGCGAACCGGGCCTCTGCATATCCCTTATCTAGCGAGAAGGGGTTTATACCATGCGGCAGTGGCCAGTTCCGGTCTTAAGATGATTGATTTATCTACTTTGGATACGCCAGATGGACTGTACGGGTATGCGGTTGAGCAAAGTTTAGGGAAAGACACGCCCAGTGGGCATTGGGAATTAATGGGGGTGCCTGTGATGTATCCTTGGGGATATTTTGAAGAAACGCAGCCCTGTTTCCCACCTGAATTAATCGATGAGCTGGTCCAATTGGCGGGGCTTCCCGGTGTATTGGGCCAGAAACATGCGTCAGGAACCGATATCATTGCCGAACTCGGTGAGGCGCATGTGCAAAGCTTAAAGCCCATTGTTTATACGTCTGCGGATAGTGTGTTTCAAATTGCGGCCCATGAAGAACATTTTGGCTTGCAGCGATTGTATGATACGTGCGAAATTGCGCGAAAATTGGTGGATAAATACCATGTGGGGCGCGTTATCGCGCGGCCATTTGTCGGCTCGGCCGGTGCGTTTTCTCGTACAGGCAATCGACGGGATTATTCAACATTGCCGCCTGAAAAAACATTGCTCGATTATCTGAAACAGGCCGGTCGAAACGTCATTGCCATTGGAAAAACAGCCGATATTTTTGCACACCAGGGGATCACACAAACCATTCATGCCCATGGCAACATGGCCTTATTTGATGCCACCTTGGAATCGATGGAAACAGCGCCCGCCGGCAGTTTGATTTTCACTAATTTTGTCGATTTTGATTCGTCTTATGGCCATCGGCGAGACCTACCCGGTTATGCCAATGCATTGGAGCAATTTGATGCACGTCTACCTGAGTTGGAAAAAAGACTCAAGCCGGATGATCGGGTGGTGGTGGTGGCGGATCATGGGTGCGATCCCACTTTTCCAGGCTCTGATCACACCCGCGAACACATTCCCGTTTTAGTCTTTGGCGAACGCATTGAAGGGCGGTTTATTGGTCGTCGGGACACCTTTGCGGACGTAGGGCAAAGCCTTGCTGAATGCTTATCTGTGGCGCCCTTATTGCATGGTGTTTCTTTTCTAGATTGAGTTTAGAGTTGGGTATTGGACAAAAGAACATGAAAAAAGACGCATGTCCTTCTGTCCATGATAATGAGTTCAGGGGCATTGAGAAAGGTGAGTGTATTTAATCGAGGGTTTGCTATAGTGAGCCGGCATACTCAAACCCTTGATTAAATGCACGGAGCTACCTAACAATTGAGGCGCTGATTATATTTGGACGAAATGACATGCGTGTTTTTGCATGTCGTTTTGTCCAAACTCCAATTTAGAGGATAATTTGAGGATTGATTATGGAACAATTTCGCGGAACAACCATACTCTCCGTTAGACGGGGAAATAAAGTCGTGATTGGTGGTGACGGGCAGGCGACGCACGGCCATACAGTCATGAAAAGCAATGTGCGAAAAGTCCGTCGTTTGTATAAAGACAAAGTGATTGCCGGGTTTGCAGGCGGCACCGCCGATGCCTTTACTCTGTTTGAACGCTTTGAAAGCAAACTGGAAATGCACCAGGGTCATTTGGTGCGAGCGGCCGTAGAATTGGCGAAAGATTGGAGGACGGATAAATTTTTACGTCGCTTAGAAGCCTTGCTGGCAGTGGCTGATGGCCACTCGTCGTTAATTATCACAGGCAACGGCGATGTGATTGAGCCTGAAGAAGGGATCATGGCCATTGGTTCAGGCGGTCCTTATGCACAAGCCGCAGCAAGAGCTTTATTGGCCAATACGAAATTGTCTGCGATGGAAATTGTGAAAAAAAGCTTGAATATTGCAGGCGATATTTGTATTTACACCAACCATCATTTAACCCTTGAAGAATTGGATAGCCATTGTGAATAAAACAAAAACGATGACGGTCATGACACCGCGAGAAATTGTACAAGAATTGGATAATTATATCATCGGCCAAGATGCTGCCAAACGCGCTGTGGCCATTGCTCTTCGCAATCGCTGGCGGCGCATGCAGATTCACGATCCACTGCTGCGTGAAGAAATCATGCCCAAAAATATCTTGATGATAGGCCCTACGGGTGTGGGTAAAACCGAGATTGCTAGGCGGTTGGCTAAATTAGCAGGTGCCCCTTTTATTAAGGTAGAGGCCACTAAATTTACTGAGATAGGATATGTCGGCCGTGACGTGGATTCCATCATTCGTGATTTGGCGGACATTGCGATTAAGCAAGAGCGAGAGTGGGCCGTAAAAAAAGTTCAAAACCCAGCACAAGATGCCGCAGAAGAGCGAATTTTAGATATTTTGTTGCCGCCAGCACGCGGCGCATCAGCGGATGAGAAAGATTCGTCTACGCGGCAAACGTTTCGTAAACAATTACGCGAAGGCCTGCTGGATGACCATGAAGTGGAGATAGAAGTGACGGCCTCACCGGTTGGCGTGGAAATCATGGCGCCTCCTGGGATGGAAGAAATGACGAACCAATTGCAAACAATGTTTCAGCAAGTTGGAACCGGCCGCACGAAAACACGTAAATTGCCGATTCAAAAAGCCATGAAAATACTGAGCGAAGAAGAGGCGTCTAAATTAATCAATGAAGAGGACATCAAATTACGCGCCATAGAAAGCGTTGAGCAAAATGGCATTGTGTTCATTGATGAAATTGATAAAGTTGCAAAACGTTCAGAACAAGGCGGAGATGTCTCGCGTGAAGGGGTGCAGCGTGATTTACTGCCATTGGTTGAAGGCACCACCATTTCAACCAAATATGGCATGATTAAATCAGATCATATTTTATTTATTGCATCCGGCGCATTTCATGTAGCCAAGCCCTCTGACTTGATTGCGGAGTTGCAAGGGCGCCTACCCATTCGGGTTGAACTATCGGCATTGACGGCAGAAGATTTCGTGCGGATTTTAACCGAACCCAATGCTTCACTGACCGAGCAATACATCGCGCTGATGAACACGGAAGGCGTGGAACTGCGCTTTGATGAAACGGGTATTCGTCGCATTGCGGAAGTGGCTTGGCAAGTGAACGAAAGCACCGAAAACATTGGTGCACGGCGGTTGTATACTGTGATGGAACGCCTCTTGGAAGTCATTTCATTTGAGGCGACCGATAAATCAGGGCAATCGGTTCACGTGGATACCGAGTATGTTCAGACGCACTTAGGGCAATTACTTGCCAATGAAGATTTGACTCGGTATATTTTGTAAGGATCGTTCATGGCAGAACCGTATATATTAGTTTTGTATTATTCACGCACTGGCGCGGTCGCTCAATTGGCGCAATACATTGCCCGTGGCGTTTCGAGTGTGGATGGAATCGAAGCGCGTTTGCGCACCGTTCCTCCTGTTTCAACGACTTGTGAAGCCGTTGAACAGTCCATTCCGGTTGAGGGGGCACCTTATGTCTCACTGGATGATTTGAAAAATTGTGCGGGACTGGCTTTGGGGAGTCCCACACGGTTTGGGAATATGGCCGCCCCCATGAAGTATTTTTGGGACACCACTTCGGCGGTGTGGTTGGCCGGTGATTTGGTGAACAAGCCTGCATGTGTGTTTTCATCTTCGGGCTCTATGCACGGTGGTCAGGAAACCACGTTGCTCAGCATGATGTTGCCATTATTGCACCATGGCATGCTCTTGTTAGGTTTGCCTTACACCGAATCGGCATTAAGCACCACTCAAAC
>JAOAUO010000116.1:8253-8930 GCA_030157565.1 Legionellaceae bacterium
GCCTTATGGCGCGACCCATGTGGCCGGATCGAGCAATGATCAGCCGTTAAGTGCCGATGAAATTACCTTGGCTAAACGACTCGGTGAGCGCTTGGCCTCCTTGGCGTTGCGTGTATCATGAAGGTCATCAGTTTGAACGCGAACGGGATTCGCTCGGCCGCTCGCAAAGGGTTTTATGACTGGCTGCTCCTTCAACAAGCGGATTTTGTGTGCATTCAAGAAACCAAAGCGCAAGAGCATCAATTGATCTCGGATGCGCTGTATTGCCCGAATGATTTTTATTGTGCCTATTATGACGCCGTAAAAAAAGGCTACAGCGGGGTCGCCATCTATGCGCGTAAAAAACCGCTCCATGTCGTCAAAGGATTGGGATTTGAATCCTGCGATACAGAAGGGCGCTATATTCAATTTGATTACCCTCAATTAAGTGTGGTCTCGCTGTATTTGCCTTCGGGCACGAGTAGCGATGTGCGCCAAGGGGTTAAATTTGATTTTCTTGAACGGTTTGCCGAGCACATGCGAGCATTGCGTGCGTCTGGACGCGAAGTGATTATTTGTGGTGATTTCAATATAGCCCATAAAAAAATAGACATAAAAAACTGGCGCGGCAATCAAAAAAACTCCGGTTTTTTACCTGAAGAACGCGCTTGGCTGGATGAGGTGTTTGGGCCGATGGG
>JAOAUO010000117.1 GCA_030157565.1 Legionellaceae bacterium
TATTTGGACGAAATGACATGCGTGTTTTTGCATGTCGTTTTGTCCAAACTCCAAGCTATTCACAACGCTCAATGAACGGACGCTATCTTTTCAGGTCATTTCGGATTTCGCTAACATCGACTGATGGTATATGCATCCATACGAGAAGCCTCTCCTGTAACCACTCCTATTGTCGTAAAATACCGCCCATAAAAGCTCATGGGTTTTCTTTTGCGCTCATCGTGCATTGAATCCGGCAAATTCGAGACTATTTCTATGGGTTTTTGCTCGGATTGATTCGCCATATATTTCCCCAGCTGCATTGCAGCATAGTAAATGCTTTCAAGTATGCTGAAAAAGGCCATTCCGAAATGAAGCGATGTGAGTTCCTGCCAAAAATAGGTTGAGGTATGAACTTGCTTTTTATCATAAGCCATCCCACTCTCATCTAGCGCATCTAGAAGATTCGTCGTGGGCTGTAAACCGTTTGCTCTAACCGCATGTAATTCATTAATGGCATCGTTTTTATATTGCTCATCTTGAGAGTACTTGTCGTTTACAAAAACTTCATGACCTATTTCAAAATATCGTGTCTGAGAGCAAACAAAACGTGCGGCATCGTCTTTTGCTTTTGTGAATACGGGCAGCCCCGCCGTGATCGCAAAATCTGAACGCTTACATTTCACCGAACAGATAATATTTTCAACAGAAACATGCTTCGCAAAGGCTTCATGGCCACTTAAGACATAGCCTGCCATTGCAGGATTAATAGATAAATTCGAATCGCTCAGGATCGCTTTAAATTCTTGCAATTGAAACGCGTGCATGTCAAATACCTCAATATTTTGTGGAGTATTAACATCTTGAGGTAATTTAGCATCAGGTAGTGCCATGACATAAATATAGATTTCTGAGTCATAATCCGTATGATATAGGTCGCTGACCGGGAAAAGAGGCGTTGACTCCAGTTTTTTGGATAAACAAATCACATTCGCCATGTCTGCATCAGTCGCGCTTGTTTGGGGCGATGTTGAAAACGGATTATCAGGCTGTCGGATACCTGATGTCCACCATGTCTTCGAATCGCTAGCATAATTTTTTTTTGGTACAAAACCGTTTTGAAAAATGGTTTTGGGAGTACGGGTGTCCGCTCTATAATATAATCGCATTGCGCGCCCCTTGTTTATTTTGATTAAAATTATACCATTTCAAATGGTTGATCGTCAACAAAATTTATATATTATCGGGTTTTTTCAGCACGACCGATGATAATGTGGTAAAATACTGACCTGACGAGTAAACGAATGAATGACGAGGAGTTCTGAATGGCTATTGTTGCAAAACGCACCATTATGTCGTTGTATTCGGATTATGATGATGTATACAGTCATCAAGTTCGAATCGTATTGGCTGAAAAAGGCGTAAATGTCGAGATCATGTCGGTTAAAAGCACCCAAGTTCCTGATGATCTATTGGCCATAAACCCTTACGGAACCGTCCCCACATTGATTGACCGTGATTTGGTGCTGTATGAAGCACGTATCATCATGGAATATTTAGACGAACGATTTCCACACCCACCTTTGTTGCCGGTCTATCCTGTTGCTCGCGCTGAAACACGTAAAATGATTCACCGCATTGAACACGATTGGTATTGCCTGATGCAACGCATTCAGAATGGCCAAGACGTTGCTGAAGCCCGTCAATTATTACTAGAAAGCCTCACCGGTCTTGAGCCGGTCTTTGCTGACAAACCGTATTTTCTGAGTGAAGAATTTTCATTGCTGGATTGCTCGTTAGCGCCCTTGCTGTGGCGTCTTCCTTCCTTAGGCATTGATATTCCGATGGATGCGAAAGGATTGCATGTGTACATGCAGCGCTTATTTAAGCGTGAATCATTCCAATTGAGTTTAACAGACGCTGAGAGGCAGCTAAGGGCAGCATAATCATGGCCATGACTTCAAATAAGCCTTATTTTATCCGTGCGATCTATGATTGGGTTGTGGACAATGATTTAACGCCGTACCTGCTGGTGAATGCGGAGCACCCTGACGTTGAAGTGCCGCAAGAGCATGTCAATGACGGACGCATTGTGCTGAATATTTCGCCGTCTGCTTGCCGTGGTCTGCACCTGGAAAATGACAGAATCGTCTTCACGGCACGGTTCTCAGGTCAGGTCACCCAGATTTTCGTCAATCCGGCCGCGGTCTTGGCTATTTATGCAAAAGAAAATGGACGTGGCATGGAGTTTGGTGAAGAATACGACACCCTTCCTACGTTACCGCCGAAATCAGGAACACAAACCAAAGTGCACAAAAAACCGGCCCTTACGCTGGTTAAGCCTGATAAAAAAAATGATGAATTGCCTGATTGATTTACCGACGGAATTAGCCAGCGAACAATGGGCTCAGCGCATGGCTCAGTGTTTAACGGCTCCATTGACGCTCGCTTTTAGTGGGGATATTGGGGCGGGAAAAACGACGTTTATTCGCGCGATGCTCCGCGGCTTAGGGGTCACCTCACCCATTAAAAGCCCGACTTTTTCCTTGGTTGAAACGTACTCGCTGAATCGCTTGGACATTCATCATTTTGATCTGTATCGTATCCATGAAGAATCTGAATTAGAATACATTGGTTTTCGTGATTATTTTTCAACGAATGCGGTGTGTTGCATTGAGTGGCCTGAGCGTGCAGACGCTTGTTTGGCCCTGACGGATGTAGGCTTTACTTTGGCTATCAATGGGGCGGGGCGTCAAATGCATGTGCAATCGTATAGCCCCGCGGGTGTTTCCATGTTGTCTTGTCTTCTGGGAGAATCATGAGTCGACGTGTCTTGCTGTTTTTGCTGTGCTTTGGGCTGAATGGTTTGAGTGCGGCTGCCCAATTGGAGTCCGTGGTTGTAGAAGAAAGCGCAGGCCGTTCGACCGTCTATTGCACGTTGTCAGGACCGTTTCAGCATAAATCGTTCATGTTGCGCCAGCCCAATCGTGCGGTGGTTGATTTTTCATCCACAACAACGCGTGTCAATATAAAAAATATTCGGTTGCGACATGATTTAATCGCTAATATGCGTAGCGGGAGCGCGAATCTCAATACCCTTCGTCTGGTTTTTGATTTGCGTCAGGACGTATCATTCCGGGCCACGCCATGGCAACCGGCCAATCGAAATTTGCGTGGTTTACGCATTGATTTAGCCCCCATCGCGGTCAAAAAACAGCCGCGCTGGAGCAATCCATCGCCGGTGCTAAAAGCCCACATCAACCCAGTGAAACCCCTTCCCATCACCGCATCGGCACCACGGCTGCATGTTCCACCCAGCTCGATGCGGGATGTGATTGTGGTGTTGGATCCAGGCCATGGAGGGAAAGATCCGGGGGCCATGGGGATGGGGCGAAACCTTGAAAAACAAGTGGTATTGGCCATTGCATTGAAATTAAAACAATTGATTGACCGGCAACCAGGCATGCGCGCAGTCTTGACTCGAAATGGGGATTATTACATTGGGTTGCGTGAGCGGATGAACATTGCACGGCGACACAATGCGGATATTTTTGTAGCCATTCATGCAGATGCGTTTATCAACCACAATTCCAATGGCGCGTCGGTCTTTGCGTTGTCGCCCAGGGGCGCTACGAGTGAGGCCGCTCGTTGGTTGGCAGAAAAAGAAAATCACTCTGAATTAGGCGGGGTGAATTTATCGGGTTTGGATGATCAAAATGGCGTCATCAGAACGGTGTTGCTGGATTTGTCACAGACCGCAACCATTGGCTCTAGCCTTCAAATGGGGGGGCGTGTCTTGCGAGGGTTGGATACCATCACCACCTTGCATAACAAGAAAGTAGAGCAGGCACGTTTTATGGTCTTAAAATCGCCTGATATTCCGTCTATTTTGATTGAAACAGGCTTTATTTCCAATCCTCGAGAAGAACGCAACTTGACGAGTTCGGCTTACCAAATGCGCCTGACGCAGGCTATTTTTCAAGGGTTAAAAAGTTATTTCTGGGATTATCCACCCCACGGTTCACGGATGGAAGCCATGAGTCAACCCCTCTCTAATCGAACGGCATGACCTTTTTTTCATGTGACTCGGCTCAAATGCCCACCAGAATTCATCGGTTATCCACCCTTGTTTCGAATCAGATAGCCGCAGGAGAGGTCATCGAGCGACCGGCGTCCGTGGTGAAAGAGTTATTGGAAAACGCGCTGGACGCAGGTGCTGATGCCATCACGGTTGAAATTGGGTTTGGTGGGTTAAACCAAGTCAAAGTCAGCGACAATGGCGTCGGCATTGTCGCGGATGATTTGCCCTTGACCATCGCGCTGCACGCCACCAGTAAAATCAGCCAACTCAATGATCTATACGCCATACACAGCTTAGGCTTTCGAGGCGAGGCGCTGGCGAGTATTGCATCGGTGTCGCGTTTGTCGGTGCATTCCAAGCCTGAGCACCAAGCGCATGCGATGATGTTGCAGGCAGATGGCGACGCCATTCACTCCGTTCCTTGTGCGCGCAGCCGAGGCACGACGATTGATGTGCGAGATTTGTTTTATAATGCGCCTGTTCGGAAAAAATTTCTAAAATCACCCCTTCGGGAATATCAAGCCATTGAAGCGGTGGTCAAACGATTTGCATTAAGCGCCCCAGCATTCGCGTTGACCTTGATACACAATGACAAGCCCACCTTGATTCTGCCGATTGCACGGTGTGAAAAAACAGCATGGCTTCGCATTCGAAAATTGTTAGGCAAAACCTTCACGGATGAAGCCATTCATTTGGATATTGAACGTGCGGGGATGCGCTTGCAGGGGTGGATCAGCGGGCCGAACTACCAGCGTAGTCAGAATGATAAACAATGGATTTACATCAATCAGCGCATGGTCAAAGACAAGCTGTTAAATCATGCCATGAAACAAGCGTATGATGGCCTATTGCACCCTGGGCGCCACCCGGCCTGCGTCTTGTATTTAACCATCCCGCCCGGTGAAGTGGATGTGAATGTGCATCCCACCAAACATGAAGTGCGGTTTCAACAGCCTCGACTCGTGCATGATTTAATGACGTCACAAATTCAGCGTGCATTGGCATCGTGCCAGCCGGGAATCGCTGCCCCCATGGACACGCCAGCGTCTGCTCCTGCGTCGCTGACCGAAATGCATGAACCGCAGCCCGTGTATTCAATCCATTCGCCAACCAGACGTGGGGATGACCTGAAAGAAGCACTTGTTCCTGTTCAACGGAACATCATGCCGATGTACCCTTCAGGCTCGCCATGGCTGGTATTAAATCCTGTGTTTGTTGTGGTGAGGGTGTTGGATGAGCCTTATTTGTTGGACGCGGAACGCCTCCAGCAGCATCATTTATCTAGACAATGCGTGGCGCTCACTTATCCCCTGGCGTCGCGTCCACTGTTGCTGCCCGTGCGCTACGCCACCGATGCCGTGACGCATGCTCACATCGATAGCGCATTGCCGATTTTAATTCAATTGGGCATTCAAGCGAATTTTTTGAGTGAATCCTGCCTGATGGTGCGCACGATTCCACAAGCGTTCCCGATGTTGGACATCGTTAAATTTCTTGATCAGTTAAATCAGGTGTCACTGACGCTGCCCGATTTGTTGGACGTGTTCATTGCGTGCCAGTCGTTTGATGCAAATCAATTAAATCACGATGAAAAAAGAGAGCTGACGGCTTATTTACAGGACGATCCGGCTCTTCTCAAACGCATATCCCGACCGTTGGATATGATGACCTGCCGAGGCCTGTTGCATGACTAATCCTGTTTTTTGTTTAATGGGTCCGACCGCCAGTGGGAAAACGGCATTGGCCTGTGAATTGCTTGCGCATTTCCCGTGTGAAATCATCAACATGGATTCTGCATTGATCTACCGTGGGATGAACATCGGTACGGCTAAACCCGATCACGAAACGTTGGCACGTGCGCCGCATCATTTAGTCGATATTATCGATCCACCCGATCGTTATTCTGCCGCTCAATTTTGTACGGATGCCAGCCGACTTTGCGATGCGATTTTGGCAAAAGGGAGGATACCGCTCCTGGTGGGGGGCACCATGATGTATTTTCGCGCCCTGCAAGAAGGGCTGTCTCTTTTGCCGGAAGCCGATGCGAGCATTCGCGCGATGCTTTTAGATGAAGAAAATAAGCACGGTTTGGCATTCATGCACGCTCGATTGGCGCAACTGGATCCGATGTCTGCCGCTAGAATCCATGCAAATGACACGCAACGCATTTATCGCGCGCTGGAGGTGCATGCCATCACCGGACAATCGCTGTCTGCTTGTTTAAGCGATGGAACCCAGCCTGCACCGTATCATTTTGTTAATCTGATGCTGCTGCCGAGGGACCGGTCATGGCTGCATGCACGCATTGAATCGCGTTTTACACAGATGCTAGCTGAAGGATTGATCGATGAAGTGGCGGGCTTATTGAAACAATGGCCACAGCTCACCTGTACACATCCTGCGATGCGCTGTGTGGGCTACCGGCAAGCTTTTGAGTATTTGCACGACGAATATAACGAAGCCACCTTTTGCGAAAAAGGCATTGCCGCGACACGTCAATTGGCGAAGCGCCAATTGACGTGGCTACGTCACTGGTCAGATGGGTACCGTTTTGAGGCCGATGATCCCACTATAGCAATCGAGATCATGGCGATGGTGAGGCAATGTTTGGCGTGAGGAATTGAGTTTTGGACGAAATCAAATACAAAATTCGCATGTTATTTCGTCCAAATATAATCAGCGCATCAATCTTTAGATAGCGCCGTCTATTATGTCGAGAGTATGAGTCTGTTTACTCACTATCGCAAACCCTCGATTTAATACGCTAAGCGTTCTCTATGCCCATGAACTCATTATCATGGGCAGAAGGACACGCGTATTGTTTTATGTTCTTTTGTCCAATGTCCAAACAAGAAACGGAAGGTATGCCGGGCTCGATCCTAATCAATGCCCATTAGATTGTGATATGGCTCGACCTCATCATGATTGGCTGCTTGCTGCACAGGCATTTGTTCTGCAAAAAATCGAGCGTGATTGCGGGCAGGAGGAGAGGGTGCAGTAGTCACGACGGGCTCCTGCACAGGCACAGCAGTCGCCGACGCATTCCAATAAGAAACCCCAGCATTAAACAGATCCATTGCATATAAAGGAGTATTGATCAAAAGAGCGAGACTTAAATCAATGATCGCTAGCATCGGTAAATACAAGATCATCATCGCATTAAAAAATAACCATTCGCCAGCCGCTGCCATTAAAAATATAGGTGCAACGATCGCTTGGCATAAACGTAAGAGTATTGACAAACCCATCTCTAGGTAGCTTGCATCCGCCGAAAAGGGCGCAGTCAATTTGTCATACAAAATCTCATAGATCAACGCGAATGATCGGGTGGTGAATGGCGTGATTCCTAAATGATAGAGTGCCGTGCGCTGCGCTTCATTTGCATAAAGATACTGCAGCAAGAACCGTGTTAGTACAAAAATAAGCCAGGCAGAAAAAATTATATCGAGCGTGCTCGTCAATACATCAGGAAAAAAAAGTGGAAAAAGATAACAGATGTACCCATTATTCTTAGCCTCAGTCATAACCAAATAAAAATTCTGGATATAATCCTTCCATGGCTCCGGATAGCGATGATATTCATGCATGATTTGATGATAGAGTCGGGTCGCTGCGTCCGCTATCCGTGTGTATAATGTAGAAACAGGTTCCTCTTGTTCAATCTGTATTGCATTCAAGATCGTTTGTGGGAGATTAATCAGTATAATGCTCTCTCCCCCGATGGTGACCGGGGCTAAATTCGTGCTTAACGTGCTATTTTTAGGGTCAATCAGCCTATCCGGATGGACTCTTAAGGCTAATTTTTTTAGAAAATTCTTTTTATCTTCATTGCTAGCACTTGCATTTAATCCGGATTGGATGGATTGACTAATGACCTGGGTTATATCCGCAATGAGTGCGGTCGCCGCTTCACGCGTGGCTGGCGCGTGCCTGTTCTGACGAAGGAATGCAATTCCAGTATTCATTTGATGTAACGTTTGTTCAACGCGGAGCAATGGATTCGAAGGCACAATCATTTCCGAGTGGTCTAAAAAAACAGAGTGTAAATGTTTTTTTCAAAAGATCAAGGATACTACGTAATATTTCTTTGGACGAAACGACATGCAGTTTTTTGCATGATGTTTTGTCCACTCTCTAAATCGTTATTCTTGATACTCTTTGGTGCCGGCCATGATTAATTTGTATACGCGTTCGCTGACCGAAATGCATGAACCGCACAATGCGTGGCGCTCACTTATAGAAGGATTGATCGATGAAGTGGCTGCGTCATTGGTCAGATGGGTACCGTTTTGAGGCGGGCGATCGCGTTATAGCAACCAAGATCATGGCTATATTGAGGCAATAAACCGACGTTATTCTCTGGGAATCAGCTGGTTCCAAGGCGCTTTAGAAAATTTATCCATAGCAGCTTGATAACCCAGTTCGATTAATTCAGGCATTTTATCAAACTCAAGCATACTAAATTGGCTTAAATCAATATCTAGCGCATAATCAGCGTCGGCCAACATGCGCATTTCCTGCTCGTCATTACACAACGTCAGGGCTCCCATTATTATTTCTGATACATTCGGCATGCCAGCCGCTATATTGGCGTGTGGAGCTCTGCTTGCTTTAAATTTATTGTAACTGCTCACCCCTATTATCCGCTACGCGGCTAACAGGGGTGAACGAAAGC
>JAOAUO010000118.1 GCA_030157565.1 Legionellaceae bacterium
TATTTGGACGAAATGACATGCGTGTTTTTGCATGTCGTTTTGTCCAAACTCCAATGCGTTAAAACGTCGATGTGAATGATTTGGACCTTGGACAAAATTTTGCATGTTGTTTTGTCCAAGCCCCCAACAAGGATGTTATACTGCATGTTCTTGAGTATTAAAAAAATAGCGCATTGTGATGAATGAAATTAAATCAATGGCCCAGTTAATTCTAACGCCATCCGGATCATTGCATATCGCCTGGCTGATGCCGGATGCAGCGAATGCCCATGCCAATGTTCATGACGCGGATGTGATCCAGGCTTTTTTGAAATCCCCAGAACACGGCTTGTTGCAATTGCTCGCTTCAAAAATGGATAACCGTTGGTCTTTAGCGATGAAATATTGGCGAAATTATATCGCCCTGTATGTCAATGCGCTCTGCCATCATGCATCCCACGCGTACCAAACGGTGGATGTGATTTCACCACCCAAGGAAGCCATGCTTCATGAATGGTTGCTAAACATACCGCCTGTTCCAGGCAGTGAATATGCGACCACCGCTCTATTGGCATCGATTTGGTCATCCTTTGATGCTTTTTGTCGTGAGCGGATTGCGGCTCAGGAAAACGGCATTGCAGGGTTTCTACAAAATGACCTGCCCGCGTGGCAACAAGTAGGGCGCGTGTGTTTTCATTTGGCTGAAAACAAGCAAGACCCTGATTACCCATTTGCGTTTATCGCAACCTATGCCGCAAGCCTCACCGGTTCGTCTGAAGTGCAACACAAGCCGCTTCGCCACGCCTTGCAACAGTCGGCAGGGAATACGGATAAACGGGCGTTGTATAACCTGTTAAAACCCATCCACGACGCGGCACTGCATTGTGATTGGGTGCGTGACGTATTAGATAGCCATGACATTTATCATCCCCTGGCCTGGACGCCTGCGGAGGCGTATCAATTGCTTCAATCCATTCCTCAGCTGGAAGCCGCAGGCTTGGTTGTGAAAAGCCCTAATTGGTGGCAGAAGCGTTTAAAACCGCGCGTGCAAGTCAATATTGGCGGCAAAACGAATACGCTGTTATCCGCGGATTCGTTATTAAATTTCAGTGTCACAGTCGCAATAGATGGCGAGCCGCTGAGCCGTGAGGAATTGGATGCGATTGATCAATCCGAAACCGGGCTCATCCTGTTGCGCGGTCAATATGTTGAACTGGATCGAGAGAAATTACAGCAAGCATTGGACCATTGGCAGTCTGTACAAAAGAAAGCGGGTAGTGGGCTGTCTTTTATTGAAGGCATGCGGTTATTAGCGGGGGTGGGTCGTGATTTGACCGATACGGAATCGTCCACGGCGGTGCATGAATGGTCCACGGTTGAATCCAATGAGGCATTGGCAGCCCTGTTGGCGCACATGCGCCATCCCGAAACCATTCAAACGAAAGACGTGGGTCATGCATTAAAAGCCACATTAAGGCCTTATCAAGCCGTGGGTGTGAATTGGTTGAATTGCCTCACTGAACTGGGTTTAGGCGCATGCCTTGCGGATGACATGGGCCTTGGAAAAACCATTCAAGTGATTGCTTTGCTGCTGATTCAAAAGAACAAGCAGGTGAATCAGCCGAGTCTCCTGGTTTTGCCGGCGTCCCTGTTAGGCAATTGGAAGGCTGAAATTCAACGGTTTGCCCCCTCACTCAACGCGCTGTTTATTCATGGATCGGAATTAAACCGCAAAGATTTAGAGCATCTTTCAGCCCATGCAGAGCAAACGCTGGGTGAGTACGATCTGGTGGTGACCACGTACGGCATGTTGCAACGCCAGCCTTGGTTAACCGAAACGGATTGGCACTTGGTGATTCTCGATGAAGCTCAGGCTATTAAAAATCCGGCGTCCGAACAAACCAAATGCACGAAACAGTTAAAAGGGCATGCCAAAATCGCATTAACGGGCACGCCTATCGAAAATCGTTTAGGCGATTTATGGTCGTTGTATGATTTTATTTGCCCCGGATTATTAGGCACTAGCACCCGGTTTAAACAATTTATCCAATCGATTGAGCGCAACGAGCATGCCTCTTATGCGCCACTTCGACAGTTGGTTCAGCCTTATCTGTTAAGGCGATTGAAAACCGACCGATCAATTATTTCGGATTTACCCGATAAAACCGAAATGAACGCCTGGTGTGCCCTCACCCAAGAGCAACTGAAGCTGTATACCCAATCAGTGCATGACATGGCGCGCGCGTTGGAATCCACGCAAGAGGGGATTCAGCGAAAGGGGCTTGTTTTGGCTTATTTGACGCGCTTTAAACAAATCTGCAATCATCCGGGGCAATTGCTGGGCGATAAGGATTATCATGAAAGCCGCAGTGGAAAATTTGAGCGCTTGGCTTATCTGTGTGATGAAATCGCGATAAGGCAGGAAAAAGTGTTGATTTTCACCCAATATCGAGAAATGACCGTACCCATTGCCGCTTTTTTAGAAAAACGCTTTGGCACACCAGGCTTGGTCTTGCACGGAGGAACCCCGGTTGCCAAACGAAAACAATGGGTTGACCAATTTCAAGATGAACAAGGCCCGCCTTTTTTTGTCTTGTCGTTGAAAGCCGGGGGCACGGGGCTCAATTTAACCGCCGCCAGCCATGTGATTCATTTTGACCGTTGGTGGAATCCGGCGGTTGAAAATCAAGCCACCGATCGCGCTTTTCGCATTGGGCAAAAACGCAATGTGCTGGTGCATAAAATGATATGCAAAGGCACGATTGAAGAAAAAATAGATCAGCTCATGACGGAAAAAGCATCCCTGGCATCCGATGTGTTGCAAAGGAATGGAGAAGCCTTGTTGACTGAAATGAATGATCAACAATTATTGGATTTAGTGCGGTTGGACATCAATCAAGTGATGGATGAGGAGATTTCAATATGAGATGGGCACCTTATGTTCCTGTTGCCAAACGACGTGCCACTGCGGCTACTAAAATGAACCAATTAAAAAAGAAAGGGCACGCAATTCAGCCCATCGAAATTCAAGGCCGCACGATTGCACGCACGTTCTGGGGCAAAGCGTGGTGTGACCACATGGAGTCGTTTTGTGACCACGGCAATCGACTGCCCCGCGGTCGAACGTATGTGCGCAATGGCTCGGTTTGTCACCTTGAAATCAATCAGGGCCAAGTCAAAGCCATGGTATCAGGCAGCTCCATTTACAACATCACCATCTCCATTAAACCACTGGTGCATGAAAAATGGCATGTGATTAAAAACACGTGCATGGGCAAAATCAGCTCGTTACTGGATTTCTTGTCCGGCACCTTATCAACCGGCGTCATGGATGTGGTGTGTGACCCAAAGCGGGGCTTATTTCCTTTATCACCTGATTTGACGTTACACTGCGATTGCCCGGATGGCGCCGTGATGTGTAAACACGTGGCGGCCGTGCTGTATGGCGTGGGCTCACGCCTGGATGCCGATCCTGCGCAATTGTTTAAGTTGCGCGGTGTGAATTTTGAAGAACTGATGGATGTGAACCAAGCCGTGCAAGAGGTCACTTCAACCCGGTCGGGCAATAGGAAACGATTGGACGATGCGGATTTGATGGGTTTGTTTGACTTTGAAACAACCTCCGATGAGCCCACAATCGATGCGGCGCCTGTCGCGTTCAACAAGCCCTCCGCGCATGTCCCAGAGCGCTTGACAGGGCACGCCATTTTAGAAAAGCGCACCCAACTTCAATTAACCCAGCAGGCATTTGCCCGATTGGTGGGGGTGAGCGTGGCATCCATTGCGTTATGGGAAGGCAAAGGTGAGAGCATGATGATGCTACGCACCGGTTCGCTGAATAAATTGAAAGCCATTTGGTAGGGTTAGAAAACATATGTAATTGAATTGTATTCAGTTGGTTTAAAATACCGTCTTTGCGAGCGTTAGCGAAGCAATCCAGTTCGGATGTTCAATTGTAAATCGGTTTAGATTGTTTCGCTAACGCTTGCAAAGGCTGGCGATGGCCTCATCAACGGTTCCACCATCCGACATGCAGCTAGGCAAATCAGGGCATTCCAATGACAAAGGGCTAAAACACGCATTTCGCTTGCCCAATGAAGGAATGGAAGGCCGTCGGGGCCCCTTCCCGGGTCTGTCTATAAAAAAGCCCCCGAAACCCCGAAGGGGCTTTGGTCGACAGGCCCCCAGTTATTTTTTGCCCGGCTTTGGTAGCGTATTATCTTCTATATTGGCATCCCTCATGGCGTTTAGTTGTTCCTTCAGCAGACTAGTTTTCACGGAATTTTTTTCGTTCTTTTCATAAACAGCCGCCTCAAATATAACCAGTGTTGTAGGCTTGCTCGTCCAATTCTCTCTATCACATTTTGTTGCAGTACAGTACTCATATAAATCCATAACGGCTGTATATAGCACATTCAATATATTCGGAATAAAAGACCAAAAACCAGTTTCATTTTTAAATTGTTCTTCTGATTTTTGGAGTAAACCGCCTAATCCAGCCGTGTTCGCTTTTATGTCATTAAGAGTGTTTGCTTTGCATAAATTCGTGATGTTACTATCCAGCTCCTTAATGAAATCGGTAATTCTATGGTTATTCTGAGTTTTATTCTTCTCTTTTAAGTCACTACTAATCTCCGATGCTTTAACGATGATCTTTGCGTACTTCAGCCATATATCCTTCTTCTCTATCGAGGCGTTCTGAATTCTTTCTAGAGTACTAATTAATCCCTCAAGAGTTTTCTTTTCTTCGTCCGGTTTGTCTTTATTGATCTGCTTTAGAGCGACAAGGGTATCATCTACATCTTTGCGGAGAAGCCGCTCATCCTCAGCCAGTTTGTCTACTTCAGCTTTATAGCCTTCGATTTCTTTATCTCGATGATAGGCTTTCTCAATTTCAAGTATACTACATGTCTCTGTTGTCAGCACTTCGAGGTCCTTCAGAGATTTTATCTTTTCTAAATCCCCGGTTAATGCCTCTTTAACAGTATCTGCACTCGAGCTGAATATCTTAGAAAATTCACTGTTCGATGATACCTTTGTCTTTGACGCTGTTTTATTGCCATTTTTATCAATATAATAAACTGTTGAGTCAAATAAGGCAAAACAGGGCTTACCCTTTAATGAGTCGTTTAGGACCTCCGCACTCATTTCTCCTGGATCTTTAGACATCTTAATCAGGCCGTACTTAGTCGGCAGATTAGACGCTTCTTTTATTTTTTCATCAAGATAAATTGTTTTAAATTTATTGAATTTATCAATATCCGCTTTAATGGATTCAATTAATTTTTTTGAATCATCGAGTTCAAAATTAATTATATTAGCTTTCGTTTCTTCTATATCTTTTTTTATTTTGTCTTGCATGGATGATAGCTCTTTTCGATTGAGATCATCTTCTAATGTCTTTACCGATTCTTCCAGGATTTTCAAATCCTTATTATATTTTGATGGATCATTTTCACTGATAATACTGGCAAGCTTTCCAATACTCTCTTTAACATCATCAAGTGAATCTTTTGCGTCATCCCAAGCCTTATTTTTTATAAACTGTTCTGTTTTATAAATAATATTTTGAATTTCATCTTCAATATTTTGAATTTCATCTTCAATATTTTGAATTTCATCTTCGTTCATTTGGATCGAATAAAGAGTTTGTAGGGCTTTAATTTCTAAATCATATGTTGCGAGAACGTTTCCATTATCGTTTTTGTTAGGAAATATGTTCTGATGATCCTTGAAAGCGGTATCAAGAGTTTCACGCATCCTGCCAAGTTCAGAAATGGATTCTCCTGCGTCGTCCAATTTATGGCTGCTTATCATTTCTTGCGTCTTTTCTATTGCAAGACTCATTTGACGTTTGATTGCATTAACCGTTTTAATCGGTTGTTCTATAGCGTCGACGGTTTCTAAGCGCTTCAGCTGACCTTTCAACTGTTCCAGTTCCGTCTTATATTGTAACAAAATCATATCATTTTTCTGATTATCGCCTTTTGTATCAGCAAACGACCTCTTATACGCATTGAAAGTATCAGTAAGATATGAAATCAGATTTTCAAGGTGTTTAATCGACGATTGATAATCTTGTCCCTCGAATGTTGTACTTGCTAAGTTATAATTGCTGAGCTGCATCTGCATTTTCTCTATAGCCGTTCCAATTTCCTCTTTAGCGGGGGCGGTTTCTAAGTGCCTCACTCTATCTTTCAGCGTTTCCAATTCTGTATTATATTTTGACATAACCGCAGCATTTTTGTCTTTATCTTCAGGAAATGTTTTTTCAAGGGTACGGAAAGAGCTAGCAAGGCTTGGAATTAGATATTCAAGGTATCCAATTGATGATTGATAATATTCTGGATCCTTTTCCTTTGATGCGGCACCCTCGACACCATGACTGTTTATCCGCTCTTCAATTTCCTTTATATCTGTTTCAATTTTAACTTTTCTTAGGTCAATCACTTTCTTCCGATCATTTTTTTGCGAAGCAGTTAATTCAGTATCGCTCAATCGTTCACTGATTGAATACGATGACTGACCTATGTTTTGGTTCGTTTCAGGCGAATTTACAATGTCTAAAATTTCACTTGTGGCCCTATTTTCCACCTGAGAAATTAAGTCGTCGATTTTTAATTCGCCTGAACGCATCTTGTCTATTGCTGTGTCTGTAAGCACGTCGCCTATCATTAAGTCGGAGTCAGTAATCATGTCATTTTTAACGGGTTTTTCACGTTTATTGAGAGCCTTGATGAGGTTAACTACGTTATCAAAATTGAATATATTCTGCGTAATGGCGGATACAGAATTTTTACCTGCAGAGCTGTTAAGAAAATTGATAGCCTCATCACTATCTTTGTTGCTAAATAGCGGTAATTCTGAAGTAGCCGTTTCGGGCTCAGTCATCGTGCCTGGAGCACTTTCGCTGATGCTCGCAATGACGGGGGGCAAAACGGTGACCGGGGCCGTCGTTTGTGATATGGTTGGCTCAACGGGGGGCGAATCAATTTTAACAGAAGCCTCCGTTATTGCTGTCTGTGATGGTTGATGTACCAAAGCTGGCGAAACGGTGACCGCGTCGTTCTTTTTATGTTCATTCAATTGATCCCTCAACTTATCCAACGCTGTCTTGAAGCGGCTCGAGTCCTTAGCAGAATTAAGGGCAGTAATCCTTCCTTCAAGCGCATCAATTGATTTTTCTGCTCCTTGGTATTTTTTTTCTTGAATATTTTTATCAATATCCTTGAGCAGCTGTGCAATATCACTTTTTTCCTTTTGAATCATTATATTTGCCATGACAACTCCCTAATTAAAAGAATCGTGTGTGATCTTAACTAAATTGTAGTAATAGAATGTTATTTGTCAAACAGAAAAGCATGAACATAAGCATGGCAAGGGGTCACCCATTAGCACCGCAGGCACTGCGTGCCACACATCATTAAATAATTTCATGGATGTAAGCAAGGGGGTCAAGTCTGTTGTGCGACACGAGGTCGCATTGAGTAGTTGTCTGTCAACCCACGGAAGGTGAACAGACCGTTTGTACCACCAAACGACGCTAGGATCATGAATAAAGAGCTGATCTGACAACGTAACAAAGGAGAGTTAAATCTCTCTGGGGTAAGAATCGTGAGAGGACGACCTTCCTGGTAGTCATAACCGGGTAAGTGCTAGCGAATCGGTATGGTGAACGTAAGTAAATCCATGATAAAGATCGTCATGACCAACAAGTGAAAATGACTGATTACACTTGAACCAAAACGGTAATGGAGGTCGGAGATGGATTAATAGATTCCATCTCGTGGTCAACATGACCTCCCGGTCGAAAGTGGGCACCTAACCCGATAAACTCTCAATGGGGAACGTGGCAACCCGGACAGGCTCCTGAAAACAGGTAGTGAGGTAGTAATACCAAACGATAGCTTGGCCGGTGTGGGAGGCTAGAAGAAGCGAATGCCATACTGTAACGGTACGGATACGAATTTCAACGTCATTCGACACGAAAGTGGGCTGACGTCTAGTTGGTCTTTGATAGCGAAAGAGTTTGTAGAATCATTCTAATGAAGGAAAGCAAATGACTGTTAAGAAATTAACGGGTGCACCCTCAGCCAACGAAAGAAGAGACTGGAAAGCCATAAATTGGCAGAAAGCTCAATCGGAGGTCAAACGACTACAAATGCGTATCGCTAAGGCGGTTAAAGAAAAACGCTATGGCAAAGCCAAAGCATTGCAATGGGTGCTCACGCATTCTCACTATGCAAAAATGCTGGCGGTTAAACGAGTCACTGGAAACAGTGGCGCGAAGACTCCCGGTGTAACGTCTCAAAGAATATAGGTCCCAACCATTCGTTTTGTCCCGTCTTATATTAGTCAATTACCATTGGGCTACCTTCAGAGATCCTGTGAAGCGAACAGGGGGTCAGGTCTGTTTGTATATGGATATGTAGTCAGGTATACTCCCTTATCTATTAATTTGGAGGACGTTTCGTTGATGAGCATTGAAAGCCACATCAATGATGATATATTTTTTAATATCGATACATTGCCTATTGAGGTGAATCATGACCGCACTTTCAATCATCGTTCCGAATGAACTGGCACTGGATAGTTTGTTGATTGCAAAACAATGACGGCGTACGGTCAAGTCTGTTTGCAGGGCTACCGCACGTGTGCTTAAAAAAAGACATCTGAAAATTATCTAAAG
>JAOAUO010000119.1 GCA_030157565.1 Legionellaceae bacterium
ATTCTACTGATTTGGCTGGCCGTGTCAAACACTTTCTTCACTTTTCTTTAAAATTATTTACCGCGACAGGGATTCTACGTACAAAACCTCATTTTATACCTTATATGTATACAAACGAGCTCACCTCCTCCTTTCTCCCTTGAAACCAGCTCCACAGACTTGCACCGACCATGAGCGACACCATAAGATGAAATACCCAATACTCAGACGTCCATTTAAATAGCTGATTAAATTCGAATAGACGCTAGCTATTCCCTTTGTTTTTTGTTAACCTCGTTCGTTCAAACTATGGTGGCTCTATGGGTCCTCTCACGACGATAGATTATGAACCCCGTCAGGCCTGGAAGGGAGCAGCGGTAATAATTGATTCGAGCGTCGAGGTGTGGCTTTTAGAGCTGCCGCCCAATCAGTGAACTCTCTTATGAGCTATATTGCACTCGCGCGTAAATGGCGCCCACGCACATTTTCTCAATTGGTTGGTCAAGACCACATTAATCAAACGCTCATCAACTCACTCAACCAACAACGCCTTCATCATGCCTATTTGTTTACAGGAACCCGTGGTGTTGGGAAAACGAGTATTGCTCGCCTATTAGCAAAAGCACTGAATTGCGAACAAGGTATTCGATCCGAGCCGTGTTTAGAATGCGACGCTTGCGTCGCCATCGAGCAAGGTCGATTTATTGATCTCATTGAGATTGATGGTGCGTCAAAAACACGCGTGGAAGATACCCGAGAAATTCTGGAAAACGTACAATATACTCCCACTTGTGGGCGCTTTAAAATTTATTTAATTGATGAAGTGCATATGCTGTCGCAACATAGCTTCAATGCGCTGCTTAAAACGTTAGAGGAACCACCCGCTCATGTGAAATTTCTTCTTGCGACCACTGACCCACAAAAATTACCCGTTACCATTTTATCGCGTTGCCTTCAATTCAACTTAAAACACATACAAACACCGATTATTGCTCAACAATTAGAACGCATTCTAGATGATGAAAAATTAGCCTACGATTTGGACGCAGTTACATTATTGGCCACCGCTGCTCGTGGTAGTATGCGGGACGCGCTGAGCTTACTGGATCAGGCTATTGCCGCGTGTGGTAACCATTTAAATGCGCATGACGTCAATAATTGCTTAGGATATACGCAACAAAACTATGCGTTGCAATTATTAAATGCCTTGGCTGAGCTATCTCCCGAAAAACTCATCACCATTAGTCGAAAAATCGGTGATGAAGGGGGGCACTTTCGTCATGTGTTGGATGAAATATTAAACTACTTGCATGAAATCAGCGTCACTCAAACCATCCCTGGAACCCACCCTTTCATTAATCCGTCATCGGAAGTGAACGCATTAAGCAAACAACTAACCCCGGAAGACGCGCAACTGTTTTATCAAATTGCGCTGAAAGGCACACAAGATATGCCCCTGGCCCCTACTATGGCCATTGGTTTTGAAATGACTCTGCTACGGATGTATACTTTCAAGCCGGCATCCAAACCAACTAACCCCGTTCTAGCCTATCAAGCAGTCAATACCGTGTTGACGACCGAAACAATACCATCCGCTCCTTCGATAAAACCGAGCGTGACTGATCTTGAAACGGCTCCCTCGGCAGCCATTGCACAGACACCACGAGTCTCTTCTTCCGCTCAAGAACCCCCATCTAATGCTCCAACAT
>JAOAUO010000120.1 GCA_030157565.1 Legionellaceae bacterium
GTTTGATCCACACCAGCACCAATCATTCCTATTGCTTTATCATCCTTGAATGCCAACCAAAATTTGGGGTGAGCTTCGGAGGATGCACGTTGTTTCCATTGTTCGTCACTATTCGTGATAGCTGTTTGGTAACTTACACCGAATGCCGTTGGGGTATCAAGAAGAGCTGCGAGTCGAGTTTCTTTTAAGATCATCCAGTCTCGTTCTTCAGTTGCTCGGATTTTCATAGTCGCTTTAGATGAAATGTACAATTACCGATCATCACACACAAATATCACTGACGCAATAGTCCGAAAGACCCCGTTTTTCTTTGAAATACACCATCCAAAACTCTACATTGCTTCTACATGAGAATTTCTAACTTTAACTAAAATCGCTACAACCCTTACCACATATGGTGCCGTTGAGAGGAATCGAACCCCCGGCCTATTGATTACGAATCACAATCGCTCAAAAATAGTCCGCGTGTTAAACCCAAACAACCGCTCATGCATGCGATACGCATACTCATCGGTCATATTGGCAATGTAGTCGCACACCACGCGGCGAGCCGCCTGTTCGTCATCCGCCTCACGAAACAACGCCCTGTTTTTATTATCCAATAAACTGCCGGGATTGGAACTGATGGCTTCAAACAAGCGCTGCACGACGGTCTGTCCGCCATACTCAAATGTACGCGCCTCTTGGGAATCAATGACGTAGCGATACACGCATTGCATCAAATGATTCAATAATGCCATGGCTTCTGGCAATAACATCAGATTGTATTTTAATAAGCGATGCTCAAACGCGTCATGCATGATTTGAACATCCGTGGCCGTGATGAAGTAATTGACCATCTCACCAATGGCCTGCTTTCGAGCGTGTAATGCCGAATCGAATAACAAATCCAGTAATTGATCCTGATTTTGAGCCAGTGCCGTGGCCGACAATAACTGCCGAAAAGCCGGCGTATCTAAATGCATGCGCTGAATCAAACGCAAATGAATTGCATCTTCTAGATCGTGAACACCGTAAGCAATATCATCCGCAATGTCCATGATGGAGCAATCAAAGGCATGATACGCTGATTTTCCATGGGTACGAGTCGTCGGTAGAGTAGCCAATGTTTGAAACAGATCGCGGTCACTCGGGCTAAATGCACCGAGCAGCCAATCCATTTCAGGTTGTTCGCAATCAAAATACCCTTTCGGCGGCAACCAGTCATTGATGCGGATGGTGCGATTAAACGATTCTTGAACGATGGGCCGTTGGGTCATCACCACTTGAGAGAGTGGCACCGGATATTTCAACACGCCCAGCAAGGCACGGCGTGTTAAATCAAGCCCGAAGCGACCATAACTGGTCTCGACTTTGGTTAATAAACGCAAGGTTTGTGCATTGCCCTCAAAGCCACCGTGCTCTCGCATCATATAATTCAAGGCCACTTCACCACCATGTCCAAACGGTGGGTGACCAATGTCATGCAACAAGCAGATCACGCTCATGAGATCTTCATTGGGCAGCAAACCAGACAGTGCATGTGGCGCATGAGCCAAGGTAAAATGACGGGCGATACTGCAGCCAATGGAGGCCACTTCCAACGAGTGGGTTAAGCGCGTTCGATGAAAATCGCCCTCATCTGTGCCTAAAATTTGGGTTTTTCTCTGCAATCGCCGAAATGCGGGGCAATGGATCACGCGCGTGCGATCGCGCTCATACGGATCGCGATGATCTTGACTGCCTCGTTGATGCGCTTGGCCTGAGCGACGATCAGTCCACATAATATTCTCTCATTATTTTGAAGTTTGGACAGAAAAGCATGATGCCAGTGATGTTAATACCACCAAAACGTCCTTCACATGCTCCCTCACCTTCACATTACGCCAAACATGCCTTACGATGCCTTGGGGATCGATAATAAACGTGCTGCGTTCAATGCCTCTCACCTGCTTTCCATACATGGATTTCATCTTCATCACATCAAATGGCTGACAAAGCGTTTCATCTGGGTCACTGATCAATTCAAATGGAAATTGTTGTTGTAATTTGAATTTTTCATGCGAAGCAAGGGTGTCTCGTGAAACGCCAAAAACAACGGCATTCAGATACGAAAAATCTTTATCATGATCGCGAAAGTCGCAACCTTCTGTCGTACAGCCTGGGGTCGCGTCTTTAGGGTAAAAATAAATCACCAGCCATTGGCCATGATAACGTTCAAACGTGGTATTGACCCCACCGGTTGCTTTAAATTGCACGGAAGGCACCGCTTCACCTCGTTCCATCAGATGACTCCTTTGATGATGTTTCGTCAGATATCAAGATAACACAAAATCAACCATTCATTAAGATCGCATCAGAGTTAGCCTTAAAAAGGCTGGTCTCGGTCATTCATTATAAGGTTGGCTAGAATCAAACGTTTTGTTTAAAAACTTAAAAAGGATAGAATGACAAACGATGTGACTGCCGGTTATTGAATATGCGAGCTTTTTACTTACAAAACTCAATTTGGCACTCAGTGAGTACCAAATTGACATGGACGCATTATCGTATTTTATTACGGGTTCAAAACTCTAAAGCACGTGAATGGTATACTCAAATGCATTGACTGTTAGGGCTTTAGATCGCCAAATTGATAAGCTTTATTATGATCGTTTACTCATGAACAAAGATAAATCCCCTGTCATCCAAGAAGCGGAAAAACATACAAAACCATTACAAATTGACGCCAAAAATTACTTGAGTGATCCTTATATTTTAGATTTTCTAAATTTACCTTACCAACCAGTGGTTGAAACTGAACTTGAACAAGGCCTCATAAACAATCTTCAACAATTTTTGCTAGAGCTTGGTAAAGGATTTGCATTTGTTGAACGTCAACAACGGATTGCCACAGAAGATCAGGATTTTTATATTGTTTGTTCAAGCGAGTGCAACGCGCCTGAACAAAATAAAAAATAAACATTCTTTTCTGTACAAATATAATAAGCTCATCGAGATTTAGAGACCACACAAATCGTGACGGGCTTTCGTTACTCTATAATTTCCCAGGAAATTCGCCCAGGCAAACCAGCCCAATAATTCCCCTTGACAGGCCGGTTTGTCATGGTCAGTTCATTCCATAAATCAGCCACTCCACCGACATCACCCGCTGTTATGTAGCAATACTCTTGATAAGAATAAAATTTAACGTGCTTGGTACCGCATTGATAGCCCAGTTGAATTCCATTACCAATGGAGTCTTGTGTCATATAAAAATCATCTGTGGTCGAGCCACTCGGAATGGTCATCGGGGCGAAGCCATTTACAAGCATTCCATAAAACAATGTTTTATTTTGCAGTTGGCAAGTGTAGCCTGTATTATTCGTAATTCTAATCGCCAAGTGACCACAATTTAAAGCAAAAAGGGACATTGAAACCGTTAACAACCCTGCAAGCACTAATAATCGATTCATTAACAACAACCCTCTTTATTTTCGGATTTCAATTGTACACTTGATCAAATAAAATGACAACCATCAGCGCCACGTGCTTCATTTGACAAACACCCCATTGCGTTCTAACCTGAAGTTTAACAAAGAAGCATGTACAGGACCGCATACTTTTCTGTCCAAATAAAATAGCTCATCGAGCCTTAATAATGCCCGCGCATCCGGTTGACGAGCTCGTTATATTTGAATGAAATGACATGCGTGTTTTTGCATGTTATTTCATTCAAACTCCAAAAGATGGATGGCCGCTTCACATGATTGAAATAAAAATGCATGCTCAACCGAATGATGAAACCTGTGGCGCTACGTGTCTACAAGCCGTTTATCATTACTATGGTTTAGATGTTAATCTGGATGACGTCATCTGTCGCATCGAGCGATCGCTCTCCGGCGGCACGCTATCGCCGCTACTGGGCAAAGATGCCTTGCAACAAGGCTTCAATACGACGATCTATGTCAATGATCTCACCGTGTTCGACCCCACTTGGTTTACGAAAGGAAACGTTTCGCGTGAAAAATTGTGTGCCAAATTAGAGGCACAAATGGAATATAAGCACGCGCCAGGCATTGTTGAAACCAGCATGGCCTATCAACAATACCTTCGGATGGGTGGGGATGTGCGTTTTCGAACCATCAGTGTGCCATTGCTTCGATCTTATTTTCAAACTAAAACGCCCATATTAACCGGCCTCAGTGCCACGTATCTATATTTCAGCGCACGTGAATATTTTACACCTGAAGGCATTTCTTTTTACGATGATGTTCGCGGCACACCCTGTGGTCATTTTGTCGTATTATGCGGATATGATGATGACAACAAGCACATTGTGGTTGCCGATCCGCATCGCGAGCATTCTTTGTCGCATAACAACCATTATTACACGGTCAACAGCCAACGGTTACTTAATGCCATTATGCTGGGCGTCTTTACTTATGATGCCAATTTACTCATCATTCAGCCAAAAGGGATTTAAATGGAAACCATTGTCATCACGGACACCCCCGAAAACTGGGATTTTTTAAGCCCGACTGCATCCATTATTGAGGCATCCGACTACTTGGCCAATGATAAATACCATGAAAGCAAATCCATGCGGGTCATTAATCTTTGCCAGTCCTATCATTATCAAACCACGGGTTACTACGTTTCCCTTCTAGCGCAAGCGCGTGCGCATAAAGCAATCCCGTCCATACTCAACATTCAAGACGTATTAAATGCCAGTTTATCCAAACAAATTTCGCACGATATCGATGAAGAAATCCAACATGGTTTACAGGATATCAAAGGATCTGAATTTATTTTAAGCCTCTATTTTGGTCAGAACATGGCAAAAAAATATTCCGTTCTTTCCAAAAAATTACACGGATTATTTCCCTTGCCCCTCCTTCGCTTTACACTTGAACGAAAGAAACACTGGTCCATTAAAAAACTGACGGTATTATCCCCAGCGGACATCCCGCCTCAACATGACGCGTTTATGCGACAAGCCGCTGAAAATTATTTATCAAAAAAACGCTTTCACCAATGGCGTAAAAAACAACGGTTTCATGATTTAGCGATTCTGATTGATGCGACAGAGCCCAATCCCCCATCCAACCGCAAGGCGCTCGATTTCTTTGTGAATGCAGGTGAGGCGTTGGGATTAAATGTTGATTTTATTGATAAGCACGATAACAAAACAATCGCTGAATATGATGCGCTGTTTATCCGCGCCACCACATCCGTTGATCACTACACGTACCGATTTGCTCGCCGTGCGGCTCAGGAAAACCTGGTGGTCATGGATGACCCTCAATCGATCGTGAAATGCTCCAACAAAGTTTACCTAGCAGAGTTGATGCGCAGCCATCAAATCTTAACCCCCACAACGGTGTTCATTAGCAAACATGACAAAACCCTGCCTGCCATCGAGTTTCCTTGTGTCATCAAAAAGCCAGATGGTGCCTTTTCACAAGGTGTGGTTAAATTAAATGACTCCGATGATTTACATAAATCTTTGAAAAAATTTTTCAAAACCTCTGACTTAATCCTCATACAACCCTTCATTCCCACCGCATTTGATTGGCGTATTGGCGTACTGGATAATAAACTCCTCTTTGCTTCTCGTTATCACATGGCCAAGGGCCATTGGCAAATTTACAATTGGAATGCAACACACGAAGTGGAGGGAAAAAATGACTCAGTGCCCTTAAACGAAGTGCCTGACGGCGTATTAAAAACCGCCTTAAAAGCCGCTCGTTTAATTGGAAATGGCTTGTATGGTGTCGATATTAAAAGCATTCACGACAAACATTATGTCATTGAAGTCAATGACAACCCAAACATTGATGCAGGCATTGAGGATCAATGTTTGGGCGATGCGCTCTACCAACAAATCATGTCCGTTTTTTTACAACGCATACGAAGGAATCATGGTTATGACGTCTGATTACACGCTATTTTCAGTGCTTGGATTAGAAATTGAATACATGCTAGTCGACCGCGACACCTTGGACGTGCGGCCCAAAAGTGACGTGATATTAAATCACCTGGCTGGACATGAAGCGAGCGAGGTAGTGCTGGGCGAGATTGCGGCCAGCAACGAGCTGGTCATGCACGTTCTTGAATTAAAAAACAATGGGCCCAAACCCGTTACAGCACCTGTTGGCATGCAATTTCAGGAAACCATTTTAGCATTACAACCCTTATTAGAAGCCCATCATTTGCAACTATTGCCGACCGGCGCACACCCCTGGATGGATCCACTGACAGAAACCAAACGTTGGCCGCATGGAAATCGTGATATATACCAACAATACGATTCCATTTTCAACTGTTGCGGGCATGGCTGGGCTAACTTGCAAAGCATGCATATTAATTTACCGTTTTCCAATGACGATGAGTTTTCACAATTACACAACGCCGTACGGCTCATCTTGCCCCTGCTGCCGGCACTGGCTGCCAGCTCACCTTTTCTAGATGGACGAGCGACGGGATTATTGGATTCACGCCTCTACTTTTATGATAAAAATCAACAACGCGTGCCCTCGATCACCGGCGATGTGATTCCTGAGTTCATAGAGTCACCCGCAGAATACCAAGACCATATCTTATCGCCCATGTATCGCGATATCAGCCCATTGGACCCCAAAGGGCTATTGCAACATGAGTGGCTCAACTCGCGTGCCGCCATTCCTAAATTTGACATAAAAGCCATTGAAATTCGTATTCTTGACTCTCAAGAGTGTGTGAATGCCGACATAGCCATCGCCCATGCCATTCATTCGATCCTCAAAAGCTGGCATCATCAGTCACACCGGCATTTAGAACGGCCCTGCGATACGCTTCGCCTCAAATCAATTTATGATCGAACCATCAAAGACGGTTTAAGCGTGCTCATTGACGACAGTGAGATCTTAACACAATGGCAGCTCCCCAAACGACGCATGAGCGCACGCGACGCGTGGTCCATGCTCATTGAGCGCGTCAGTCCTGACTTAACCAGCACCAGTCAACGCGCACTGGAGCATATTTTACGATACGGCAATTTAAGCGAGCGTATCCTTCGTGCATGCCAAAATGAGCACAAGAGAGCCACGCTAACACGCGTCTATCGCCAACTGGGTGACTGTTTGTTAACGAACCAACCGTTTGGATGATCATGATAAAACCCTTTGCATTGCTGATCAGTTGTGAACATGCAGTCAACACGGTGCCATCGGCTTATCGTGGCTTATTTCATGGACACGAGTCGATATTACAAACCCACCGCGCCGTCGATATAGGGGCATTTGATATAGCCTGTCATTTGAGTCAACGATTCCCATGCGATTTCATGCACGCTAGCGTGAGCCGGTTGCTCATTGATTGCAACCGGAGCTTGTCGCATGCACACTGTTTCTCGGAGTTTACAAAAAAACGACCCGAATCCGAAAAACAGCATCTGATCGATGGATATTATCGACCGTTTCGCGAACCCACTGAAAATTTAATCAAATCACACATTCAACAGGGCCTTAAAGTATTGCATCTATCGATACATAGTTTTACGCCTGAACTCCATGGCAAGACACGCAATGCAGACATTGGCCTATTGTATGATCATACCCGACTGGGTGAACAAGCCGTGGCTCGCATTTGGCGAGGCCTACTACGCCAACAAGCGCCCGCCTATAGCGTACGGATGAATTATCCTTATCATGGAAAGACCGATGGATTTGCAAGCGCGCTACGTAAACAATACTCGGAGAATGACTATTTGGGCTTTGAAGTGGAATGCAATCAAGCCCTTGTCAGCAACAAAAATACGCAAGAGGAAATGGCCTTTGCACTCTCCTCTAGTTTAAGCGAGCTCTTGCCGTTATTGTGACGTTTGGACAGAAAAGCATGAAAAGAGCCTCATGCTTTTCTGTCCAAATAAAATGGGCTCATCGAGACGGATGAAGGCGTACTAGCGTGCCACAATCCCTCCATTATTCGCATTGTCATTTGTCGAATGACACGATGTTAAGGTGACGTAATCTGACCCTATAACACATGACGTGGTCAAGCAAATCGAGACATCCCAGTTAACTGGACGTTAGCCTTTTTTAATCCCAATACTCCAAGATCCGTTCGCCCTGAGGAGGCGCGAAATCGATCTTTATCATGATGCACTGAAACTCAACGCGCCGTCTCGAAGGGTTTCTCGCCATGATTATGCAGCTAATGCCAATTGATAAATCAATAAGTTAGCATTTTTTTCGGTAATTTTTAAAGAGTCCGTGTTTTTTTCTTGATTTTTAGACGTTGAAAAATACATCTTTACCCATATTGATCTTCTTATGATCATAATGATGTCACCCAAGGTTAGCTCGCCTTTTTTGTCATACCATGACGTTGTTTCTTGCACAATGCGCAACTTAAAGGGTCGTTTGCCAGCATGATACCATAGACATTCAAAGGTTAAGCATTCGATGGTGCGTTGTTCTCCACCATACCACTTTACTGTCAGTGTTTGCCATACTTGGCCTGGATCTACCAATAGTTCCTTGAGCTGGATACGTTTGCCTTTAACCTGCGGTCTTCCG
>JAOAUO010000121.1 GCA_030157565.1 Legionellaceae bacterium
TTCATCACTTGCGGTTGAACAGAAACTAATAAGTTGATTAAACTTCGTTATCTCTACTGTAGTGAACATAGCTACATCCCAACCGTGCTTAGACTTAATGATTCGCAATCCTACCATATAAAAATAATATGGTCAATATCTTATCAAAGCACGTATATTTTATGAATGTTCTTAATGTAAGTCTTTTCAGAGGGGTAACCCAAAGGGTATCCTGGAGATATTAAACAAATTTAAAAGTGATTTATTTCAACGAGTTACAACCAAGACTTGGCGGAGAGACAGGGATTCGAACCCTGGGAAGGTTTCCCTTCAACGGTTTTCAAGACCGCCGCATTCGACCGCTCTGCCACCTCTCCGTCACGAATAATATAATAACCCAAATGGGTTTGCAACCGATTTTAATGATTTTTTGTAAAATTATTCGAAGCGTTATCTTTTATTAACCGGTTTCCTGGTTCACTGTAGCAGTGGTTTCGATTTCTCACTCATATTTGCGCATGCTCAGGGCGCTCTGTTTGGACAATGTCCATGGGACAAAGAGAAAAGTAATTTACGTTTTGCGAGGGAAAACAGGCAGTGCTATACTACCGCAGGAGTATTATATTATTTTAAATAAGGATACAACGTGACCGTGAATCATCAAAGACCCGTGAACCTTGATTTAGCTACGCTAAAATTTCCACCCATGGCGATTGTTTCCATATTGCATCGTATTTCAGGGATGGCCTTGTTCTTATTGCTGCCCATCATGATGTATTTTTTAAGCCAGTCGTTGCAATCGCAAGAATCATTTACAGCCCTTCAAATTCAATTGATGAGCCCGTATTGCAAAGGCCTTTTATGGGTGTTTAGCACCGCATTGGTGTACCACATTCTAGCGGGCTTTCGCCACATGTTCATGGACATTGGTCTAGGTGAACAGTTGGTGACAGCTCGTCGAAGTGCAATAATAATCATAGCCCTTGCGGTCATACTAACCCTCTGTTTAGGAGTTTGGATATGGTAACAAACATTACTAGCTTAACCGGCAATGGATTAAAAGATTGGTTGATTCAGCGGGTGACGGCGGTTTATTTTGCGATATATGCATTGTTTCTGTTGGGGTATTTAATGACCCACCCACAATTGCAGTTTGAGCCTTGGCACGCATTGTTTCATGGCCTAGTCTTTCAAATCGCGAGTGTATTGGCTTTGTTAATGCTCCTGTTGCACGCATGGATTGGTATCTGGACGGTGACGACTGACTACATTAAATGCACGATGATTCGTTTGTCTGTTCAAGTGGTGGTTTTTTTAATTCTATTGTCTCAGTTTGTCTGGGGCTTAATGATTGTATGGGGGCAATAGCAATGGTATTTGCACGAAATGAATTTGATGCCGTCATCATCGGTGCGGGTGGTGCGGGCATGCGCGCGGCGTTGCAATTGGCTAATTCAGGCTTGAAAGTGGCTTTGATCTCAAAAGTATTCCCAACGCGCTCACATACCGTTTCGGCCCAAGGCGGGATTACTGCCGCATTGGGAAATGCGGATACAGATGGTGATGATTGGCGCTGGCATATGTATGATACGGTCAAAGGGGCTGATTACATTGGTGATCAAGATTGCATTGAGTATTTATGCAAAACAGGTCCAGAAGCCGTCTATGAACTGGAACACATGGGATTGCCATTTTCACGCATGGATAATGGTAAAATTTACCAACGTCAGTTTGGTGGCCAATCAAAAAATTTTGGTGGTGAGCAAGCCGCTCGGACTTGTGCCGCCGCAGACCGTACAGGGCATGCTTTATTACACACCTTGTATCAGCAAAATTTAAAAGCCAAAACACATATTTTCAGTGAATGGCTGGCACTGGATTTTGTTAAGGATGCACAGGGGCATATTGCCGGCGTCACGGCCATGTGCATTGAAACGGGTGAAATTATTTTTTTCCAATCACGGGTTTGTATTTTAGCAACCGGTGGTGCGGGTCGTATTTATCAATCCACAACCAATGCGCATATCAACACAGGTGATGGATTTGGCATGGCGTTGCGTGCAGGATTGCCGTTGCAAGACATGGAGATGTGGCAGTTCCATCCTACGGGCATCGCTGGTGCGGGCACTTTAGTGACGGAAGGTTGCCGTGGCGAAGGCGGTTATCTTATCAATAAAGATGGCGAACGCTTTATGGAACGTTATGCTCCTCATGTGAAAGATTTGGCCTCCCGTGATGTGGTTGCGCGATCGATTGCTTTGGAGTTACGTGCTGGAAAAGGCTTTGATCCCAAAGGTGTTGATCACGTTAAATTAAAATTAGACCATTTAGGCGCTGATTTGATTAAAGCGCGTTTGCCAGGCATTCGCGAGTTATCCATAAAATTTGCAGGCGTTGATCCGATTCTTGAACCCATTCCCGTTGTACCGACGTGCCATTACACAATGGGCGGTATTCCAACCAATATACATGGGCAGGTCGTGACCAAATCAAATGGACACGAGCAGATTGTTGAAGGCTTATATGCTGTGGGTGAGTGCGCATGTGTATCTGTGCATGGAGCCAATCGCCTCGGAGGCAACTCGCTATTGGATTTGGTTGTATTTGGGCGGGCCGCAGGTTTGCACGTGGAATCGCTCTGGCAATCCAATCAATTGCCAGATATGCCTTATATTACGGATGAAGAGGTAGATGCTTCGTTGGTTCGTTATCAAAGATGGCAGCAGTCAACCGATGGCGAAAGTCCTGCGGTTATTCGCGATGAAATGCAGCGTGTGATGCAAGAAGACTTTGGTGTGTTTCGTACAGGCGAATTCATGGAACAAGGCTTAAAACGCTTGGATGCCTTACGTGAAAGACTCAAACACGCCAATCTCGCAGATAAAAGCGAGGTCTTTAATACAGAACGTGTGGGTGCGTTAGAACTGGATAACTTGATGGCTACGGCTTATGCGACCGCTCAATCGGCGATGGCACGAACGGAAAGTCGAGGTGCACATAGCCGAGAAGATTATCCAGAGCGCGATGATGCCAATTGGATCAAGCACACGCTGTATTTTTCACAGGATGATTCGATTGATTATCGACCCGTGAATGTACTCCCTAAATATGTCGAGCCATTTGAGCCGAAAGAACGCGTTTATTAATAAGGATAAAATATGACTGATATCAGAACGCTGAATCTGTCTATTTACCGCTACAATCCAGGGGTGAATGACACGCCGTTCATGCAAGATTACATCATTGAGGTTCCCAGCACGAGCGATCCTATGGTGCTGACATTGCTTGAGCGTCTAAAAGCGGAACAAGATCCGACCCTTTCGTATAGACGCTCATGCCGTGAAGGGGTTTGTGGATCGGATGGAATGAACATCAATGGGTTAAATGGGTTGGCTTGTATCACCTCCATTTCTCAATTAAAAACAGATAAAATTGTGCTGCGTCCATTGCCAGGGTTTCCTGTTGTTCGTGATTTAGCGGTTGATATGTCACAATTTTACCAACAGTACGAACGCATAGAGCCTTATTTGCAAAATGATGGCGTAGCGCCTGCGCGTGAGCGATTGCAGTCGCCTGAAGAGCGTTCGCAACTGGATGGATTGTATGAGTGCATTCTGTGTGCATGCTGCACGAGCGCTTGCCCTTCATTTTGGTGGAACCCAGAAAAATTCGTGGGGCCTGCAGGTCTACTTCAAGCCAAGCGTTTTTTGGCTGACTCTCGCGATACAGCAACCAACCACCGTTTGGAAAAATTGCAAGATCCATTCAGTGTGTTTCGATGCCGTACCATCATGAATTGTACAACAGTTTGCCCAAAGGGACTTAATCCCAGTCATGCGATTGGTGAAATACGCAAACAAATGTTGAATCAGGAAACATGATTCCTTTTGGAGAAATGAACAATGAGTAGTAGTCGTTATTTAGCACAAGAAGGGGCCAATGCTTATCTATCAGGTGGTAGCATGGCTTATGTAGATGGTCTATATGAGGATTATTTGGCTGATCCTACCTCGGTCTCAGATGGTTGGCGTGCCGTTTTTGATGCGTTGCCAGCAACTTCAGACCAGGCCGTTGAGTCTTCGCACCGAGATATCCGAAATTATTTTTTAAACAATGCAGATAAAACACGCGTTCAATCGGTGTCTGTTGATGACAAAGAGGCCCAGGTGGCTGATTGGATCAATGCCTATCGAACCTATGGGCACCTTGCTGCAAAATTAGACCCGTTGGAAATGACTAAGCGTCCACCCGTTCCTAATCTTGAGTTGGCTTATCATCATCTATCGGATGCTGATTTGAGTCATTCATTTGTAGCGGGCCTTGCTTTTGCTGATAAGCCATTACCGCTGAGTGAGATTGAACACGCATTACGTGAAACCTATAGTAGCAGTATCGGCATCGAATACATGCACATTGCGAATACTGAAGAAACCGATTGGTTGCAGAACCAAGTCGAATCTGTACGGAGTAAACCGGCTTTTAACGCGGAGAAAAAATTAAAAATTTTGGAAGAATTGATTGCAGCTGACGGCCTTGAGCGCTATTTAGGCACGCGTTATGTCGGTCAAAAACGCTTTTCGTTGGAAGGCGGGGATGCGTTGGTTCCCATGATGAAGACGCTCATACGCGGCGGATGCGATCATCATGTCAAAGAAATTGTTATTGGTATGGCGCATCGGGGGCGTTTAAACGTACTGGTCAATGTGCTCGGTAAAAATCCCGATGAATTGTTTCAGGAATTTGAAGGCAAGATCAATTTAGATAGAACCGGTGATGTTAAATATCATTTGGGTTTTTCCTCGAATATACGTACAGAAACAGGGGCGGTCATGCACGTGGCCCTGGCTTTTAATCCGTCTCATTTAGAAATCATTGGTCCCGTGGTCGAAGGGTCGGCTCGATCTCGCTTGCGTCGGCTTCAAGACCTTCAGAAGAAAGATGCAGTGGTTCCTGTGGTGATCCATGGCGATGCGGCCTTTGCAGGCCAAGGCGTGGTCATGGAAACGTTTAACTTTTCACAGGCGCGTGGATATTGCACCGGTGGAACCGTGCACATTGTCATCAATAACCAAATTGGTTTTACAACCAGCAACCCACTGGATGCGCGCTCTACATTGTATTGCACAGATGTAGCCAAAATGGTGCAAGCGCCCGTGATTCATGTGAACGGTGAAGATCCTGAAGCGGTTGTTTTTGCAACACAGATTGCATTGGCCTTTCGGATGAAATTTAAACGAGATGTAGTGATTGACCTGGTTTGTTACCGACGCCAAGGACACAATGAAGCGGATGAGCCTTCGGTCACGCAGCCTATGATGTATAAACAAATCAAAGAAATGCGCCCGTTGCGTGAAAAATATGCCAGCAAATTGATAGCTGAAGGCTTGACCACACAAGATGATGTAGATGCCATGATGGAGCAATATCGTGATCAATTGGACAAAGGCGAGGCGATCGTAAACACGGTACAGGGAGCATATGATGGTCGAATAGCAACGGATTGGACTCCCTATTTAAATGCTAAATGGGTTGATAAAGCGAACACACAAGTGAGTGAAGAGGTATTGCAGGCATTGGCGCGTCAATTAACAACACTTCCTGCGGGCTTTGAATTGCATCCAGTGGTTAAGCGACTCTTGCTAGAACGCGATAAAATGGCAACGGGTGAATTGCCAATGAATTGGGGATTTGCCGAAACCATGGCTTATGCCAGTATTTTGCACGAAGGGCATGAAGTGCGTTTGTCTGGACAAGATTGTGGCCGAGGCACATTTGCTCATCGGCATGCCGTGTTGCATGATCAAAACTCAGGCGAAATTTATGTGCCATTGGAGCAAGTTGCAACGGATCCTCTGAAACCCTTTGAAGTCATTGATTCCGTTTTATCTGAAGAGGCCGTTTTGGCTTTTGAATATGGATTTGCGGCATCAGAACCAACGGCATTGGTTATATGGGAAGCGCAATTTGGTGATTTTGCCAATGGTGCGCAAGTGGTCATTGATCAATTCATTAGTTCTGGCGAACAGAAATGGGGTCGCTTGTGTGGCTTAGTGATGCTGCTCCCACATGGGTATGAAGGGCAGGGGCCTGAACACTCTTCAGCAAGATTAGAACGATACATGCAATTGTGTGCACAACAGAATATTCAAGTCTGTACACCCACAACACCTGCACAAATGTTTCATTTACTGCGCCGTCAAGTCATACGAAACTTCCGTAAACCATTGATTGTGATGACACCTAAAAGTTTGCTTCGGCATAAATTAGCGGTTTCCTCTATGGATGATTTAACGAAAGGAGGCTTTCAAACGGTTATCCCCGAAGTGGATACGCATGACTCAGCACAGATCAGTCGCGTCGTGTTGTGTTGCGGAAAAGTATATTATGATTTGTTGCAAAAACGTCGCGATGAGCATCTTGACCATGTTGTCATTATACGCATTGAGCAGTTGTATCCTTTTCCTAAAAAAGCGTTGCTGACTATTCTTGAGCAATACCCACATGCAGCCGAGGTGATTTGGTGTCAGGAAGAACCACAAAACCAGGGTGTTTGGTTTTCATCGCAGCATAATCTGTTGGATTGTTTGCGAGCCGATCAATCGTTGTCTTATGCGGGCAGGGGTTTTGCAGCAGCACCTGCAGGTGGGAGTGCTTATTCGCATGCAGAACAACAAGAGAAATTAGTAAAGCAAGCTTTAGGGCTTTTATAATCACATCCTATAAACAAAAGGTATTATCATGTCAATTGAAGTTAAAGTGCCTAATTTACCCGAATCCGTTGCGGATGCCACGATTGCGACCTGGCATAAAAAAATTGGAGATCGCGTGACGCGTGATGAAAACATAGTCGATCTTGAGACGGATAAAGTGGTCCTTGAAGTGCCGGCTCCTGCGGATGGAATATTGGAAGCCATTTTGTTTGAAACGGGTGCTACGGTTCATTCTGGTGAGTTATTAGCAAAGATTGGAGCGCAGACAACTGCCGCTCAATCTGCTCCGTTGGACGTTAAATCAAGTGTAGTCGCTTTGGACGATCAATCCACCAGTCCTGCGGTGCGACGCATGCTGGCGGAACATGATTTGCAGCCGAATCAAATCTTAGGCACTGGCAAAGATGCACGCATCACCAAAGAAGATGTGATTGCGTTCATTGAAAAAAATCGCAATGGCGAGGTAAAAAATGCGGTGCAGGCCGTTGAAAAAGCGCAAGTGGCCCCAGTCGGTTTGCGTGAAGAGCGCCGTGTCCCCATGTCCAGATTACGTGCTAAGGTTGCTGAGCGTTTGTTGCAAGCACAACACAATGCCGCGATGTTGACTACATTTAATGAAGTCAATCTGCAAGCGGTCATGGACCTTCGTGCACAATACAAAGACGGGTTCGAGAAAAAACACGGTATAAAATTAGGGTTCATGTCGTTTTTCACAAAAGCTGTGGTGGAATCTCTCAAACGATTTCCATCGGTGAATGCATCAATCGATGGGTCTGATATCGTTTATCATGGGTATTATGACATTGGCATTGCAGTCTCCACAGAGCGGGGCTTGGTGGTTCCTGTGGTTCGGGATGCCGATCAATTAAGTATGGCTGGCATCGAGCAATCGATCAGTGACTCGGCGGCTCGTGCGCGCACGGGTAAGTTATCCATGGAAGAGATGCAAGGTGGCACGTTTACCATTACCAATGGTGGCGTGTTTGGATCGTTATTAGCGACCCCCATCATCAATCCCCCGCAAACCGGTATTTTAGGCATGCATAAAATTCAAGACCGGCCTGTTGTAGAAAAAGGACAAATTGTTATTCGCCCCATGATGTATCTGGCGTTGTCTTATGATCATCGCTTGATTGATGGAAAAGAATCAGTGCAATTCCTTGTCAGTGTGAAAGAATTGCTAGAAGATCCCTCTCGTTTATTACTGAATGTATAAACTCCAATAATTTAGGATACGCATAATGAATTTACATGAATACCAAGCCAAAAAATTATTTGCCAGTTATGGCTTACCGGTGCCACGCGGTGAAGTGGCCTACAACGTAGAAGATGCGTTGCAGGTCGCCGCACAACTGCCTACATTGCGCTGGGTCGTGAAGGCTCAGGTACATGCCGGCGGCCGCGGGAAAGCAGGTGGTGTCAAACTCGTCTCAACCAAAGAAGAGTTGATTGAATACACCAAATCCATATTGGGCACTCGTTTAGTCACCTACCAAACCGACGCCCATGGCCAACCGGTCAATGCGGTTTTGGTTGAAGAAACCAGTGATATTGACCGTGAATTGTATTTAGGCGCCGTGGTTGATCGAGCCAGCCGACGCGTTGTCTTCATGGCATCCACTGAAGGTGGTGTTGATATTGAAAAGGTATCGGAAGAAACGCCTGAAAAGATATTCAATGTGACGATTGATCCCATGACCGGTGTCATGCCGTATCAATGCCGTGAAATTGCATTTAAATTAGGCTTAACGGACGCGCAAGTCAACCAGTTTACGACGTTAATGTCA
>JAOAUO010000122.1:0-25916 GCA_030157565.1 Legionellaceae bacterium
CCATATTACGCCCGATTGGCTTTTGATTTACAAGATTATTGATGGTGATTGTGTCAAAATATTAAGATTATCAAGAACGGGATCTCATTCCGATCTATTTAATTAATTTTATTTTTTTATAAATTCAAAGAAACGCTAATGTGTTTTTTATTGCCCACATACCCACACTATAGCTTCACTTGGCCGGTGGTTTGTTACGATCCGTATGGATATGTGGACAAAAAAATTAATTTCTTGGTTGTATAAAAACAAAGGCAATTAGAATCGCAATTACTATTGCAATATTACCAAAATTATCAACAATAATTTTGTTAAATGGTTGGGAAATTTTATCTTCTGCATGTGTTCTTGTTGCTAAAAAAGACAGGAATGAAAACATTATTAATTTCATTAAAAATACCAAGAATATAATTTATTAAATAAAATTTGATCAATAATTGTTAGTCAATTGATTCGACACAATTGATCCAATAACTGTTGCAACCAATGGTAACACAATACTACGACTGGCTGATTTTAAAAATTGAATTGCGGCTGATATTTCGATGAAATGAACCAAATATATTTTCAACGTTTCCCAATTCAGGATTACTTAGACAATTCAACAAAAAGGCTAGTCCGACAATGGCCAATCCAATTGCGATCACATTCTCAACAAGACATTACACATTTGTAGTGTTCTAGAGGTCGTGTGGCTTAACCACCAAAAATGTGAGTTGGGATGTAACCACATGAAAAAATAGTTATATTTAACTATTGTAGCACACCAATAAATTGATGGAATCGTCCCCTAAAAGTTCCATTGATGCCATCCAATGGTTTAATTAAATGAATATTTTTTAAATGAAATTCATTATTTTTCAGAGTTCAATGCCAAAGACAACTCTTTAAACGCCTTATCAACAATTGATAATTCAAATTCATTCAATCCATGCTTACAAGCCAATTCGCCTAATTCAACGCGTTGCTTGTTTTGCAATTTCTGAAGTTTTTTCTTAGTGCTTTCAATAATATCAATCAGGTCCTGTTCTTTTTGTGAAACGGATTTCTTAGTTCGAGCCATAATATAATCCTCATTTAAAATTTTAGTAAGTTCATTGTAACATACTGAATAACAAACTGTTGGATTCGGTCAACGTTTCGTCAGTTTTGGTACTTGAACCATCACAGACAGCAGTAACGGCGGGCCCTGTTAACGCTGATTTATCCCTGGTTGTCGAAACGATGATGAGGCCGAATTGTTACCTGGCTGGTTGAAGGCCACAACAATTTTCGCCAAATCTCATGATTCTTTTTTTATTCAGGCTTTAACAAATCTTGCGCTTAGGTTGAAAATTACGGCAAGATAAAATTAAGTTTTGATATCAAATGATTTAATATATTTCGATATAGAAAGTAAGAGCCACCAATAAAAAAATAAATTCCCGCTAACCATACAGCGACCAACGGATCCATCAGACCACCGATGAAAAATAAACCAGCAAAACACGTCTGAATTAAAACAGTAATCAATAACGCCATTATTATGGTTTCTTTATTCATTCTATGTTTGATCATTTTCTTCTTATTTTTTCTTATACATTCAGGTAAAATTTGTTGTTTTTTAAATCAGTTTTAATTTGTAAAATACAAAAGATTTCTTCTTTGATAATAAATTCAATATTATCTCATTTATAGTAATTATTAATGTCCACAATAGTGTCATAACGCACTATAGCGCTATTTTTTCATTTATTAAAAAATAGCGTTTCGTTAATAATTTCCGATCTTCGTTCATATTTATACATACAAATATAATACACCAATTTTTACAAAATGAAAAGAATTGAATCAGATAAATATTAACACGGTTTTCCCATTAATAATGGAAAGAATATCTATATGCTATTTGTACTTTTTTATCGACAAATAATACATTGACGGGATTGCTATCCCGCCAATGTCAATTGAAATCAGTATCTTTGGTTAAGCTGCTTTTAACTGATTCATGGGTGATACATTTCTAGTGATGATCTTGTTCAAAATTCGAGTTCCAATTTGAATTTGTTCGATTTCTAATGTCGATAATTCATGTTTATACTCATGAATATCAGCAATGGATCGCATTAATTCAAATAAGGCCGAATCAGAATGACTATACTGTTTCATATAATCACCAAAAGATGATTGTTTCATGGTTTGTCTCCTTAAACAAAGGGAAAAACCTTTACCCATTAGGGGAAAAAGAATTTCCCTTAATGGGTTGAATGAGTAATAATGTTTGAACATACGGTCAATACAGATGACTTTTTTCAAGCGATATAAAACTCGTTATTTACCATCATTGAATTGATCAAATTTTTAAAGAATACATTCTAAAAATAATATTATCTGGAAAGACCCGATAATTAATTCAACTCGGTTTAAAACAAGATAACTGCTTTAATGATAAAAGAAAAAAGACAAACGTCATTTTCCTTAAATGATTTCAATGCGAATGCATTGAATAAAGGTACAACAGGTTCCCGACTAAACGTTCAGCTACAGTAATTAGGGAATAAGGGTAGCAATTCACAAGACCAGTTTTAATTGGTTTCATCCGAATCTAACGGATTCATCAGTTGTGCTCCTATCATTATACTAAAGGCATGAAACGAACACCATGGAAAGCCGCTAATTTCAGCAATAAATTTTGGTAATACTGGCCCTGGTGTGGCCTAATTCAAGACTTAAAATATGCCGAGCACGTTGGTCTATCTCTTTTTCAACAGGCGACAATTCTTTGTAAGATTTTCCACCTTGAATAGGAGGCAGCAATCCTTTTTTTTGTTCATCAAAGTATGCGGTTAATTCTTGATAGCGTTTTTGTGCGTAGGCATGACGCAACCCATGGCATTTATGTAATCCCATGGCACCAACCTGTGTCTGATAAGTACTGAGGTGTTGTTTGTAAGTCTTGTTTGTAGGAATAAGTGATTCGCCGCGCTTTACCAATTGATGAACACGACTGAGCCATTCTCGTTGTTCATTCGTACGAATTTTTATCACGCGACCTATCCCACCTTTTGTCCACGAGGGCTTGATAGACAAAACATCACCCACGTGCGCCTGGCTTAAGGTAAATTTCAGAGACTCTTCGCGGCGAAACCCAAAAAGGGCCTGTCCTTCAAGTGACAATCGAATGTATGGATTTTCGCAGCGAGAAAAATCGACATTGGTGATGGCTTTATTGACGACTGAAACATTTGATCGATTATCGATTTGATAGCTGCTGTTATTTGTTGAAAGCATCGCGCCATTACCAAAATAACGGGAAACCGTTCGTAATTTAGACATGTAATTTTTAATGGTTGCGGGGCTTTTATTCTGTGTTTTCCAGTGAGTAACCAATGCTTCAACATGACGCTCCTTGATGCCTTTCAAGTGGCCTACCTTAAAACCAAGCTCATGCAAGTCTTTTATGCAGCGGATGAGCATGAGGCGCGTATCCGCGCGCGTGGTATAGGACTGAATCGACAGATTCCGGATCATCTGATCAATGCAATAGGTGGCACTTCGAAGTTTGGTATTACTCATGAATGGTTCTCCAGATAGGACTTGTTTTGCTAAAACTGGTTTCTTGAATAACGATGTGCCTGCTGTCTATCGCATTGTACTGGAGACATAGATCTTTAAATCGGGCTTGAGCGTATAAATAGCGGTAGCTAATGTGCGTTGATAGATTTAACGCAGACATGGATGCTCGATAAGCAAGGCGAGCATGCTGCCCGCCGAACCGTGAAATGAGATTTTGACTCAGCCCTGTAAAACGGTTTAATTGATCAAGGATATTTTTTTGTTGGGCTGTGATAATGGGTACGATACGGTCTTTATGATTAACACTTAATTCACGGGTTATCCAAATGGCACGGGCATCAATATGAATGCCTGGGGTGATGTGCAACGCTTCGTGTAAGGTTAAACCAAATTTAATTTGTAATGCAAAAAGGATGTGCGCAATGGGTTCTTTCATTTGAGATAAAATATCATCACCATCCATGATAGGCTTTCGTGTTTTTTTAGCTTGCATCAAATTTAATGAGGCGTTATCAATGCCTACGACCGTGTGATTAATTTTAAGAATAAAATAACGAATAACCCCTAAATAATTCATGATGGTTAGATCGCTTATCCCATTTTCTTGCCAATATTGAACCAAACGCTGTACATGCGATGTTGTCAGTGCATACCAATGTGGTGGCACCATACGGGTATTATAAAAATCATCAACAATTTTTCTCATGACAAATAAACGGTATTTGCGTCGAGTGAAACTTCCAAAATTATCGTAGCATAAATACTGATTTAATGTGTCAATCAACTGTTTTTTTCTAGCCATTATCCTCTCTTTGATTAATGTCACTACGTTTACCCAGGCTTGCGTTTAGTGTTCATCGAGCAACCCATTAAAATGGAGTTTGGCTTTAGGCCACAAGGCTCGTTTCTGGGGTAAACCCGTAGCTACTTCTACTATCAATACTCGTCCTCATCGTTCTAACGTCACTGTTCTCCTTTTATTTTGACATTTATTCAAAAATCAATATTCATATTACGCCATTTGTTTAATTAAACGCTGTGTTAAAGCGTCCAACGCGTCATCTGTCACTAAACCATTAATCAATTTTTTAAAAGTCGGTCTCATTTCAGTTGCTTGTTCAATCACTTTTTGCACATGTATCAATCGTTCAAAATTCTCTTGATTCAGTAGAAAGTCTTTCTTTTCTTGTGTCTCATCATTCAATACTTCTCTATTTTTATTACTCACTCGTTCTCCAATTCAGATTTAAAATATAAAAAAAATGAAGCCAATCAAGTCGTCATTCACGAAACAACCATTCAATGGATTTTATTTGTATTGATTCACAACAAAAATCACCAAAGGTTTGTCAAAAGTTATTATTCAAAGTCAACGTTTTTTGTTTGAAGAATCAACAATCAAAGCTTGATATTCAAAGAGATCCAACCGATAGCGAAGCTATACGCTGGTGATGAAAGGTCAACACGTGAAACGTGTTGTAGGTCACTCATCAATAGACTGAGTGTTTTAGATCCTGATTGAACAGGTTGGTGTTACGGTTCCCGACTATACGTTCAGCTACAGTGACTAGGGAATAAGGGTAGCAATTCACAAGACCAATATATTGGTTTCATCCGGATTCCACGGACTCATCAGTTGTGATTTGTTTCATCATATCAAGCTGATAAAATCTCTGCAATAAAAACCGTGTAAATTCATGCGGTTTTACTGGCCAATTTACGGGCATAATAGTTCTCCAACCGGACATGCGGTCGATTTTTCAATGTAACCCATTGAAAAATCATATTTTAATGCAGCTTAAAGCTGCGTCACTGCTGGGAAAACAGCAGTGACGCAGCGGGCGAAGCCCGGGTAAAACGCCTCTTTTCAGAGGCTAATCAAGCGTGTTCCACACGCTGACAATGGGTTTATTTATTCCTAAATAAACTGAATATCCACCTCATTCGATACATCGAACAGAGGCGGCGATCTGTGAAAGTATTGTCATCAATGCCTTTCTGAAATGCTTTCACTAAAGACACGTTAATGTGTTTCTTATTGCCCACATACCCACACTATAGCTCCACTTAGGCCGTGGGTTGTTACGCTCCGTATGGATATGTGGACAAAAAAAGCATTTTTAATATTGAAATGATATACTGCCGTTAAATTATTAATGGAAGTTATTCTCCTTGAGAAACGAACATGAAAAAAAATAAATTAAAATATCATTTGACGAAGATTATTATATTTTTGATAAAATCTATCATTTTTTTATTTAAAGTATTATATTTTCTTTTAGAACCTATATTGTCAATATTAGGTTACCCAATTGAATTTAAGAAAATAATCAAAGAACATCCTGATGTTAAATTTAAATTCAAAAATCTAAAAAAGAATATACGTTTTGGTCATGTAGTCAATTGGGATGAATGGTTTTCTATCAATCCGAACAATCACATTAGATTGGATTATTCAGTAGATAATACAAGAAGATTAATGGAAGATATTAAAAATATTGCATCAATAAAAAAAATTGACAATTGGAAGTGTGATATACAGGAAATAAAAGGAATTTCCTCATCTAAATCAGACCTGAGTAAATTTGATCTTTTAGATAGTTTCGCGGAAATAAACTGCGGTAGATTTATTTTAGACATTAGTGAAGAATCATTAAATAAAAACTTAATGTGGGAAGACGGTGACATATTTAAGCGCGCGAATTTTACTGCATGCAAATGGAATGATAATGAAATAAAACTTCAAAATGGTGGCGGATCACATCATTTCTCAGCTGCTCGATACATAGCTAAAAAATTAGGAACCAATGTAACTGTATCTGGTACTTTAAAACACAAATCATTGGTTGATAATTGTGTTTATTCAATCATAAATGCAATTGACATGTACGCCATTCCAACTCATAAGGAATCTTACTTTCATTATGCAATCAATAGTTTCAAGGCAGACGCTATATTCCTTGAACCACCAAGACCATTTAATGGTTTTGTTTTGATTTGCTTTTATCGTAATAGTATACGATCTAGAATTGTTTCAAAATTATTTAAAAAATCTGGTTTCTTTTATTTTAATTCATTCCTTCTAAATGAATTGGAAAAAAATGTTCGTAAAGAAAAAAATGTATAATAATACAGATCATGACCTGTGATCGTGATCAATAATACTATACAGATTCGCTGTATTTGATTGTTCTTATATCATTTAACCACGTTTAATTTTTGATTCAAAAATAATTCCGAATGAAATCAGAATTTTATTTCTATTTTATAGTCATACCTATATAGAAGCATGGCTATAAAAATCATTTTTATCTATCGTATGCCTTGACTGCTTTTGAACGCAACCTCCGCTGAAAAAACCTGTTCGACCTGCAGATCCTATAAACGATGCGTGCATTTGATAATGTTCCTCCTTTTGAGAAACGGGGATTTTCTCATTATTTGATAGCATCCAATTGGACTGTTCTGTGGGCTCTGCCTGATTTTCTTTTCCATCCATCCACCAAGGTATCTGCTCTCCAATGGTTGTTTGTAACGCCGCTTCCATTGCAACATTAATATTTTGGATCGCGTTGTACTTCTCCCAATAAACAATGCCCATTGCAACCGACAATACAGCACCGACCAGAAGACTCTCGGGCATCAGGCACCACCCAGCAACAATGGCGGTCAGGAATAAGGCAGAGATGAGATTGACCTTCGTCGTGTTTTGATAAGCATCAAGTGCAATATTTAGCAGTACCTGATGACGCTGGATCTCGGCGTTGGCGTATGGGTTCACTTCTGGTATTTCGTACCAGTAAAACAAAGCAAGATTGATTAATTCCTTTATGACAAACACAGCCTCAGCCAACACAAACAATGCAGCTACCAACGGTGTTGTTGTGCCTGCCGTACTCATAAAAATGAGCCAGGCAACAATGGAGACGCTGGTATTCAGGATAGTGAAAAAATCATCGAACGCTTGTTGGTATACCGAAGGGATTGATTTGACATGATGATCGGATAAGCCGTAAATACAGATGGTAATGGAGTAAGCAATGCCCGCTATTGAAATGAAAATAGTGAATGAGGTCGTCATATGGATTCCTATATTGAACGCGTCGCGTGAATGGGTTCTCGAATATCTTCTTCATTTGAAAAAGACTCTTTTTTAAAAAAAGATACGACCGTCAATTGACTGGCTAGGTTAGATTCTACGGGTCTCTCTGTCTGTCGAGTATTCAGTATTTCATCCTCCAAATATTTCTCTAATAAACGGCTGATAATGGTTATCAATAGCGACAAAAAACTAAACGAAAATAATAAAATAGGATTGACAGCCATGGCGGGCATCATCAGGGGTAGTAAATGATTTTTTGTGATAGTCATGCCACTGATGCTCAAAAGATTAACTAAACTCAAGATAAATTTTCTTTGCATCAGTAAAATTTTATCGGCGGTTTCTGGTGAATCGATATTTTGATATAAACGATTTAATTCAAGCCACGAGCGGCTGGTAAGCCACGCGATGTCTAACATGAGCAGCGCTACGTTGTAGCTCAATGTGGCCGGGGCCAGTGCGCTTAACACCCAAATGCAATCGTTCCCGATTTGAGTTCCTTTCGACTGGATGTGTTCATTCACACGAGGCTGCTCGTTTGAGATATTTTTTTCGCTCTCTAACCATGTGCCGAACATTTGTTGCAGTAATTCCATTGCATTGATGAGCAATCGGATCCCATGCAACATCCAACCTATGGGGCTTAAAATAAAGGCAGCATCCTCTAAAATCACACCACAAGTTCCATCGTGACTAAGATTCATTAACGGCAAGGACGCCACCAAGACATGATGAATTCTAAGCACCACAAGACGTGGCCACATGATTTTCGTGAAGACAGATCGAATATTGTCGAAAGACGATTGCAATCCATCTGACGCTTGTATAGATGCGGTGTCATATTGGTATAATGGTTCGCGATTAAAAAAGGCGTTTTGTGACCATGATGCGGATGCTTCACGGCGTAGTTGTTTTTCCATGATCGTTCCTATAGATAATATTGATTGGGATCAGTAGCCTCCTGGCGTTATTCATTTTTAGTCACACATATTCATCAATATGTGACGATTGTCAGTGCGGGCTGGTGGTGCAATGGAACAGCCAACCCACTTAAAAACTGGTTTTTAAGTCTTGCATTGACTTTTAAAACGCTGTTCTAGCTGCATCAGCATGCCATCCAGTGTGTCACGTTGGTCGTCTAGAAAATCAGATAGCGTGCTTTCACCATTCGCAATGCTGTCGAGAGTCTGTTCCCACAAGGCAGTGGTAGCCGGACTGGTGATGCTGGCCGGCAATTGTTCGATAAGCTGCCGTCCTTTTATCGTTGAAATCAACTGTTTCCCTTGGCGTTTGACATAATCTCGATTCACCAGTGTTTCAATGATGTTGGCACGCGTGGCCTCGGTTCCAATGCCCGCGGTGTCTTTTAGGATTTTCTTTAATCGTGCATCGTCTACATATTTGGCAATCGATTTCATGGTTGTGATGAGCGTGCCTTCAGTAAACCGTGATGCGGGCTTGGTTTTGCATGGAACGACATTTGTTTCCCGCGTCATGAGTGATTCATTTTCGGATAAAAGCGGAATAAGGCCATTGTCAGGGGATTGCTCATCGCTATCGTTGTGTGGCATGTCTTCAAGACCTGAAATTGCTTCTCGCCAACCGGCGGTAATCGGCGTATGGCTATTGGCTTTGAATCGATGCAAACAGACGCCAACCTCGGCTTGTCTTTGCGAATACACATAATCACCTAAAAATTGGGCGATAAAATGCGCACGAATCAAACCATAGATTTGGCGTTCAGGTTGTGTCATGGATTGCATGTCTACGCGTGTATGGCTGGTTGGAATGATGCCATGGTGGGCTGTGATTTTCTTATCGTTCCAAACACTGGATTTGAACTGCAGATTGCATTTATCCAGCAACGGCTTGATGCGGTCATCAATGTGAGCCAATGCATGAAATACGTTTTTGGCATCTGTAAACTGACTTTCTGGCAGGTACCCGCAATCGGTACGAGGGTAGCTCGTGGCCTTGTGCTTTTCATACAAGGTTTGAGCCACATCCAACGTCTCTTTGGCCGTTAATCCAAACTGACTGGAGGCCAATTTTTGCAACATGGACAACGACAAGCACAAGGGGGCTGCCGTTCGCTTTCGCGTGTCGCTGAATGCGATGACCTGCGCTGTTTGTTGTGCGATGGCCGTTGCCACTTCGTCAACCACAACCTTGTTCACACACCGCCCATCGATATCGGACACGTCTTCAGGAATCACCCATGTCGCCCAAAATGCATCCTGTTGAGCCGTTTGGAACTGGGCTTTCAAGACAAAATAGGGGTGTGCTTTAAACTCTTCAATACTTAAATCACGATCAACAATTAATTTCAACGACGGCGTTTGTACGCGCCCTACCGACAATACGCCCTGCCCTCGCACACCAAACAAACAACTAACCGCCATGGTTAAATTCATGCCCACCAGCCAATCGGCACGTTGCCTGCCTAATCCAGCTTGATACAGCGCATAGGTTGAGTCGCCAGGGCGAATCGATAGCAACGCTTTTTTAATGGACGACTCGTCCAAAGCCGACAACCAAAGGCGCTCAATCGGCCCTTTATAATGAAAGTAATCCAACACTTCTCGCCCAATGACATCCCCTTCCCTATCCGCATCCGTTGCAATCACCACAGCCGTTGCTTTTTTCAATAATTTTCCAATGGCGGTCAGTTGTTTCTTTGTTTTTTCCTGAGGAAGAACCGTCCAATCGGTCGGTACAACAGGCAAAACCGCCATTCGCCAAGGCTTTAATTGTTCAGAATAATGATCAGGTGGGGCCAGTGCCAATAAATGCCCCACACACCAAGTCACGGACACGCCCGCTCCTTCAAAACAATGATCAGTGCGGGTGCTCGCCCCTAACACTTGGGCAATATCTTTCGCCTGGGATGGTTTTTCGCAAATAAATAATTTCATATCAGTGGGCCTCACGGAGTGGTTTGATGGATTCAATCTGGGGTTCTAATCGCTGCTTTAGCCGAGACAACAAAGGCTGCCGAACGGCTTCATTGAGTCTGGGTGCAAGATTGGATGTCATGGCACGGTAAAGCCATCCGCAATCAATATCACCTTGTACTGACGCCATGTTCAAGTAGTCATCCGCGTTATCAATCACATCGGCAAACGTAATCGTAGGCAGGGTTTTAACCGGCGTTAATAAGATTTGGCTCAGCAACTGATTCGCTGCTTTAAAATAACGACGTACGTTATTAAAATAATCATCATCGTTGGCAAAACAACCGGCTGCGCGCAAAAGCTTTAACATCGAGATGAGTTTGTCGTATAGCTCATAAAGCGTGACCAAATCGGCCGCAATACGATTTGAAAAACTAACCGTCGGGTGAAATTGAGGTTCAAACGTAAATGCCTTTCCACGCGCCTGTTTTTTCTTCTCCAGCACGCCTTCGAGTTGATCGAGGGCATCATCAAACTGATTAACGGTACTTTGAATCGACGATTGAATTTGATGCAAGGCCAGTAACGCATAGGCTTGCTGCTCATGTGCACGCGTTGATAGCACCGATATTTTCTGCATCATTGCATCATAAAATCGCGTGTTATTGGCTAATTTTCGGGTAAATAAACGATTGACTTCTGCATTGGCTAACGCCAATTTCACGGTGGTGGTCATTGCACTTCTCCTTCTAAAATAAGCGTTGAGTGGGTTGTTTCAAATGCATCATCGAGCCGACAAGGTAGTACGCTTAAGGGAATGCCATCACGAATGATGTGGTACAGATGGCCATCTGAAAATGCATCATTTAATGCGCGTTCCAGTGTTTCTGTTGAAACGCCTGAGCGACTTTCATACTTACCCAATACTTCAGCCAATAAAAACACAGTGTGCGGACCATATTGCTCTGCGTTACAACACACGAGCTGTTGTGAATCGAGCGTAAATTGCTGGTTTCCAGAGGCAATGCGCTTCGTCAACCATTGAATAAAATCAGGCAAACAATCCATGCGCACAGGTGGTGCTTCCACCACAGGGCTTTCGACCGGCATTTCATCTGGCATCTTTTTGGCGGTTATTTCTGATTGAATCAATGGCGCTTTAACCTCCGTGTCAGCAAGACTGGGAACAGGGGCTGATTTCTGATTGATTTGATACATGACTGACTGAATGTCACGCGGCGCCAGTCCGTCATTGACGGGCAATGGAATGCGTATTTTGTATAGCTCGCCCCCATTCACGGATAAAAAAGCTTGTCCCTTGGGCAAGGAGACAATGTCACTCACCTCTATCATGGGGACTGCAATGGTTTGCACACGATCTTCATTGGTGGTATTGAAATACACGCCGTCTGCGCCCAATGGCGTATCGCTCACCATCGACACTTGGGTGTGGCTGACCACGTGCACATCAGGCAAAACGCTCACGAGCAAGTTGGCGGTTTCTTCATTTTCAACCCGTAGCATGATGAGGGTATTTAAATTCCCTTTGGTGACTTCCGCCATGGCACGTGATGCCAATGCCACTTCTAAATCTTGCTTGGTTTGCGCGTAAGCGGTGACTTGAAAGCCCGCACCACCTGCTTTGTTGAGGATTTTGACAAACGAATCCTGAATGATTTCAGACAGCTCGTCACAATGCAGATTTAATCGGTAATGAGCATTGCTTTCCTTGTAAATCTTCCCCGCAGTGGATACCAAATCAGATAAAAAAGCCTTGCCAACGGCCTGTGCGACATTGGGGTTGGTTAAACTGTCTAGCCCCATGTAAATGACTTTCTTGTTTTTAATAGCCGACATCAATTCAATTTCACAATCCGCTTCATGAAAAGAGAAAATACCCGCGGCACCACTTTTATTGATTTCAGACAACACAGGCCCCACACTGGCGGTAATTTTGTCGTAATAACTTTTGTCCATGATGGACGCATCATAAAGATCAATCAGGACTTGGTCATGCAATGATTCCACGTTGCCGTCTGCAACCGTGTCACTGATGTACTGTTTTAAGTACTTTACAACCGCTTTATCCCGATCCATGGGTGGGTAAGGATTGCCATATTTATCAATGCGGGCATCATTGTCATTGATGATGGATTGAACTTCGCGCAGATACTCAGGTATTCGCGTCGGGAAAATGGCGTCAGCATACGCCATTAATAATAAATCAATCCGCGTGATGTAAAATGCAATGGATTTATACGAGATGGGTTGTCGCATTTCCTCAAGACAGATGGCAACAATATTGATGTACTTCCAAGCAAATGCTGCAAACTGCTTGCCTTCCCCTTCAGCCGCAATAGCCGCTGTGATACGCGTTGCTACTTCACTCACTTGGTCAAAGTTTTTTAACGGGTTGTAGCAAGCCGAACTATCGGGAAAGCCAAGGTGCATGATGCGAAAATCATCCAATCGTCCTGCAGCAGCGCACGCCGCATACATATCGCGTACCAACTCCAGATCTCCTTTTGGATCAACCACAATCACCGCATCTCCATTGCGTATATCTTGATTGATTAAAATGCTCGCCAACCGCGTTTTGCCAACCCGTGTGGTGCCGACAACAAACGTATGCCCTACCCGCACGTTTTGTGGAATAAATATGGGCTTGTCCTCATCGCCTAACCCATGTAAATACGGCTTGCCTCCTACGTCTGGATCAGGACGAAATGGGTTGTACCAAGCCGGCGTGTTCAACGCACGTGCCAGCGGGGTTAATTCGCGCTTGATGCAAAAAGCACGAACATACCGATACCATGTCCCCCGCTGCATAAACGCCTCATTATGCACCTGCTTGATTTGATGCAATCGTTGCGTATGGCGAGGCAACCAACGAAACCCGCGCCCGACAAACAGCCAACGTGCCGATAACGGGACATCCGTTGTCGACATATCAAAGTAAGGCATGGCAATCAGCCTTCGGTGATAACGTTTAACGCGGTAAGCTTGAAGCGCACGATGGCTGCCAAACAGACCTAAACTGCATGCGGCATACAGTCCCATCCTGTCGGTTAACAAAAGCAGATGGGGCGTGCATAGCGCCAGCAATGCCAGCGACAGCAGGGTCACAGCCGAGTAGAATTCAGTGGCTTCACGCAATAAATTTTCAACAGGATAACGCTTCATTCAATCACCTCAGTAGATTTAACCCTTCAAATACCAGCAATACACCGACCAGATAGATACGCGCTTGAATGGCACGCTTCATCTGAATGGGATTCGGTCTGGCGTGTTGGCGATTGGATACAAACAAAACCAATCTGGGCCACGCGAAATAACAAACCACATAAAAAAGTACATGCCAGATCAAAAACACCCCTTTAAACTGCGAAAAAAACACATTCAAATCTTTAAATGCGTGCCCGCTATTCAATAATGTACGGCCTAAAATGCCGGCTAAAACACTCATGAAAAGAGCTAGTGCTGCCCACTTCATTAGGCGTACAATGAATGAAGAACCTTGTTTTTTTAACATAGGAAGAAACCCTCATGGATAATGTCCGGCCTGTGCTCAAAGCCATTCTGAAACTGTTCAAGATTGCACTTAAAATAAGCGTCTATGCACTTTATATTGCTCTTGGATTTGTCGGCGAATCGCCTTCCAAATCCAGGCGCGGATCCTTTTACAAAGGAGAGGCCGACGGACTGTTTCGTGAAGGACGAATTAACATGGCCGAATTTATGGAAAGAACGAAAGACTGATATTTTTTTTGTCATAATAGTCTTCTTGTCGCTACATTGGCCGCGTTTTTTATCGCACCGAAGCTTGCGCTGGCTGATTCTTCTGCCATTCGTCCACCATGCCCCATCACATCAGACAGGGCCGCACCTCCCTCACCACCAAAATGACTCGATAGTTTCAACAACAGTGCGGGTGCTATGATATAAAACAAGACAACTGCATTTCGTATGGCCGCCACCGAAGCATTTTCTCCCATGGGATCGATTACGCTGCGTTCCAAATAACTCACCCAATGCCAAATGCATTGCATGAAAATCGCCATGATAAATAAACCGCACAAACTCCCCAGTGCACGCGGACTATACCCACTCAAAGCCAATACCAATGGCGTAAAAACAATGAGAAAAAAATAAAAGAACGACTGCATCACAGGCAACGTTTGCAACATCGACTCGCGCTTCAGTGGCGTAGACGTATAGGACTTGATCGATTGCCCGGCATTGACCAAACCGCGTGAAACAAACGTGCCTAAGCTGCTATTGGTCGAATCAATTAAATCGCCCGCACTGTTTAACTGCATGTCACGGCTGTCATGCAGCAACACTTTCGCAATGTAATCATCTGGTTTTAAATCCGAATTCCAAGCCAATCGATGCTTGGCCTTGTACGCCATCACGCGTTTTTCCACATCCAATCCACCTAAATGCTGATTCAGTACGCTCGCTTTTTCAGACGTCTTCACCAAATCCCGTTTAATCTTGTCCCACCATTGATTGCACGTTGGATAGCCATTGGTTGGCATGTGCGACACCAATTTTTTGTCCTCCTTGGCAGCCGCATCAAAATTGGCATTGGGATAGCTCTTGTACTTGAAACCCGCCACTGGCTCACGTGCCGTCATCTTGTCGTAATACAAGGTGCTAAACGTTTTCGAGCCCAACCAATTTAAATCCTCTTCTCCGCCATACCGCTTTAAAATCCCTTCCACGCGTTTGGTTTCCACCGCATCATGCGCCTCATTTAAATAGGTGCTTCGAGCCTCTAAAAAACATTGGCGATGAAATTTCAATGCTTGCTGACGCAAATTTGTTGGAATATAGGTGGACACCAAATCACCCTCAATGGCCTGCAAACTATCCGTACACCCCGCGACCTTCATGAACCCATACGTCAAACTGGATATGCCGTTTTGCAAAATAGAAAAGCCTAACGGAATGCGAACCCGGTCGGTTAATACGTCCGCAAAGGCTTCATCATAGGTCGTGCCCGTGTCTTTTATCGTGGCGGTTTTGCGTGTTTCGCCAGGCTTCACCGAACACATGGGCTTGAATGACAACCCTTTTTGTTCCAATGGCACGCAGGGGTACACAAATACCGCGCACACGAAGAACATCACGGCCAATTCATATAAAAAATGATTGAGCGCATGCTCTGCTGCCTGTTTCGTGGAGCCCGCAGGTGCCAGCACATTTTTTAAATAACGAAACCCGAGCATCAAAAAGCCTAAATACAACAGGCCTGTTTGCCATAGTCCCTCAAAAATTACATCGTATTGCTGCCACCCCAAATAGGTCGTGTACAATGACAACGGACTAAAAACAATCATGCAAAATCCCCTTATTTCGACAAGTCGCGATACACCGCGCCATCTTTCACCCTCGATTGCTCACGATCATCCCCAGGTGTGCTGTTGGCCACATTGTGAGTGCGTAAATCCATGATCAATTCCAGTGTTTTGGTCATCATTTCTTTCCGTACTTCATGCTCAAACGCTAACGAATGAATGTCTCCGTCCAATCGTTCCAAAGCAAATCGCACCATGTCTTGCACGGTTTTAATATTTTGCACTTCTTGAATTTGAAATCCGGCTTGCAACAATCGGCGCAACATCAAGGCTTCATCCAATAGATTTTGAATCGCGATTTCTTCGCCTAGTTTGGATACCGTCAAAATTTGTTGTTCACGCGGCATACGTTGAATGGCGGTGATGATTTCATCGGTAATGAGCAAATTAGACGCTGAAATCGTACGTAAATTGGCTTCAGTCAACGCGATACTCTTGTCGACCAATTTCCATACCCGTTCAGATACCGTGGTCACACAGGTGCTCGGATGCCCAAGCTTCGGACAACTGTGCAGCAAGGTCGATAAGCCCACACCGGCTTTCGCCGTATGACTGTCTTTTTTCGTGCTCACTTGCATGTCGCCCAACACCATCACCGCCCAATTGCCCGCGTCAGCAGGCTTTGGCCAAAATCGCACAAAATTGCTCTCTGATGCACGAGGCGCGGCAGTCGAATCCAATGCACGCGATGGATTCAGTAGTAAGTTGTAACCGGCCATCACCACATCATTGATGACATTGATGGGCAATTGACGCGACCCGCCAGAATTGCCCTTCGCCCGATGAACCCACGGCAGACCGTATTCTTCTCGTTTATTGGCAATGGTTTTGGCAGTTTTTGTGATATCAATCGGCTCTCCTTGCTTGACTCGCTGCATGGACTCCAACCAACCCTGGCTGTCTGAAACCGATACCAAGCTGCTCCAAGGTGAATTGCCTGACTCCAAACCTTGTTTCACAGACTGGCAATCCTGCGTTCTCAATGTAAATTCATTCTGTGCGCTCAATGCACCGTTTTGAAGGATGTTATAAAGGCCTGGCATGCCTTGTTGTATCTTGTACAGAGGGTAGCCAGCCACCGAGCCCTTTAAATTCGAAATCATCCCTTCAGGCATGCCCATGACGGAGGTTTTTAAATCATTCAATGTATTGGTAAGGGACACCACGGGATTGAATAACGTGCAGTTCATAATCCCAAAATCCATATTGGCATTCCCACCGAGAACCACCGTCTGGTCATGATTGACCGCTGGAATGTAATTGTCAGCAGCCCCACCCAGTTGGTAATAATAATTGGATTGCGTGGGCAACAAACTGGCATACGTGCTCGATGCCACTAACATGCCGAACACCATTGTTTTAAATTGCATGGGTACTCTCCTATCGTTTTTTCGGTTTGCCAACACGAGGACGTGCCGCCATCAATCGGTATGTTGGATTGGATGGTTGGACGCATCCTTGGTATTTTCGCCAAATGACAAACACATAATTGCCCCGGCCAGCTGCATCATCAATTACTCCAAAATCTTTTTTATCACCAGGATTGATGTTGCGATTTTTTGGATACACTTCCTGCCAAATCACGTTTTTGTGCTGCGGGTCATAAATCACATTGGATACCACGCAGTTTTTGCCGCATTTGTTCGTGGTGTATTGCGCCACGTGCAAGCCCTCTTCATTGGTCACAATATCTGCTGCATGCATGGCTGCCACCACGGACGCTCTAAAACGCGAGGGTTGGGTCACCCGCATCAACCGTGGCACCTCATGCCCCCAATGGTTAGAAAATGTCCCGATATCATGCCCGGCCAATAACGTTGGATGCTTAAGCATGTAAGCGATTTCAGCCGCTTCGGTCCGATCGCTCACCGCATCCGCGTGACTGGAGTAATACGGTTTTCCAAATCGGGTTTCTGGCTTATGGGTGACAAGGGGCAATCGATAAATACCGGCCGGACTGCCAATGACATGCACGATGCGCGTGCGCTCTTCATTCAGGTGTTGTGCGCTCATTTGGCTTGACCCATCGGCCACATCAAACGGCATGCCCGTCAATGATGAAAATATGGTTTGATATCCGTCCATAGCCACTGGGTTTTCATAGGCAATCCCCACCTCAGACCACGGGTTTTTTCCGGGACGATTGGAAACCGTCACCACCAAATCCGGTAAATATTGTTCAATGGCGGGCGTTGTTTGTATGCTGGGCGGGAACCCTTTCACCCACTGACACGCGCCAATGACTTTGTAATGGGTATTGCCCCACGTTTTTTCCAATACGCGAGCGGCCAACGTCACGCTGTTGATGGGGTTAGGTGGTGTAACACTTTCCGCCGCTTGTATGGCGCCCGAAAATCCGAGTGCATTAATCATCATAAAAACACCCATTGCTTTGCGTCGATTGAATCTTATTTTCCATGCGCTCAGCCACGATCTCAGCGGCTTTAAGTACGTCATATTCTTGCTCCAAAGCATGCCTTGCTGATTTCTCTGATTTTTCATTGAGCAATAAAGCCAACAGGTATCGGGGTGGAATGACACGAAACAAGCCTTGATAACGCGAGCCCAACAACACCGCTTCGGCATACAGCCCTTTTTGCGAGTCGATGTCTCGAATGAGCGCTACTTGTTCGGAGGTTAATTGCTTAAACGTCTGAACATCCGCCAATTCTTTTTCATCGATGCCTAATAAAATCCAAGTTTCAATCAGCGATAAAATTTTGGTCGCGCTCTCCGAATGCATGTCCGCCACGTTTTGCGTAATGGGCACCAACCACAATCCTAATTTTCGCGCCACTTTAGCAATCAAGAGTGCGCTTGCCACAATGACTGGGATTTGAAATTGCGCATGCGCCTCATCTATCACGAGAAATGTAGGGCGATTGTCGTCTTGCGTGGCTTCGGCCATGGCCAATATGCGCGGCAGCAACGACACCATGACCAACGCCAATGTTCCTTTGTCATCTTTGATGGCGGAGATGTCGATGTGGAAAATATCGAAATCATCCAACGGATCGGTGGGCGCATTAAAAAAACGCGCCTTGCTGCTCTTGATGACGTAATTTCGAAGCCGGTCATGCATGTCTTGTAAACGCGTTTTTTTATAATCCACGGTTTCGCAGGCTAGACGCCGTGCAAAGGCTAAAACCACATGCTCAGTCAACATTTGTGGAATGTCGGCGTGGAACGAGGTCAATACCGCATCACTTAAGACCTCGATGAGCAGCGTTTCATCGGCGAGTGTAAACAAGCTTTCTTCTCGATCATTGGCTTCTGTAATCATCGTTCGAAGGGCTAACGATAATTCGGCCACATAACTGCGTGAATCATCCTGTTGGGCTATCTCTAGTGGGGTGGCGGGTTCGCTTAAACGCGCTTGCAAGTCCATCATTTTTTGAGCCAGCCGCTCAGTACTGGCTTCATCTAAATTCTCACTGATTTCAGGAATGGCTTTGTATGCGTCACAAAATGGATTCAATGGAACCGCTTTGCTTTTTTGATTGCTGAACAACAATTGCTGGGTCTTTTTTCCGTGTGCTTTGCAATGAATCAACATCCGGTCAAACGAGTTGCCCATTTCAAATAACACGATGCGTGCGTTTTTAGTCGCCATCAACGCGTTGATCATCCAGCCCATGGCCACCGACTTGCCGCCGCCTGAATTAGCAAAGAGTGCCATGTGGGAGTTTTGACTGATAAAGTCGTGATGCAGTACATCAAAAAAAACTGGCTCGCCTAAACGATTGAAAAAAGGAAAACACGGCAAGTGCTTGACCCCTTGATTGCGTCCATAGACCGGCAACAACGCGGCTAATTCGGACGCGTAGACCAGACGGTCAAATTGCAAATGCTTGGCGGCAAAAGCCGGTACAAAATTAAACGGCAAAGCATTTAAGTAACTGTTCAACGGGTGTAAATCAAAGGTGGATGCAATCAAGGGCATTTTGGCATCTGAAAACAAGGTGTGCAGGTCTTTTTCAATGCGCTGCATGGCCACTTCATCCGCTCCACGGTAATAAATGGCCTGATTCACCCAAAACAGACGGTTTCCAATGGACAGTTCGTCACGTGCCGATTTGATGTCATCACGCACTTCTGTCGGCTTTAATCCTGTGCCAATGATGCCTTTTTCAATCCGAATTAAATGCGCATCCAAGGCGTCATCGCTACTAAACGTCACTTGAATGGTGTACATCGCCCCTTCCGGCAATCGGTCTAACAACGCGTATCGATGTTTAGGATTGGCCTGACGCCTTTCGCGTGAAATCAATCCAATTTCAGGCGCTTCTTTCAAACCATCCACGTACAACACGCGATGCAACATGTCATCAAAAATAAATCCTTTTTCATCGCTTTTAGGGTGCGTGAACAACACGTTTTGAACGAATTGAAAACTTGCGGGCTTCTTTTTAGGATAAGGGAATTTATGCAATAAATCGTTCGTATCCCCATCCGTTAATGCAGGATTTGGATTAAACCAACTCACCCACCACTGGTAATACGCTTTGCCCGTTAAGCGTTGCAAGGTCAGTCCGGGCGAGATGAGCTTGGCGGCAATCTGCTCCAACACTTCTTCGTGCTCAATGACCGCATGCTCGCGTGTTGGGCGTTGTACGTGATAACGGCGATAAAACAGCACTCGAATGCGTCGACGACGGCCTCGAAACGGCGCATCTGTTTTGGGGTCAAAAAATAACCCCTCAGGACGTGTCATTTTCGTGAACAAATCGCTCAAGCGCGCTAAATAATCCACCGTAAACGGGGTGCTTCGAATTTGAGGTTCAATGGCGCGAGCAATATGCGTCAATACAGGAGCCAGTGAGTAATCATCCTGGACATACATTTGCATCACCCATGGGTCGAGTGCATGCAATGGCACCACATTGGCAAAGGTATCGCGCACTTTATTAAACACCGCGTTCAAATGGGCTTCGGATGCCGCTTCTGCTGGAATATCGCCCAATTCAAACCCGCTACCAACGCTCACGCCATCGTTTAGCAAGAACAGATTTTTTTCATCACAAAAATCCGCCATGGCCCAATGATCTGGAAACGAGGGGCCGGTCTGTTGATACCCCTGTTCAACGCTTCGCGTAGTCACCGGTTTCGCCGATGCCTCTCCCACCAACCAATCAACGACTTTCTTCATGTTGTTCATCATCATTAGTAACGCTCACTGGCCAGTGCAAACTGGTTTTGTTTATAAAGAAAAAAGGCCGTAGTAAAGCCTGGCTTTAACAACTGCTCATCCCCAATCAAGGCCACGTGTGGGTAGACGAAAATCGGGATGGATGGATTGTCCAAGGGTTTAAACAAGGCATCCGTTTCATTTGCAGCCGTTCGGGTATACCCGTCATAGGCGGATTTTTGCGCCCGATTGACCCGATGCCGCGGAGCCGTCCAACTGCTTGCTGACTCCGCCACACTTTGGTGATAAATCTGACTCACCGTTAAACCGTCTTCCGGTATGCGCCCTGTGGTCACGCTTCTAGACGCGCATGCGTTTAAGAGCATCACGCTAGCGCAAGCTAACGTCATGCACATAGTTTTGTAATTGGCCATAATCGAGCACTCTCCCGTTGGGTTGTTTATCAATACGAATCGTTTTAGTGATGTGAAGCGACATGTGATTGGGTCGGTAACGGCATATATTGCCGACACGAACCGGCGTGCTAGCCGGCACAAACACCATGTCAAAACTGCCTTGAATGCGTTTTTCCAACCAATCCGCCGCTTTGGTAGAACCCTCAGCCAGTGCGCCACCCGCGGCAAACGGTGCGAATGAACCGGTGGGCGCACCCACCACGCCATTTGCCCCTGCAAAATAGGTCATCTGCCATTGTGAAATCGCATTGCCTACGCCAGAGGCGCCACCTGCAGCCATCATCGCGCCCAGCACGCGTGGGGCGTTGGTGAAATACTTGCCATGAATACACGGATTGCCATAAGGGGTTGTGAGGTAGCCTAGGCTGTCGTTATTCACCAAGTCCGTGGAGTTTTTCATCTCCTCTTGCCCTACCGTGACAAAATGACCATCCTGGAACGTAAACAGCGCCGACGTCACATAAGCCCTGACGCACGAAATGTCATCCAGAAAAGAACCTACACCAATGGCATACCCGCTCACCTTCATGCCAGATACGTCCGGTGGCAGCGGCACGCCATTGGATGCCATCAAATCCCCTCGACTGATAATGGCCGTGAACGGGAACAGGGGTTGCATCAATTTGCCCTCGCTAGGCACTTCTCCAATCAGGGCTGACATGAGGGTTGTATTGCCTAAATCAGCGCCTGCGGGAATCGTGTAATAAGGAATGGATTTCTCATTTTTATTCCCTGCATGGCTTGTGTTTGTAGGGCGACCACCCTGCTTTTTAATGGCCAATCGTCTCGCGTTCAACGCGTCCCAATACGCACTTTCTTGCTCGGACAACGGATGCTTCATCAGCAACGCATCGATGTCTTTCACGCGCCCGACGCCTGGCGACGGCGCTTGTCCAACGGGGTAATCGGTTAAGTGCGTTTCATGGGGCGATTTCAATGCTTCAATCTCAGCTTTTAGTGCCTCAATCGCCGCTAGCATCTGGGGTGAATCACTCGCTTTAGGAGCCGAAACCACCGCGGCTTTATCTGCCGACAAGGCTGCTTGCTCGCGCAAGGATGCATTTTGCTTTTCAATCGCCTTCATCTTTTTTTCAGTATCCATGAGGCGCGCCGATACATCTCGAATGTTGTCGTTGAATTGACTGGCAATGGCCTCATTCAGGTTATTCGGATCGGGTTTGACGGGCTGTGTTTCATTGGGATGTCGTGCGCTCATTAGCACCAGAATCACGACCGCGACCACCACGCCCGTCAATACTTTAATCGCTGCATTTTTTTTCATCGCACGAATTCCCGATTATCGGCCAGGGCCTCGCCAAACGGTTTGCTGGAGGTCACGAACACCGTGGTCGTGTCATTGCTTCCCCGTGCACCGACAGTGTTGGTGGGATAGAAGGTTGCGGTCTGCCAATCGCCTAACAGCATTTGAGGATTCACAACCACGCGTTTATTCAGTTGATTTTTTAGCTCAACAGCCGTCACGTATACATCCGCTCCGCGCCATGAAATGAGCGGGCTTGCCGTCATGCTGGCGCCATAGACCAGCGTAATGTTGCGGTGTGTTCGCATCGGTGTGCGGCTCACGCCGGGAGGATTGACCAATAATCGGGCCGGTGAATACAATGATTGAATGGCAAAACGGGTCAGGGAAACGGGATTGATTTGAGTGTTTTGCGACACATCTTGAGGCAATGCATGAGGATATGAGGATTCATCTGGGTGCGGTTCATTGTCAGCCATCACCACCTCAATCGGCGTGGCATTGGTGGATTCACTGCTGGCTGACACGCTTAAAATGATGGCCTCACCATTCGGCATCAATTGCACCACCAGGCGCTTGTTTGTGAAGGCTTTGTGCGCATTTAAATACAGGGCATCTTGCGCTTTCATCACCCCGGCCGACTCATCATCCAGCTCCGAATCCACAATGCTCACGGCCAATGGAAAACGAATCAGACGCTCTTCGTTTAATGGCAATGTGATGCGAATGGGGGTTTTGTCCCATACCGCGTGTTCAACCGATTGTGCGTGAAGTGTGCCCGTGAGGAGCAGCAGGCACCAGAATCCAAATCGTTTACGCATGCGTGTGCTCTCCTTTTTTTGTGTGGCTCAATAAATCCATCAATAAGTGCTCAGGCTCCGTATAACCGTCGAGCGCCAATTGAAAGGGGTTGTGTAATTTCGATACCGTCAGTTTCACGACGCGCAGATGGTAATCCACCACTTTGTCCGCGATGACCATGGGATTTGATTGGCTTAGGCGTTGTGTGATACGGAGCACCAGATGGACTTCCCATGCATCCTGGCTTAAACGTTTGATGTCGGAAGGCTCCATGAAGCGGTACAAACTCGCCACTTGGGTGCGATTAAACAATTGTGCGTCTTGGTAGGCCGAGAGCGCGTTTTTCATTAATTGCTGATGGCGTGGGGTCAAGTAGTAATGAAACATCTGCAAGTTGTCCGCGAATTCATGCTGGCCTGATTTAGACCAGGTATTCATCACGGGCACCAAATCCGTCACAAACCCGTGCACATATTCATCAGGCACCTCGCCTGATTTCATCAGTCCACCATTGGCCATCATCTGTGGGGTCAACCAAAACTCCACCTGTTTCGGCGCGAGCATCAAGGTCGCCAGCAATCCACCGATGATGAAAACCAGAGCCACAATGCCTGCGAGCAATACACGGTTGACTTGATTTAATTCATCCATTTTTTTCCAATACTTAAACATGCCGTCCTCCGATGCGTTTGGATTTCTGCCACACTCCCGTGTGCTTCAAATAGGGTGATGGCTTCACGCCCCATTGCCCTAATTTAATGGTTACCGTTTTCATCAAGTACCCATGCGGTTTGCCCAATTTTCGTCTAGCAATCGGTTTGGGCAGAAGGCTCACCGATGCAATGAATCCAACCAAGCAGCCCAAACAACCCAATCCCACCACCCAGCCGGTCATCAATCCCACGCCAATGAATAACACGGTGGTCATGATCGTGGTTGCTATCGAAATACCGGCCAACTCACGCAGTGTTAATCCTTTGTAGGCCGGAAAATCATGTGATAAGTGACGACTGGATGGGGTTTTCATGGGGCACTCCTTACAGTTGGAACTTAGTGATGATGGTGTAGCCGAGGTAACCCGTGGCCATACCAATCCCCAAATAAATAATGGCCATGACGGTATAGGTCCCAAACACGGCGGTTGAACCGCCTTCGCTTTTTTTCGACTCTTCAATGCCATGCGAGACGGTTGAAATGAATTTCACAAACATGGCAATGGATGCCATGAATAAAATGAGTGACATGCCTTGCTTGATGTAAGTCGACGCGATAACCATCGCACTTTTGCCGCCCGTGGTCATGTCGTCCGTTGAGGCGACTTTAGGAAACCAGCTTTCTGCCGCCATCGTGACGGGTGCATAAGAAAACGCCACTAATGCCAAACCTGCGCGCCGAACCATCCGAGTAATACTGTGCATCTTGACCCCTTATTGCATTAAAAGAATAAACACCATCAATCCAATCACGAGCTTGACCAATCGCGACCCGATTTGAACCATAAAGGCATCGGAAGAGCGGGCGTCTGCATCCAAAAACCCATGCAAACACCACAAAATCCCCAATACCACAAACATCAATGCTGTAAAGCGAATCAACTCGCTATACAGGTGTGCTGACTGCCCTCCTGCTTCTTGAAATGCGCTGGCAAACGCGCTCGATATCTCGCGCTTCACCGCTATCTCCCCACAAAATCAAACGCCAACGGCTTCACCGTTTTCGGCTCAATCGCAGGCTTGTTAATGTAGGCAATCAAGGCATTTCGAACCTGTTGCAAATCATCACGAACGCCCGCGTGCAATTGCCCATCTGCCCCTTCAAACGCATCAACATGCAACCGAATGCGAGCGTTGGGTTCGATTTCACTTTGCGCTTCATCTAAAAGCGGCAAAATGGCATTGATTTGATTGATGACGCGCACCAATGTGCCATTTAGCTCCGCTTCACTGGCCACGCACGTCACACTCGTCAACGCCAATACAATCCACATGCACCCCATCGCCATGACTTTCATTGCCACCTCCTTAAACATATTTTTTAAACCGACTGGCACTCACGCTAACCGCGAGACTCACCATGACCGCCAATCCCACAAAAACCACCGATGGGGGGAGTACCATCGGCACACTGAGCCAGAGGCCCAGCACCACGACCATGCAGCCCTTCACTAAAGGAATGGATTTATGGAAGACGTAAGTCGATTCACGCCCTAAACACGCCGTTCGAATCGCGCGCTGATTCAGGCCGTCCACAAGGCCTGCTACGGATGCCCACAAAAACAAAGGGGCGCTGGCTAGTAAAATGGCCAGCTTTATCCATAACGCACGCCCTGTTACACA
>JAOAUO010000122.1:25926-39713 GCA_030157565.1 Legionellaceae bacterium
TACCAGCACTCTGACGCATGAAGACGCATATCCAGCAGCGCTTGGCCCAATGTATCCTCGCCTTGGATATGGCGCGCACTCACATGCGTTTGCCATTGTTCAATGACTTTGTTGCGAATGGACTGCTCTGTGCCATGCATCTGGCGACTCCACTCACGGGTGTTTTCCTTTAAAACCGGCGTGATAGACGCATGCAATCGCGTCAACAAAGACGCGTCTTCAAATGCTGAAATGGTTTGCATTTGCAAGACAGAAACCCGATTAACCGCCATGCACGCTGGTTCAAACCCATCTCGCATCCAAAGCCACATCGCCCAGGTGAACAAAATCAACCACCCCAGAAGCGTGATGAACAACAAGGTCAACACGGTTTTTTTAAGTCCCCGTTTCGTGGGGCGTGCGACGTTGGGTTTTACTGCCATACAACCCCCTGATGCAGCACATAAGGGTAGTGCTCTACATGCAGTAATTCAGACAGGCCATCCACGTTAGCGGGCAGCAACGACATGCCGACGAGTGCCTCCAGTTCATGAAGGTGCGTCGTCCGCTCTACGTTGGTCACGAAGCCCAGCGCATGCAATTTTTGCAACAAGTCTTTGTGCTCATACAGCCAATCACGCGAATCCTCATCATCGCCTACCACAAAAATCGCTTGAGAAAACCCAGGCGCGTTGTCCACTGCATGGCGCGTCACGGCTCCTGACTGCATTCGGCTCGTCACCGGCATTCGAAAATCGTTAGGCGTTTCAAGCGCCAAACTGGTATTCGAATCCACACCAATCGGCCGGCCTTTCAGCGAGTAAGGGACTGTGTTCTGGGGTACGTCCTCAATCGACATCGTTTTGAAGGCGTAACACGAAGCAATCAATAACCAACTGAGCACCACCAACACGGCGCGCACCTTAAAATCGCCCCAAATCAACCACGCGCGATGTCCCTTCTCGCGTGAGCAACAGCAATGGCGTTGATTTGTTTTCTAGGAGGAGCGCATTAAAATGCAGCTCACCATGGTTTAGGCTGACTCGACCGGCATTCACCCACTCACGCGGCAGTTGATTTTGATTCGCCCACAGTTGGATGCTCGTGTCGTCTGCATTCAGCAGCATCACGTGTAAGCGTGCCGTAGGCGTCGTCGACAAGGCTTCGGTCAATGTCATCAGCACCGTTTTAATCGCTTGCTCTGGTGTAATGAATAAATACAACGCGTCATTCGCATTCAGCGTCATGGGTTTGTAATTGCTGGGCGCGTAAGGGGTTTTATCAAACTCGCCCACAACAGGGATGTCTTTGAATAAATGGTTGTACGCCACGTGAAACGCGTTATTCCAGGCAATGTTTTTAGACACTTTTTGCGCTTCCTGCAGCGCGGCTCGCGCCGCCCATTGATTGCGCTCCGCTTCATTGCGTGCATGGATGCCTAAAATATCCAGTGGCGTTTGGCGAAGCCCTTCGTAGTAGATGCGGCTACGATTTTGCATCAAATGAACATAACGCTTTTCTTCATCCAGGCTTAATCCCCACACTTGAGCCTCATGCAGCTGCGCTTCATTCAACGTGAGTTTGTTGGCATCTTGGTCGCTTAATACATCGTCCTCGTTGACGGTTAAACCGGTCTTTGCAAGGGTTGTATCGGCCACGGCCAACGGGCTCAGCGTCGGCTGGGATATGCCTGGAATGGCAAGCCCGGCGTTCACGCCTGAGCTGGCCATGAATAATCCAGTGACAACCCATACCGACCATTGCTTTCCTTTTATCGCGCTAGCCCATGTGTGCATGCGTCACCAATACGTGTTCTTTTTGTTGATTGACTAATTCAATGCGCTGAGCGGTGTAATCCAAGCTCACCACACGCCAACCGGCCAATGCGTCTCCTTGTTCAAGCGGTACCGTTTTAAAATCATAAGCAATGCTCGCTACCGGGATTTGCTGAATGCTATCAATGCTCACCACCTTGAAGGGTAGCGCGTCCAATGCCAAAAATTTAACCGATGAGGGGTGTGGATCGATGTGACTGACCACGTCCGTAATGGAATCCAGCTTGCTGGATAAGGCTGTTTCGGTGTGATTGAGTGTTTGACGCACTTCGTCTGAATGGGTGGCTCTTAATGCCTCCAGGCGCTCAGATACCTCGGTTATTTGTTGCGAAATCACACTAAAATCCACGTCAGGCAGCGGCTTTTGAGCGATGTCTTGCAAGGATGCCAGTTGGGTTTGCAATCCATTTAAGCGCGACAAGACTTGTTGTGTGTTGGGGTCTTCATGCGGGGTCGCAGCACCCAACGAGCCGATGAAAGACATCATGAGTGCGCTCATGCAGACCGTGACGCTGAGTGCGCCGTACAACACGGTTTTTCTATCCAATGATGCGACCCAAGTTTTACTGGCTTGTATTGATTTTTTCATGCAGGTGTCCCCTTGTAGCGATTGGCGGCTTGTGCGTATTGCGGTTTTAATCGAAAATTCACTTGTCGACGCAGGGGGTCTTGAACGAGCGTAAAAACGGGCTGCCCGACCAGAACTTCTAATCCATCTTGAATGGTTAATGGGCCTAGATTTCTATCCACTTGAGGAAGTGGTTGTTCTAGTACCGCTTTTAATACCACCGGCATGCGTGCCAGTTCGACTAGTGAGAAACCTGAATACTGCATCCAGTACGTTAAGGCGGCGCCCACCGTTTGAACGTCGCGCGGAAAATGGATTTGTTGAACGGTCAGCAACGGATTGATTTGTGCGGTCAATGGCTTGTTTTCAACGGTTGCGTACCGATTGATTTGCGTCACATGGGCCGCGTGGGCTCCCGTGACCCACAGTGCGCAGGCCAACAGGGATGCGCGTTTGATATGGATTCTGTTTTTCAAGGCAAAGCCCTCCTGAACTGCGCATAAATATGTGCAGTTTCTGATTAAAAAACTAAATTATCGGCCAAGTATCCTTTTGGCCCGTGCTGTGCGTTTGACTAGAAGATGCCGGCCAACGTCTTCACCAATCCTTGCTCCAGCGCTGGGCGCGCAACAGCAAAAGACAGGTTCACTTTGTCGGCATTGGAGACAATTCTCGTTCGATAATGTGCATACTGGCTTTGTCGATTGGACGTTTGGTGCGTTGTGGACGCTGTGCCGTTATCTAGGTTTGAATCCAATTGCTCATTGATTTTGACGCCATGGCTTGCGCGTTCTGAAATTTGAACATCGGTAATCATGGTGTAATTGACGTCTTTAACCAGGCTATCTGCCGCCAAACCAATCACGCCACCTGCGAGCCCACCCGCCAGTGTCGCTGTTGAATTGCCACTGAATGCGCCGATTGTGGCCCCCGTCACCCCACCGGCTAATGCACTGCCATACCCTCCGCCTAAAGCATTTTGGCTGGCTGCAATACTCATCTTTCCAATTTTACGAATGTTGGCTTGAAGCAAGTAATGCGCTTGGGATGGGTCGTTCATGACTTTGTACCCATGAGCGCGCAATGCGTCTGCCAGAGGACGATTGATATCCATCTCTAAATCAGACGTGTTTTTTACCGCAATAAAAATGGTTTTTTGCTGAGGCGAAACAGGATCGAGAAAAATCGTTTTGCTGAGTCGGGTTTGGCTTTCAAGTGTACGGTGTTCAATCATCGTTCCCGTGGCCGCACAGCTCGCCAGTGCGATAATGGATGTAGCCAACGCGGTTCTCTGGATGGCTTTTGCTGCATATGTTGTTGCTTTGTTCATGGTCACTCTCCGTGTCATAGTCAATTAATGTGTTAGTCGGTGCGCTTTAGGATGTGATCGGAATGTATCCTTTAAACGGGCGTTTACGCCCGAATCCATCCCCATCAATATTTCTCGCTCAGCTTTCACCTTTAAAAAAATCTCTTCACGGTGCACCGAAACATCTTTGGGCGCATCAATGCCTAAGCGCACTTGGCTACCTTTAATCTCTATGATCTGAAACGAAATGTTTTCGTTAATCATGATTCGTTCGCCAATTCGACGGCTTAAAATTAACATCGTTTTTCCTTCCTTTTTTTGATTAAAAATCATGCGTAAACCGCGCCCTAATAAAACCCATCCACTTCTTTCAATGTTTTTCGGTTATGCGCCTGAATGCCCGTCAAACACAATGCATTCAAAATCAGCCCGGTATGGCTTGCGATGTATTTCAACTGCTGCATGTCTCGCCTCAGAATGCGCAAGCTAAATACCGTAACTTTTTTATGCACAACCACATCTCTCCATGTGGCGTACTCGCCCTCATCTTTCCCTTCGTGTTGCAACATCACTGACATTCCTTCTTATTGTTATGATTTAATGAAATGGATCATGACGGTCTTTTCTGGCTGTTTCGTACTAATGAACCCGGTAATTGCTGTTATGGGTCGCCAATTCGCATCGTAAATATTCGCATGCCATGGTGGCTTCGAATGACACGTCATACAGCGAATCAACCTGTGTTTCCTGCCAGGCATAAACTAAGCTGTGCGCGCATTCGCTTAACAAGTCCAGCAGTTGCTCCTGATTGAACGTTCTAAGATTAGCAATGGCCATGAATTGCACTCCTTAATGTCAGGTGATTATTTTTAATATGACGGGCCGCATTTTTTGTTTTTTGCCTGTGGTAATAAGACACCTCTTCATCCCCTACCTCAGGCACTTCAAACCCTTCCGAAATGCGAGCACATACCTTGGCATATCCTTTTTCAAACGTTTGAAAGGCAACATGCGTGTAGGCTGAGTTCACGACGTCAACGCCGATGTATTTCACCGTAAACTTCACCGCCGGATGCGTCCATTTCGGCGAGGCATACAACGCGTTTTGACGCGCTTCAGCAAAGGCCTTGTGGACCGTAGGGAGTGCGTTCGTTTTGCCTTTTAAACACAACTGACGAAACTGCGTGCAGTTGGGCGGCCAGGTCTCAAATCGTTCGTCACGCATCATGGAATACAACCCGTCTCGTACGTCATTCTCGGTTAAATCACACAGTGCATGATGCCAAACGCCAGAATCTTTAACGCCGTATGCGTTTAAAAACCGCGCGCCATAAATCTCAGTTAATTGGACCCAAATCGTGGCAATCAAGGTATCTGACTGGAGCGGGATTGTGTGCTGGCGCTTCTCGCCGCTTGAATCGTCGTGTATTCTGGCAAAACTCGAGGTGGTTTCCTTCGCTAAACGCAGCGATGACACGTTCTGTAGGGGTTTGGCGTGGGTTGTGCTCATTTGAATCTCTCCTTGAATACGCGGATTTGGGTTGTTTCTGTTCTGCCGTTTTCTTAGCTTCTTCACGCTCTACGTCACGAATCAGCCAATTGAGATAGACATAATCCCAATTCGCCCATCGGCTACCGGTAGATTTGTTGAAAATGATGAATTTGTTGAGCTCGGATGGATCGCTCACCTTGGACAGCCCTAATCCCAGGGCGTTGTCAATCATCGCCTGAGATGGCTCGAAGTTGTCTGGGATTGGGTTTTTAATCTCCCCAGTCAATTCACTCACAATTTGTTTTTTGTTGTTGTTGGGTTTGAAGTTGGGTTTGATCTTTGCGTACGCGTGCTTACACGCGTTGATCGCTTGTTCACCTTCGGGTGGGTACAGATCTGTGTATTCTTCTATGCTTAATTCATCATCATTCGATGCGTTTTGATCAGTGTTTATAAGGATTTCGCGTGTGTATTGACCTATGATCATAGGTGTGTTTAATTCTTCTCTTTCAAAATGACAGGCGTAAATAGTGGGCATGGTTAGAAATTTAATTTTTAATGATTGGTCATCACTTATTATTTTAAAATGTTCTCCACATTGAGTTTCGATTGTACGTAAAAAACTACGAATCGCTTGTTTATTAGGTATGCCAGAATTTTTTCTACCTGGAGCAGAAAAAATCGTTAATAGAATGGCAAGATCACGATATGTAACATTCTCGACGATCCCTGTTATAGGATTAGCACGAGTACTTAGTAACCCAACAAGATGACTTGGTGCTGAAGGAAGGCCCTTAAAGCACGACTCAATCTCTGTTCTTGCAGCGTTATACTGTTTTATTGTATTCACAACCCCCTCCCCCACTTTCCTTGTTCTGTTTTTAAATTTTCAAAAATCAGAAATGATTAATTCCTACACAATAAGGCATCAATAATAATCATTAACAATTATGAGAAAACTAAAACCATATATGGCTTATAATTGTTTTTTATTATTATCATGAAATCATATATGGTTTTAGTTCGCCATTCAATAGTTTTTTTTGTTTTATTTGAATTTATTTTTATCTTATGATATATTATTCGAATAACTTATATATTTTATGAGAAAAAATACATGACTATTGTGGCTAATATTATTGGTGCGGGAAATTTAGGAAAAACTATCGGGTATTTGCTTTATCAAAGCAACATGGTTAAAATTGGATCTGTTTGTAATACATCTAAAGAAAGCTCGCTTAATGCCATAAAATTTATTGGTGATGGTACTTATTGTGAAAAAATAAGTGAATTACAACCGGCTGATATTACCTTTATCACAACTCCTGATAAATACATACATTCAGCTTGCAAAGAATTAAGTAAAAATAAATATCTTAAAAAAGAGAGTATTGTTCTTCATTGTAGTGGCGCGTTGACGACAGATGAATTGATATCCATTAAAAATAAAGGGTGTTATACGGCGAGCGTCCATCCTATGAGAAGTTTTGCTGATCCAAAATTAAGCATAGGGCAATATAATGGGACTTACTGTGCTATGGAAGGTGATGAAGAGGCTATGCCTACCATCATCACTCTTTTCAAATCGATAGGATCGATAACCTATAAAGTTGATAAAGAAAAAAAATCGTTATATCACGCGGCTGGTGTTTTTGCTTCAAACTATATGGTAACACTTTCTCATCAAGCCCTTTCTTGTATGAAACAGGCTGGTGTTGAAGAAAAAATAGCTATGAATGTGATTACAAATATAATGCAAGGGACTCTATCTAACCTTGAAAATACATTATCCCCAGAAAAATCCTTGACTGGGCCAATTAAAAGAGGGGATGTATCAACAATAAAAAAACATATGTCATCATTTGAAAATATTGATCAGAGAAATCTATACTCTTCTCTTGGAAAAGAAACGCTATCTTTAACAAATCTTGATGACGCCACAAAAAACGATATTAAGATCGCGCTTACAGAAAGAAAACTTCCTTTAAAAGAATGTTTCTTTCAATCAAACGAAGAATACACACCAAGATAAGTAAAAATAATTTTTTGATGGATTTTTAGTACAAAAAATCGACCAAATAAGTAATCTTATCTGGTCGAAAAAGGAAGGAGATTTTTTAATTTTGTTTTTATACCTATTGCAATAAATTTATTAATCTTTCTGGCATTAAATCCTTCTTTAAATCCAACTCGATATCCAAGATCATGAGCATCTTCACTCGTTAAATCTTTAATAATTTCTCTTTTAGATGAGATAAGATTTTCTGAATATCGATTTTCTCTTCCAGAAGAGTCTCGAAGTACAATTGTCCCATTTTTATCTATCTCAAGTACTCTATATTTCCCTTTTCGATCTTTTATTATTTGATCCAATCGAGTAATGCTAACTGCATCTTGTGGGCTTAAACCAATCATTGCCTTTGGATCAGCTAACAACTCTTCTGCTGTATATTTTGGAAAGGCATTTTTACCAGTTAACTGCATGATGCATATTTCATGCCCATGAGATTTACTGTAAACTATATTAGCCAAACGAATCGTATATTCCGGTTCCAATTTACTAACTAATCGCCCAATATAACTAATAATATTATTAGTCTTCACTAAATACAGCTCCTAAAAAATCCATATTAATAATAATATTTATCCGAATCGAAATATTATTAATTTTTATTCTAATATTTAACCATTATATAAAAATGGATTATAATTTACTCCATAGTCAAAAGCATCATTTTTTTCCATTTTTTTGAGGGAAAAAGATGCAAGAGAAACTAACGGCGCAACACAAACTGCAAATATTAATTTATAATACCAAACACTAATAACAATTCCCCATATTTCATTTGGGCTTTTTAATCCGAAATATAAGGTTTCATAAGCCACAAAACAAAGAACAAACTCACTTATTGAGCTTGATAAAATAGTTCTAATCCAAAATCGTTTTCCATTCATCCATATTTTTATTTTTGACATTAAGAATGCATTTGTAAACATTCCGCTAGATACAGACAAAAAACTTATAATGTTTGTTCTAATTATATGTTTAAACGCTTCATTATAATGAGGGTTATTTAAATCCCCGTCAGGGCTAGGTAAATTAATAGCTATTGTTAGCAACACTCCGAAAATAAGCTGGCATATAAGTGTATTCCATATTAATTTTCTGGATATATCATATCCATAAACATCCGCTACTAAATCACCAAGTGAAAAAACAACAGGTATAATTAAGCCACTAACAGGAACAACCGATCCAAATAATGTAGTCATTCTAAATGAGGTCGTATCACATACTAAAAATATTGTTACAAAAAGCATCATAAAAAAATACACATATTTATATTCATTTAATCCTTTCGAATAGGATTGATGTAATGAATTTGAATAGTACTCTTTCATAAATTACCTATATGACTCAATAGACTTTATAATAACGCCTAGAATTTTATAATTATCATAATGCTTCATTTCTCCAAATCCAGGGTTAATTGGCTTAAAATAATAACTGCTCCCATCTATAAATAATTGCCTAAAAACAGGAACATCTACTTCTCCATCGCCTAAACAACACAAAACATAATCCGATTCGACGGGCTTCAGATCTGGATCTATAATTATAATTGAGTTAGCTTGGAAAGCTGGTGACAATGCATCACTATTTATTGAAATACCATATACATTTTTTCCCGTTATACCCGCTGCTCCAATAAAATGAGATATTTTTGCATTATTTTTTTTATCTAATATTTCTTCAAGCAAAAAAACGGAAATATGAACTAAATCACCCATTTTTTTCTTATTTTGATAATTTTGAGTAGACATGTCTTCATATAAAAAAGAATCAAAATCTACTCTAAAAAAATCCAACAATGGCTCAATAGAAGATAAAGTCGGATTGCTCCCTTTTTTTCGAAGTCGAGCAATTGTTGCAGCAGGAACGCCTGTTTCACTAGATAAATTCTTAATGTCTAATGAATGTTGGGCTAGCAAATAATTTAAATTACTTCCTATGAAAATACTTTTCTTTTCTTTTCTTAAGATCATGTTCTATTTTGACCATATTTTAAAAAACTTTAATATTAAAATAACATATTTTTGCATACTAATCAATATTTAAAATATTGATTAGTATGCAAAAATATCGCACATAATTAAGGGTTTGTAATCTTTTCCCATCGATCGAACCATCGTAAGCTCTGTTAGCCTTAATTAATCCTTATCTAGGCAAAAGGAAGTGATTTACCATTTTTGCAGGTGGTGTTGACGGCGGTATAAAAGCGCGGATAGATGGCGCAGCTTTATGTTGAAAGTTACAAGCACAATTAAATTCAACAAAAAAAGGCGTCCATGCCAGTTTAACGCATTAAAATAGGTGGTTATCTAGCGTTTCTTCTGTGGATTGAGAGTCAACCATCAGATCATCCAATTTTTGCAGGTAATGACGATGTATTTGTTTATAGTATTGTTCATCGACAGCATATGTTAATGCGGAGATAAACTTTTGTAGAGAAGCGGCTGCTTCATCTGTTAACTCGGGCATCTCAAGCGTTATATGTTGATATTTTAAGATTATTTCCCCCATCATTTTAATAGTGCACTGTTAGATATTAAAACAACTAATCATCATTATTCTCATGCTGAGCCCCTGAAAAGGGGTCATTTTCACATATGCTCAAGTGCTGTAACATGTGATCAAAGTAAATGGATTCCAACGCAAGACCCAGATCACGAACGAACTTAACCACGTGAAAGGCTGCTTCATTAGACATGTTTGCTGGTAGTAACTGCTCCAGGTCGATTTTCATAATTGAATTGCCTCCGTTTTGACAAGTTTCTTTTTCTTGGCCCGCTCGGCTGATTTTTTCGCGCTATTCTCTTGTGCTTCTTTCAGCCGGAATGAGTCCCCCTCGATATTTAAAATTTCGGAGTGATGGACCAGACGATCGATAATGGACACCACACAAGTTGCATTTGGAAAAATATCACGCCACTCAGGAAACGGTTTATTGGTCGTGATGCACGTTGATTTTTTTTCATAACGCTGTGAAATGACTTCGAATAACAAGTCCGCATGGCGGTTTGAATAAGAGAGATAGCCCACCTCGTCTATGATTAATAATCCCGGGCTGGAGTAATGTTTAATGCGGCGGCGTAATGCACTATCGCTGTCTAGTTCGGTCAACTCATTTAACATCGCTGCAGCTGTGGTGAATAACACGGTACCCCCTCGAAGAACCGCCTGAGATGCGATGTTCGAGACAATCATGGTCTTTCCCACCCCGTTCGGACCACAGACAATCAAATTGGTTGCCCCCTCCATAAAGCCTAATTGCATCCATTGTTCAATGACCGCTCGGTCACAAGACTTTGGCCATCCCCAATCAAAGTCAGTCATGGGCTTAAAGCGGCCAATGCGTGCTCTGCGCAAACGACCATCCAGGCTCCGTTGCGAGCGATGGCGTTCTTCCCAGGAGACAAACTGCTCAAGCCAGCGTGAGCCATCTTCGCTGATATCGTCCCAGTGGCTAATCACACCATGAAGCTTCAGGGTTGTTGCCCGATGCAATAATAATTCAGATAACATCATTCTTGTTCCTCCTTAAGTTGATGCCGTTGAATGCAGCGTGCCGTATTGAGCCAATGAGTGCGGTTTAACCACCATCTCGGTAATGCGTTTGTCACTGGACAGGGGAAACGTCGCTAAAGGTTCGGCGACGCGTTCATCAAGATTTTTCTGCAAGATAAGTCGAACGGAGTTGGGATGGGGTGATTCTTTTGCAAGGGCTTCGACCATCGCCTGCTCTAGTAAACTGGCACCATAATCATCCAGTAACGACGTTAACTGATGGGTTATCGATGTCAGTGGGTAGTCCCGCTCTGCGGCAGCCTTCAGAAATTCGCGTGCACAATCAATCGTCTTTGTGAGCCTGTCCTGGCCTCGGTGCTGTCGTGCATCTCGTTTACGTTCGGCCAGTGTTTTAATGTGTTCATCGCATTCGATTTGCTGCGCCTTGTCATAGCTGCGCACGTGCTTTGCAATGACATGGACGCCGTCCAGAATACTGATGTTAATCAGCACCCCAAAGGGACCTTTCCGACCGCACCTTAATGGACCCACCAAAACCGCACCTTAATGGACCCAGGGTAACCGCACCCTAATGGCCCCACCTGGCATATCAAACTTCCGTTAAACAAGAGTGGTATTTTCTTGATCACAATCAAGGAGAATTGCTCATGGCTAGGAGAAGTTTTGAAATGTATGAAATTCGTCAAATTATTGTCTGTCTACGATCGGGTGAAACAATACGAGGCATTGCGCAGACAAAATTAGCTAATCGTAAAAAGATACGGGCCGTTCGAAAAATTGCAATTCAACAAAACTGGTTGGATACCAAAAAAGAGATACCTACGGATGGGGTTCTATCGACATTCTTTAAACAGTCACCCAGCGCATCGGCAACACAATCCTCCGTCTTGCCCTACAAAAAACAAATTGAAGAATGGTGCCAACAAGGCATTCAAGGCACAACAATGTACGCTGCATTAAAGCGACAACATGGGTTTCAAGGCTCCTATGATTCGGTACAGCGATTTGTAAAAAAGATCAAAGACAACTTGCCGGCATCTGTTACGACCATCTTGGAGTTTAAACCAGGTGAGTGTGCACAGGTTGATTTTGGCTACGGGCCTAAATTGGTTGATGAGGTAACTGGGAAAGTTACTAAAACATGGATTTTTGTTATGGTTTTGGCTTGGAGTCGGCATATGTACGCGGAATTAGTCCTGCACCAAGATGTTGAAACGTGGCTTGGTTGTCATCGCCGTGCATTTGAATTCTTTAATGGAGTCCCAAAAAAAATCATTATTGATAATGCGAAGTGCGCTATCACCAAAGCTTGTTATTACGATCCTGTTGTTCAACGAGCCTATGCTGATTATGCCGAAGGGTATGGGTTTATGATCTCAGCATGCCCGCCACGTGATCCACAAAAAAAAGGCCGTGTTGAATCGGGCGTAAAATACGTTAAAAATAACTTTGTACCGCTGCGTGATTTTAAGAGCTTGGTGAATGGGAACCAGCAATTAATACAGTGGGTTTTATCAGAAGCCGGCAATCGCATCCACGGAACAACACGTGCGCAGCCCCTCACGTTATTCACTCAGACCGAGGCATTGTTATTGCAGCCATTGCCAGATAACCCGCCTGAATGTGCTGTCTGGGAAAAAGTGAAACTTTATAATGATTGTCATGTCATGTATCTACAATGCCGGTATTCAGCGCCATATCAATTGGTTCAACAAATATTATGGCTTCGAGCAACGGAGACAACAGTTCGGATATACCAAGAACATACATTGGTTGCGGTTCATCCAAGGCTAATTGAACCAGGGACGAAGCATACAATAGACGCCCATCTGCCCCCAAATGCGAGTGCTTATGCTATGCAAGATGCTTCTTGGTGCTTGGAACAATCCGATAGTGTAGGAATACATTGCAAGCAAGTGATCACTGTTTTACTGACAGACGCAGTGACTGATTATCTTCGTGCGGCACAAGGCGTGCTTAGCTTGAACAAGAAATATGGTAGCGCACGCTTGGATGCTGCATGCCATCGAGCACTGATGTTTAATAGTGTTCATTACAAAACCATCAAGTCCATTTTGAAGGAGGGATTGGAATACCAACCTCTGCCGACTCAACATGCATTTGATGCACTGGCAGAAACGTACACCGGACAGGCGCGTTTCTGCCGAGACACATCCACACTTTTACAATAACTTAAACGAAGGAATATAGGTCATGACACATCCAATGCCAGAAATAAACACCCTGCTTAAGCAAGTACGATTATTACACGTTATGGAGAAATTGCCATTACGTAATCGAGAGTCCATTGAAAGAAAACTAGCGTATCCAGAATTTTTATCCCTTGTTATTCAGGATGAAATTTTGGGTCGAGATAACAAGAAATTAAAGGCCCGTTTAAAACGAGCCGGCGTTCGGTATGATAAAACGCTGGAAAACTTTGATTTTGATTTCAACTCAAAAATCAATCGCGCTCAAATACAAGAAGCGGCAACATGCCGATTTATAGAAAATCACGAGCCTATTCTTATTGTGGGTCCTTGTGGTACTGGAAAAAGTCACATAGCCCAAGCGATTGCTCATTGTGTTATCCGTCGTGGTATTGATGTCTTGTGGATGCCGCAAAGTAAGCTATTCAGTGAATTGCAGGCGGCAAAGGCATTTGGTCGCTATGAAAGAAAAATGGCAGAGTTGGTAAAAGTGCCGCTATTAATTATTGATGATTTTGGTTTGCGGCCAATGCGCAATCCACAAGATGAAGATTTTCATGATCTGATCTCCGAGCGTTATGAACGAGCCTCTACCATTGTAACGAGTAATCTGGATTTTAGTGAATGGGGTAGCGCTTTTCCTAATCAGTTATTAGCAGCCGCTACATTAGATCGGCTGCGCCATAACGCTCATAAAATAGTGTTGGAGGGGGCTAGTACGCCATTCCATTAATTCTGGCCAATAGACGTAATAACCGGATAAAGCCTTTTGAGCTTTATTCGCGCATCATCGGTTGTAAACTG
>JAOAUO010000123.1 GCA_030157565.1 Legionellaceae bacterium
ATGGGCTCTTAGTTTAAATAGTGATCATGTGGTCGGAACGGCGGTCGAGGCCTATAGGCGCCAAGTTAAGCCAATTAGCCAGGGCATTGAGAGGCGGCGGTGCACGCGGTTCAGGTAGTGAGCTCAATGCTGGTTCTGAAGCAAACTTAGGTATTCTTGCATTTGGCGAATATTGGGAAGCCTTATCCGATCGACAAAAATTAGCCATTTTTACCGAAGAACCTGAACTGAAAGATGTTCTTGGGCGATTATTTAGACCAAATGACGTCAATTACAAAGAAACACGCTTTTGTGTTGAATTACTCGCTGGTGCTCTTGATCCTATCATTCAGAGATATAATCAAAAGCCAACTATTCGAACACTCCATGAGCGTGTTTTAAAACAAGAAAATGCCTTCAGAACGGCGGTACAAAAGAGAAGTGGTCTAGCGATCACTCCAAAAGAGATACCACCTAAACATATTCTTCATCGTATCTTTAAATTAAATATAGATACGCAGAAAGTGTTATTTAAACAACAAGGTTATGAGAATGCATTGATGTATGCTCTGGCACATGAGCCTCATGCCTTAATGGAGTTTGAATTAGAAGAAAAATCTAAACAATACGCAATATCAGTTCAAGTTAATGCTAATAATGACTCAGCATTAATTGTAGCTGCAAAAAAAGGGGAAACTAATGCTATCGAGTTACTGCTAAGTTGGGGAGCTCAAATTGAATCCCACGATTTAAATAACAGTACGGCGTTACATTGGGCTGCTAACAATGGGCATGTCGATGCTGTGACGTGTTTATTGGAGCATGGCGCATTGCTGGGGGCTCGAGGAGCTGGAAATAATACGACATTGAATTTTGCGGTTATGCATGGAAAAGGCGCTGTAGTTGAGCTACTACTCCAAAAGAACGCAAATGTTAACGCCAGAAATGGTAAGGGTCAGAACGCGCTCGACATCGCAATAGCAAGCCATCCTGAGTTTGTTGAGCCTATCTTAATGCAACTTGCAACATTGCCAGCGGATGAGCAAGCGGAATGCCTGCTTAATGTGCCTGGTGGGCCTTATCCGAACGTATTATTTTATGCAGTCGCTAATAAACCCGCCTTATTCGATGCGGTCGTAAACAGCGTCTTGCAGCAACCTACTCAAGCATTAACTCGTGCTGTTTGTGATGCCTCCAATGAAAAAGGATATGCCCCGTTAATACTTGCTGCTCAAATAGGAGCGCATGAGAGCCTTCGTAAATTACTAGCATTTGGCCTGGAGATTGAATCCCACGATTTAAATAACAGTACGGCGTTACATTGGGCTGCTAACAATGGGCATGTCGATGCTGTGACGTGTTTATTGGAGCATGGCGCATTGCTGGGGGCTCGAGGAGCTGGAAATAATACGACATTGAATTTTGCGGTTATGCATGGAAAAGGCGCTGTAGTTGAGCTACTACTCCAAAAGAACGCAAATGTTAACGCCAGAAATGGTAAGGGTCAGAACGCGCTCGACATCGCAATAGCAAGCCATCCTGAGTTTGTTGAGCCTATCTTAATGCAACTTGCAACATTGCCAGCGGATGAGCAAGCGGAATGCCTGCTTAATGTGCCTGGTGGGCCTTATGATGATGTATATGCTTATGTCGCTGCAGAAAGGCCTG
>JAOAUO010000124.1 GCA_030157565.1 Legionellaceae bacterium
AAGATCAAAAATAATTTAATATGATTATTGTGCGGTCAACGAATTTCGCGACACCGACGATGCATCCACAAAATCTGTGGATAACTGTGTGCATGAGAGGATGATGAAAGTCGAATATCTTTTATCAACGCTTACGGGCTCTAGCTTGTGGGGGCTATTTTGACTACAATGTTTTTTTAATCAAATTTAGTCCACTTATGTTTAAGCCACTGGCTTTGTATATTGGCCTGCGTTACATGCGGGCGAAGAAAAAAAATCATTTTGTCTCGTTTATTTCCTTGAGCTCTATGTTAGGCATTGGCATGGGGGTGATGGTGCTCATCACGGTCTTGTCGGTGATGAATGGGTTTGATGCTGAAATTCATAGCCGATTTTTCGGGATGGCACCCGAAATGACGGTGACGGGCGAATCAGACCAACTCAGTCATTGGCCCGCGCTTGCAGAGGATTTGCGAAAGGTACCTGGGATAACGGCGGTCGCGCCATACGTAGTGGGGCAAGGGCTATTGACCTATGAAGGGCAAGTTCTACCGATTGCACTGACGGGTGTTTTGCCGGCGTTAGAACAAGGTGTTTCTCATCTAAAAAACAAAATGCTCGTGGGCGACATGGCTGATTTGGGGCATTTTGGCATCATCTTAGGCCGTGGCATCGCCGATCATTTAGGTGTGATGGTAGGAGATAAAGTCACGGTGATGATTCCTCAAGCCACGGTGACACCTGCAGGCATGATTCCACGGTTTAAACGGTTTACCGTGAAAGGGGTCTTTACGGCCGGAACGGGTTTTAATTTTGATACAAAATTGGCGTTCATTCATTTGGCTGATGCACAAAAACTCATGCAACTGGGGGATGATGTATCTGGGTTGAAAATGAAAATAGCGGATGTGTATCAAGCGCCGGCCATGTCTGAACAATTGGCCTTGAAACTAGGTGAGCGGTATCAGGTTGGCAATTGGACGCAACAATATGGTGCTTTTTTCCAGGCAGTTAAAATGGAAAAAACCATGATGTTTATGATTCTATTGCTCATTATCGCGGTGGCGGCGTTTAACTTGGTGTCTTCTTTGGTGATGGTCGTCAATGACAAGCAAGCGGAAATTGCCATTTTAAGGACGATTGGCGCAACCCCGGCCACCATTTTGTGGATTTTCATTGTTCAAGGGATGATGGTGGGGTTGATCGGTACGTTGCTGGGCATTTTGGGTGGTTTATTGCTGGCTAGCAATGCCACGGCTATTGTGAATGCGTTGCAGTCCTTTTTCGGGGTCCATGTACTGTCGTCCAATATCTATTTTGTTGATTATTTGCCCTCGAAAATTTTATGGAGTGATCTGTGGCAAGTTTGTGTCATGGCGTTGTTCATGAGTTTTATCGCGACGATTTACCCGGCCTGGCGTGCCTCAAAAACAGTGATTGCGGAGGCGTTGCATTATGAGTGAGCTCATTATTCATTGCGAGGGGTTATCTAAATCGTATCACGATGGGAATGCATCGGTTGATGTGTTAAAAAATCTTGATTTTTCGCTACACTCAGGAGACCGCATTGCCATTGTTGGCCCTTCGGGATCGGGTAAAAGCACGTTATTGCATTTATTGGGTGGATTGGATCAACCGACACAAGGGCGTGTGTTTGTTCAGGGGCTTGATTGGCAAGGCCTGTCTGAGAAAAAACGTTGCCAATTACGCAATAAACAACTCGGGTTTATTTACCAATTTCATCATCTGTTACCCGAGTTTTCAGCGTTGGAAAATGTGGCTATGCCATTATTGCTCGCCGGCACGCCCGTTCTGGTCGCCAAAGAACAGGCGCGCGCGATGATAGATCATGTCGGGCTGAGTACACGTGCAGAGCACAAGCCGTCTCAGTTGTCGGGAGGTGAACGGCAGCGAGTAGCCATTGCACGCGCATTGGTGCATCAACCACGTTGTGTGTTTGCGGACGAACCCACTGGAAACCTTGATCAGGCAACGGCTTCAAAGGTTTTTGATTTGATGCTGGATTTAAATGCGACATGGAAAACCGCGTTGGTGATTGTGACCCATGATCAACGCCTAGCGGAGCGAATGGATCGCGTTTTGACGTTGCAAGAAGGGCTATTGGTTGGGTGATGGCCTTTACGGAAGGATCTTGCAAAATATACACGGGACCATCCTATTTTTAAACGCTTGGATTGAAAGGGCGGCGATCAATAACAATCCTCATTCAGCTAAAAACTCGGATATTTTATCGCAATGATATGTTGCTGCTCATGCCTGAGGCATGATTAAGTGCTGTTGATGGTCCTTCAAATGTTGAAACAAGCATGGTTTTCATCGCGGGTATAACGGTACCCACCCATTTTTTAGGATCGCGTGAGAAAAATAGAGTTTGAGTGGATGGATTAGATTTTGAATGAGATCCCCAAGTATCTATCACATCATTTAAAACATCCTCTGCTGTTCGGTCGGGGCTATCCGTTGAGTTGAATGTTGATGCCAGTATTGTGTTTTTTAAGTTATCCAATAGGGTCCTTTCTTCCAATGAATGATTATAAAAAAAGCACCCAGCGCTCCCTATTTCTGATTCTATTCGCTCAATTAATTGCTTTTTCTTTTCTTCTAGATCGTGCACTCGGCAAAATAGATTAAATATATTGTTTTTCAGAGGGGAATTGGTGCGCCAAAGCGCTTGCGTTTTTTTCAAGGTTTCATTTGTAAAACATGAATTTTCGTCTGTAAGCAATCGTTTGCAAAATGCTTCATGTCCACGCTGCGCTGCTACAGATAAAGCAAAATCCTTGTGGGATTGCTTCGTCAGTAGGTGTTTTAAGCGGTCATAATGCTCTGCGTGACCTGCTTTGGCGATTGTATCGAATAAAGACCAATGGGTTTTTGTGTTGAGTTTCTGGGACAGTTTGCTCCACTCTTGAAGTGGTGTCATTTCGTTAATGAGTGCTGCATGATTTGTCTCAAATATCAGCTGTAAAAATGTACTCCCTTCGGCTATAGACCAGGTTAATAGGTGAGTATGTTGTTTAATGAGCATCAGCAGCTCTTGTTTTTTGGTTTCGGATAAATTACCTGTCTTGGTGGCCAATTGGTATAATGCACCAGAGAGCCGCATAAACGGATTGTCATTTCTATTGCCTGTCCAAAGCGTTTCCGCCGTTTGATTCTGTTTGTTTTTTAGGCATGGATTCGCACCGAATTGAAGCAGTAACATGCAGATATTAGCATGTCCTTTTTCTGCAGCAAATATTAACGGGTTGCACTGATGATTGGTTGGGTTCGGATCAACACCGTCCTCAAGCATTCGTCTACAAAATCCTTCATGCCCATACTTCGCTGCTAAAAATAAAGCAAAATCCTTGTGGCATTGCTTCGTCAGCAGGTGTTTTAAGCGGTCATAATGCTCTGCGTGACCTTCTTGGGCGATTCTATCGAATAAAGACCAACACTGATTGGCTTCGCGCATTGTTGTTTTAGACAGCTCGGTCCACTCTGGAAGTTGTATTATTTCGTTAATGAGCAGAACATGATTGTTTTTAAATACACGATCTAAAAATAGATTATTTTTGGAAATACACCAGATTAATAGGTGGGGATATTGTTTCATGAGAACGAGTAGTTCTTGTTTTCTGGCCTCGGATAGATCGTTTGAATGATTCGCAAATCGGTCCATTTCTTGGCGAAATTGCGTTAACGGATTGTTATTCGCTACTCCTTTCCATAGCATTTCTGCTGTTTCACCCTCGTTATTTTTGATACAGGGATTCGCACCACGTTCAAGAAGAATCTTGCACAATGCATGCCTTTTTTTTAATGCAGCGAACTGTAGAGCCGAGGATTGGGAGCGTTTCGTCACCGTATTCACATTGACCGCGTTTAAATGGTTGAGGAGGGCTTCGTGACCGGTAAGAGCGACTTTATGCAACAAGGACCAGCCCGTTTTTTGATGCGTTTTTTGGGACAGCTCATTCCATTCAGGAAGTGTAATAAATGGATGAATGAGGCAAACGTGAGCATGTGAAAATGCATTGAATAAAAAAGTATTTCCCTCCTCATCTAAATTCCAGGTTAAAACGCGTGGATAATTTTTGATATGGGAAATAAGCGCTGTTTGTTTTGCTTTATGTAAGGTATCGGGTGTTTTAGACAAGCATTGCAGTTCATTGCAATATCGTGTCAATGGATTGCTGCAGGACTCTGTTTCCATTAAATATTCTGGCAATTGAACACGCAATGCTTCAGGAATGAGAGCATTGTTATCAGCCAATAAAATAGCAATATAACTGTTTAATTTGAAGGCTATTTCTACCGCAGTCATATTTGGGTATTCGATGCGTTCATATTCATCTATGGTCATGGGAGTCTTGATATTTAAATCAGCACCTGCTTGAATTAAATCACGTGCGAGACACAGATCTGAAAACATGCACGCTAAATGCAGTAAAGTATATCCTTCTTGGCCTCTGTTGTTGATGCATGATGGATTCACTTGAATGACATGTCGTATGCTCTCTAACCACTCGTTTTTATAGTGTTCACTGGCCCAAGGGGCCCGATCCCATAATTGTTCACGAGCCAGGTTCAGAATGATTTCTGTAGTCATTGGGCTGTGTTTTTTTCTGCTTTGTATTGTTCGGATGAGTTGGGGGGTAAAATGGATGTGTATGAGTTCATGGGTGAGATCAGCGAGCCCCTCTATGTCTAACAATATATCCATGATTTCGGCAGTGATGCATCGGCTATTACGCCTAAGAATAGATAATATGTCAACTACACAACGGGTGATGAGTTTTTTTTTATCATAATTAGGAAGATGACTCTCTAAGTAAAGCAATGTTTTGATGACAGAAACACTGTTTGGCTTCCCATGATTAGTTGAGTATTCACCCAGGTATTTCATTAAGAGACCAATATTGTCTTTGTCGTTCAAATATTTATCAGATATTAAGGATCCACGACAAAAAGAGAAGTCCATGTCGATGCAGATGACTTTTCCCTGATAAACAAGAACATTCCCTTTACCACAGGCATCAGCAATAATTTCCCCTGTGTTTTGATAAATTTCAATGAGTTTCTCAGCAATTTGTTCGTCGGATGCGGGATTTTGTCCTAAATAGGGCACGAGCCAGGCATTGTTGTGTTTGAATGAGGGGAGGCTTGGGTTGAGGATGTTCCATTTTCTAACCGCTCTGTTAATATCACTTTTACTACTTCCGGACGTGGGTTTTTTGAGTACCCAATGACCGGTGTACTCGCCTATCGTGAATGGATGTGTTGAGAGGTATGCTTTATTGTAGCTGCCCTCTCCTAGGACCGTCCATTGCGCTTTATCGTCTATAATGGATTGTATGCTGTTGTCGATGGGCATTCATAGTTAGTTAGCAGTTAACTTGTCGATTATTTTAGCATGTATTGTTCCAGTTTTGTTAGATTTCAGCTAATTATTCTCAACCTAACGCTCATTGCTTGCTTTTAGAACCAGGACCACCTGGTTCACGTTGATCCTTGGAATCGGATTCTTTAATCTGTTGAATCGCTTCTTTGTGTCTTTCCAGTATCCTTTTCGCTTGGGTTGTCTTGGATTCAGTGGGTTGCCACAAATCTGGCTTTTCCACGCCGAAAATAGCCGCTTGAATATAATTGATCGCTTCCTTGATTTTATTCCAGGCCGGCATTAAATAGTTGCGCCAGATCGGTCGGTCATTGGCAAGTAGAGTCTCTGCTTCGCTAAAGGTTTTTTCAATACGGGTTTTCAACACATCAATATTTATCGTTTCGCCACTCGGATTAGAACGCATCTCATCATATATTGAATTCAGGTTTGTAATCAATGTATTGATAGCGGTTTGAGACGTATTAGATAAATTTAAATAGGGTTCTGATTTAGGGTCAGCAAATTGCCGCAGTCCGACAATCACCTCACTTATGCTCTCCATGAGCTTCATGAGCTTTTCGGCCTGGGTCATCGTTTCTACAGGTTGGGATGATTCAAGGTTAACAGTGCCCACTGTTACTGGTGTTTGTGGTGATTCAAATACCAAATCTGGCGAAACGTTAACAGTGCCCGGCGCTGCACTCGAATTCTCTTCTGATTCGATTTCTACCGATGCCTCCACTCTGGAGTGCGCTTCAATCATTTGTTTAGCGCGGGTCATCAAATTCCTGAAACAGGGCGCGGGTGTTTTATGCTCTTTTTTCGCCTGTTGTGCTTTGTTTTCAAATGCAGCGACCAGTTCATTCCGAGTGGTATCCGATGACATCCCCATCTCTTCAAGAATGGTACGCATTTCATCTGCAGGATAGGGTGATAAATGAACCGTTTGTGTGCGATTTTCCAAAGCAGGACTGGCAACGCGTCTGCCGTCCGTGCTGGCTGGATTCTGAGTCCCCAGAACCCTGAACCCCGGTACTAGCGGTGGGCGGTTTTTTTCCGTTGGATGTTTTCCATCTAGGAGGCTGTTTAGCATTTTTTCAAGGGTAGGCATGCTGTTGATTTCATCCATGAGTACAACAGCCCCCTTATCAAAGGCTTTCAATAATATGGCTTCTTGCACACCAGGCTGCATACTGCCATACAAGCGATAAAAGGCATTGGGTTTTAATCCAGGTGTTTCTGTATCACTGAGGCGCGCCTCATGAATACCTAGACCTGCCATCAACTCAATGGCCAACTGACTTTTACCGATACCGGGTTCACCTTCTATCACGAATCGATTCAACCCGCCCAGACGAAAGGCCGGGTTATGCATATCCGTTTCACGCTGAAACGATCTTAAACTTAAAAAATCGGTCAATTGCCACACGGCTGTATCGCGTGAGGGCGTTGCCAGAAAGTGTTTGAATACTGGTTTTTTTTGTTCATCTCTTTTCAGCATCTCTGCCCGGTCAACGGGCGGAAAATCTTGATTAAACCGTTCAACATGCGGTCTTGGAACACAATGATAGGCAAATTGACGGGCATGAAATGTCGCAATGGTTTGCAGATCGGCCTTGGGAAAGCGATGATGATATTCAATCACAGCCAACGCCATCATTTGAATCTGACGCGGAGAAATCAAGACGGAGTCTCGGGAGACGTTGATTAGAAAATCATAGACTTTCAGCAGTTCATTGGCGACCAGCTCGCAGTTTTCTTCGTTCTGATTTGGACTGGATGTCTGGGATGACAAACCCTCGGTCAAAATCGACTTCAACGTTTTTTCATAAATAAATGCATTGGACAACGGCTCCAAAACCAGGGTATTGGCATGCCGTTGAAATAAAGGAGCCAGTTGACGTTCATCGCCATAACTTAACGGATTACCCGCAAATACCACTTTGTGTTGGGCCGTCAGCTTGCAAATTTTGCTGGGAGAACCGTTGATGAACAGGCAGGGTGGGGTATTAAACAAGCCTTCCCATTCGCTCCATTGACGATTGGATAAATTGGCCTCATCCAAAAACAAGACCGGATTTTCATCCGCGCCGGCATTGATCCAGTCTTGAATGGCTTTTTCACCATGGAATATTTTGTGACTTTTTAATTCGTTTTCAACAAACTGGCTTTTGCCAACACCCGTCAAACCAGCCAGGAACACATAAGGTTCGCGTTCAATCATGTGATTAAATTCAGTGAATCGTTTATTCATAAAATCATCTGCATCTTTAACGCTGGTTTTTAGATCAAACGTGCTCAAGCTCACCGATGGGCGCAGTGAGCTGTAACCATTCCAGGCCATATGGCTCAGCTGTGTCGGATGCACTTGCTTGAAACGCAATCGAGAGATTAATCGCGTATAAGGCTCATTCGTCAAACAATCCGGCATTTCTTTTTTCAGTGTATCCAAGTCGTCTTGGGTAAAGCCTTGCGCTAGAATGGCCTTGCGCTTTTCCTCGCCGCGTTCCTCCGATGTCATCTGGTCCGTCATCGCATCCACAAAGCCAAAGGGCTTTTGGCTGATCATGACCAATTGCCCCGGGGCATCATGCGCGCGTTGCCGGATAAAAGAAGCCATACCATCTAGCAGCTCATCTGAAAAATGCCCGGTTAAGATCACCCGTTTACCGGCATTCAGCGTGGTTAACAACGCCTGTTCTGTTTCCGTAAAGACATAGTTCAAGTGCTCCATTTTGCCATCCAATTTTTTGATCAAATCAGAGGCCTTGCACTCTGATATGTCTAAAACAATCCAATCCTTGTCTGTTTGGGTCATGCCTGCAATGACAAGATCAGGGTCATCCGACACGATGCACGTGGTGTTTGAATCCCGTTTTTTATTTAAGGCTTGCACAGGCGATACCCTTGGAAGCGGCGTTTGCCCCAACGCATCGGGCAAGATAACAC
>JAOAUO010000125.1 GCA_030157565.1 Legionellaceae bacterium
CAGTTGGCTACCGTGTGAGCTCCAGCCAAGCAACCCAATTCAGAATTTGGGCTACTGAACTGATTAAAGAATATATCATCAAAGGCTTTGCACTGGACGACGAGCGGTTAAAAAATGGTCGTTATTTTGGAAAAGACTATTTTAATGAACTACTCGAGCGGGTTCGATCCATCCGTGCAAGTGAACGACGTATTTACCAGAAAATAACTGATATTTTTGCTGAATGTAGTATTGATTATGATCCTAAATCGGAAATTACACGCCAATTTTATGCACATGTGCAGGATAAGTTTCACTTTGCTATCACAGGTAAAACAGCTTCAGAAATCATTTACACCCATGTAGATGCAAGCAAGCCCTTGATGGGTATGATGACTTACAAAAACGCACCTCATGGTCGTGTTTTAAAATCTGACACGACCATTGGGAAAAATTATCTCAGAGAACAAGAAATTAAAACGCTCGAAAGAACCGTTGCAGCATTCTTCGATTATATTGAAGGTATTATTGAACGCCGTAACACCTTTACTATGGAGCATTTTGCAGAAAGTGTGAATAAATTTCTTGAGTTTAATGAATATAAAGTCTTAGAAGGCTATGGCAAAATCTCGCGAAAGCAAGCAGAAGAAAAAGCACTTACAGAATATGAGAAATACAACAAACAGCAACACATTGAATCAGATTTTGATCGGGAAATGAACCATCGATTAAAACTTAAGAATAATGACAACTAATTGTCGCCTAATAAGATGAAAAACGGAGCCATACGCAATCAAAATAGGATTATCACCCAATTTCATAGGCAGGAACCGTATGAATGATATTTCGAGAAAACGTAAACCTAAGATCGCACAACAATTAAAAAATTTTTCTCCAATAGCTTTTGAAATAAAGCCCATTGAATGGAGCATTGATGATCACGCGGAACTTCATGAATTAAAATCCTTATTTTTATTTATGGATGACTTCGACTTACATACCACCTTAGCGAATCTACCACTAGACATAGCAACATTTGTTGAAATTGATCGTCAAAAACCGACAGAGAAAGAGACTATCACCTACCTTAAAAAGGTTAAAAATAAAACATCACAATCAATTGCTTCATTACAGGAAATAAAGGCACTTCTACCCGTATCAGTTAAAAATAAATTGTTAGAATTAAATCACCTTTTTGAAATCATGGGCTCACACCATATTAAATTAATTTCTGAAAACACACCTAGATTTTCTAAAAACACCCGCGGATCTTTTACTACAATGAATGAAATCAGAAAGGCACTTGATTTTTTATGCGATGAAGATTTTTTAAACAAATTAAGAATCAATTTGTTAGGAATGCTCCAAGTAGTTGAAGTTACACAATCCACAATTCCCACCCCTAAAGCGGGCAGAAAACAAGTTAACCTAGAAACGGGTATCATACACACATTGGTATATATCTACGCTAACGGAACAGGACTTACGGCGAATTGCTATTGGGATCATGAACAGGAGCAGTTCGCAGGAAAGTTTTATGAATTCCTATTAAAAGCAATTGGCCTATTAGAAAAAAATATAAAAATCAAACCACTCAGTGAACAAACATGGGGAGATTACGCGCGAGAAGCTATTAAATATCATTACCGCAAACAGTAAAACCTCATCACATAATCTGAATATCCGTATATAGCTTCCTCCAATGGGTACAAAACTAAGCTTTTTTTACCCTATTATCATCATTTATAAGCCAATTGTGTACCTATGACGTAAAAGTAACTATCTGAGATCATTTGTTAACAGCGATTTTCTATTCTCAATTGCTGATTTACGAAATATTTTTGATCGGGAGATGTAATGATTAACGGACTAAAACCTAAGCTTTATTTCATTAAGGATGCAGAACAAATCGTTCGGCGTAACCGCTTAACATTACGACGTTGGTGGGAGAGTGAAAAATTTCCTAAGCCCACGTTGATATCAAATCGCTTGGCCTGGCACGCAGATGTAATTGACCAATGGATAGATGAAAATTTGGGGGTAAGCCATGATTAGAAATAGTCACTCTACTCCTGGAGCTAAAAACAAAAGCCCCGAGATCGCTGCAACGATCAAAGGGGCTATCTCTGCCATTTACAAAGGACAACAAAAATATAGTACCTACAATGGACAAACCAATCAAGGTCCAAAGCATATAAGCTATTGTTTCCCATGGCTTCTGGAATTACTGGAATCCGCACTGGAGAACGAACATGATTGAGTTAGAACGTGCTCGTTCAGCGCTTGTTTCGATTGATTCTGGCTGCTCTCGTGAAAAATGGGTCCATATTGGGATGGCAGTCAAAGCGGCTGGATTATCTTTTGAAGACTTTCATAATTGGAGCAAGAACGCTGTAAATTACTCAAGTGAAAAAGATTGCCAAACCACTTGGAAGTCTTTTGATAAGCCAGGGGGAATAACCGAAGCAACATTATTTTATATGGCAATAGAGGCAGGTTGGAAAGATTCCCGCAATAATTCAAGCTACAACACACCAAGGCCCCAGCATGAAAATAATATTATAAAAGATGCTATTGTGCATGAGAGCCTGCTTTCATTAGAAATTTGGGAAAGATGTTTACCTGCGGATAACACCCATCCATATATTTTGAGTAAAGAAGGCATGGCCGATGGATTAAGAATTTATCCAGGAGATGCACCATCACTAACTATTTCGAACCATAATGTTTCTGGCTATCTTGTCGTACCATGTATGAGTAATGGCAAGATACAAACCCTTCAATTTGTTCCTCCAAATGGTGGTAAAAAACTAAATTTGGGAGGAACAACATTCCATGATGGTTATTTTGTCGTTGGTCAAATGACTAACTGTATTTATCTATGTGAAGGGTTAAGTGCAGCATGGCCCATGAATAAGGTATCGGGTGATGCTTCTGTTGTTTCTTTTGGCGTTGGCCGTATGATGACTGTAGCAAAGGTATTGCGATCACAACACCCCTCTGCGCAAATAGTGATTGTTCCTGATCGTGGTCAAGAAGAATTAGCTTCAAAAATAGCGCTTGAAATCGATGCCGCTTGGATTGAACTACCACAAGAAATACCAATGAAGCTTGATGTTGGGGATTATGCACAAGAATATGGATATGAGAAGCTTAATCTGGTGTTAAGTTCTAAAAAAACACCACCACTTCCTCTTAACACTATATTTGCTGATATGTTACCAGAAGCATTTTCTCCCGCTGATGAGTTACTCGAAGGGATTCTGATTGAAGGTGACGGGAGCATTCTGTATGGAGATTCTAATAGCGGAAAAACTTTCTTAGTAATTGATATGGCATGTGCCATTGCTCGCGGTATTAATTGGATGGGGGGAAAAACAGAACCAGGTCTAGTTGTTTATCTTGCTGCAGAATCCCCTTCTTCAGTCAGAAGACGTCTCCAGGCATATCAAATGCATCATCAGGTACGCGTTAGAAACTTTGCCATTGTACAAAATCCCATTAATTTATTTGATGGTGATACAGACACTACCGCAATCATCGACCTAATTCATTTCATAGAAAAAAAATCCAAACAAAAAGTTCGCTTCATTGTAGGAGATACACTTGCGCGGTTAAGCGCGGGAGCTAATGAGAATTTGGGACAAGACATGGGGGTAGTGGTCCATCATTTTGATCGAATTAGAAGCGAATGTAATGCACATTTTATGCTGATTCATCATAGTGGGAAAAATGCGGCTGCTGGTGCTCGTGGGTGGAGTGGTGTGCGTGCTGCGGTCGATACTGAAATCGAGGTTACTGATTCAGTATCTGGACGATGTGCTGAAATTACAAAACAACGCGACTTAGGCAGTAAGGGGATTCGCATTGGTTTTAAACTTGAAACAATAACACTGGGTTTAACTAAGTGGAAATCTCCTGCAACAAGCTGTGTGGTGATCGCTACTGATGCGCCAACAAAAAGCACAAACAAGCGATCAAGTGAAATCGGTGGAGCTATTTCTGAGTACATTTTCTCTCTCGAAAAACCTATAAAAAAACGTGATCTGGTGAAGCATTTTGGAGGTCAGTATGACCCATCTGCTGTTTATCGTCAGCTCAAAAAACTAATAGAGTCAGGACAAGCCACTGATTCTATGGGAATCATTAATAAAGTGCTGATTGGTGCCAACTAGTGCCAAGCACTCTTCAGCATTAACGGCAAAATAGTGCAAATTGGTGCCGAGTACTTTAGTACGGCACCAATCTGCACTAGCAGAAAATAGATGTAACTTTTACAGATACATCAGTAAAAATGCTGCTTTATTTTTAAGGAAGAAAAATTATGCCCAACAATAAAATCATGCAAGATAAACAACCACTCGTCTCAGATAGAACAAGGGATGCGAAAGAAAAATTCAACAGGCATATTATTCAGAAAAATGCCGCGGCCATTAGCGACATTAGCGCACATAACTTTGACATAAATAAAGCGAGACAAATAAGTCAGAATGCTTTAGCTGCTCTTGATGCTAAAGATGGTTTGCAATCAATGCTCGCAGCTCAAATACTGTCTATCCATGAATTACAACAAAGATCGATGGTTTATGCTCATGCAGCGGATGATCTGGAACTAAAGAAATATTTCACTAATGCAACAATAAAATTGGCAAATTGCTTTGTGCAGCAGGCAAATACACTTGCAAAACTACAAGGTGTAGGGGGACAAAAAATTATCATTGAGCGAGTCGATGTTCATCAAGGGGGCCAAGCTATAGTTGGTAATATTCAGGGTAGTATGGGGGGTAAGGATAAAAAATGAAAACGACCTCATGTAACGGACAAAAACAGTATGCTTTTAATAGTGCTCCACGGTGCGGCGCCAGAACTAAACATAACAACAGTACTCCCTGTCGCTCACCTGCTGTACGTGGCAAGAAACGTTGCCGCATCCATGGGGGCGCTCAAAGCAGCGGTGGGCAAGAAGGTAATAGCAACGCGCTCAAGCATGGACTCACCACAGCAGCGGTTAAGGGCTTTAGAAAGGCTGTTAAAACTGCTATCCAGAAAACAACCAGACTAGCTGGTGAACTGACTTAGTAATGTCGTTCTCTCTACCATTGACTTTTATGATCAATATGTTTACAATTAACGCACTTTAAGCCCATCAAGGAATTAATATGCCTACCAGTTCATTGAATAAAGTTTTGTTCTTAAAAAGAAAACTTGCTGAATCACAGGGATCAATCACGCTCCCCTTAGATAATCAACGCCTTAATGAGGAGTTAGCCGTATTTAATAATAGATTTGAACAAATCATTGCTGAAATGGAAGCGATCGCCATTGATGAAGTCTTATCCATTAATGAAACAGACCAGAGCGCCAGACAGCTTTTTTTGGATTCTCTTAATTTAAATCGTGGTGATCACAGTAAACGCAGATTTCTTCGTACTACACTTCCTAAACATGCTTCTATTGAAGATCAAATCTCACGTTTGACGAAAACATTTATTGAAACAATAGAAGATGAGAATCTTAGCCCAGCACTTGTGGAGGCGTATCGCAAGCATGGTATCTATCAAATGTTATATCATAATGGCGTAATGGGTCACTACACGACGCTTGGTCCATTTGGTATGTACGATAAAGAACTATACCCTCCTTTGGGACCTACTATAATGCAATTTGCAATGGTTGGTCTTGGCTTCGCAACGTTATCAGTTGCATTTTTCGCAACTGTAGCCCTTTTAGGGTTAAGTGGCGGGTGGGTTATTGCAGCGACCGCTTTATTTGGTTCTGCCATAGCTTATATGGGTGGATTGCTTTATGGGATCTTAAACGATATTTTTGCAACTAAAGCAAATCTACCTTATTTTTTGCTTGGGCATCAAGCAACTCAACATAGCTTCTTCAGTAGTAACGATCCGTTAGTACAAGCTATTGGTTGGGGCGTTATTGCTGCTCAACCAATAGCTGTGATTGCCGCGCTTGTATTTGGAATAGCCATTTTTGCGACAATGATGGCATCTGCCTCCCCTGTTTTAACATTTATTTTGCCTCTTATGTTGGTTGTTGTGCCTTTGTTTGCAGTATGTGCAAATGCTTATGCGAAACGTTCTGCAGACAAATACGTCACCGAAGGTATTTCTCTGAAAATGCTTCCAGAAAATACAAAACAAAAATTTAGAACCGCATTGAATTTACCAGCAGATGCTGAAAAAGTTGATCTGGATCAAATTGATTTTGATTCACCCTCTTTTCGTACTCTAGTAAAAGAATTGGGTTTATTAAATGATTATCAACTTGATGGACTTGCTTTGATGTCATCAAGCAAAAAAGATAAAGCTAATTGGCTTGCAAATAGTGACCGCAATATGCTGGGTTATGCAGTCACACCACTGTTAGCCATAACTAGTTTGGTTTTAATGTTAACCTTGACCAGCGTACCCGCTGTCCTTTTCTCGCCTTTACTGGCAATAATCATCCCCGTGGTAAGTGCCGCAATTGCTATAGCACTGCTTGCGACTGCATTGACTTACGTATCGGTCAATAAAGATAAACAGGTTGATAATCGATACAAGTTATTTACCAATCTCGGAAATGGTGAAAAGAAAATGGATGAACTGCATGTGACCGACGAGCAAGTTAGCGAAGCGCCGATGCTTTAATCATCGTCTCTTTCAAATCAAAACCTTGGGTGCATTTTTAATTAAGTGTACCCCAAAGTGTACCCGAGAATTTTTATTTAGAAGGCATCTATCCGTAACTCATTGATTCTATTGGTCGGGACGGAAGGATTTGAACCTTCGACCACTAGCACCCCATGCTAGTACGCTACCAGGCTGCGCTACGCCCCGATTGGTATGATGCTTCATGAAAAAGCATGCAAATCATACCCTTTTTATTCATAGAAGGCAAGAGTCTAATCCAAAAGCCAGCGATTCCCGCCTTAATTAATAACTACAAATCCAGGGTGTGGATTAAATTTAACCAAGACAAGCCCGAACAGCTATAAAACCCCATTTTCAAACCGAGTTCGTTTGTACTCATTTAGGCCAAAACCAAAATCATAAGCAACACAAAGCCAACGACCATCTATATTTGTCGTGTTCTCATTATCCTATCAGCCAACCTTTCTCGCCAGGAGGAGGTCGAGCCGATACATCGCCAATAAACGTATAAAGGTGATGCCAACTATCCCAAACACCGATATCGATACGATGACGTACTTTGTCAAATAATCCTCGCAAAGTTCCCACATGTTTGCGTGCTTTTTGATACACCTTGCAGCAAAGCTGCTGAACCTGATCAATCAGGAAAGCCAACATCATTAACATGGTCATGACAGAGCACAGATTCTTATACCCATGGCCATAATTATGCTCAAAATTGTACCTCTGATTCTTGAGTGTATTGAACGTTTCATTCTCGATTCGCCACCGGGAGCGCCCGGCTCGCATGATTTGATAAACATTTTTTTCTGAGATATCGAGTTTGGTGACCCAGCTAAAATATTGTCGTTTGCCCGACTTCTTCGTTTCCCAATATTCCAGTACATTGACGCGATAATCATGATTGGCATCGTTTATGGGAACAGTCTCATAGTATCGAAACTCATGTTGTGTGCCATCTTCATCCGTTTGGTTGTGTGTTGCTGGTTTTAAGTCCTTTATCCAATCAAATAAATAGGGTGCAGTTCCTTTGGAACGACGCCCGCATTAAACTGCCACCCCTGATTCAGATCCACTGACAAAACCATCATATAAACGTTGTTTAGATTTCTGCTGATAGAATATCCAATATTATTCAAAGTCTCCGCTAGAGTTAATCGAACGTAACTTCAATATTGCTTCAGCACACTGCAGCCCCCAGCGGGCACCTGTAATATCCAACCGATCATTAATTAAATGTCGACATGCACCTTCGATAATCCCCGTTGCAATCGGGAACCCTGCGGCCAAGGCATCAGCATATTGTAATCTTGGCTTACTCCTCAGCAAGTAAGTGGCACAGCTATCAATACCTTCACGATCTTTTTCCTCCATTTTTAGCTTGGTAGCGCTGCGTTTCATGCCTGCGGCAACGAGACCAGCCTTACCTTGTAATATTTTCAGTGCACGCTCGGCTACCCATGCCTCTGCTTCCGCGCTGCCTTTTTTATGGAAACACCAAGTGGCTTTCCAAAGGTATTCTAGAACATGGATGAAGTCCTGTATGATCACGGCCTTCACCTTAAAACGTTTCATTACCCGCTTGATCTGCTTAATTTGATGAGGA
>JAOAUO010000126.1 GCA_030157565.1 Legionellaceae bacterium
CCCGTCAATGACGGCGCAAGTGTTTCTGGCGAAACGATGACCGAGGCTTATCATTGAAAGGCGTGAGATAGCAGCGGCGGTCATTCAATTGGCTCTGTTGAGCATGTTCACGCAATTTGATGGACAAATTTTTCATTCAATACATTGAGTTTTTTAAAGGTTGATTGTCTCGCTATATTTCGTCCAAACTCCAACTCAAAACAAATCATCTTCCCGCTCTCCACCCGAAACACCACCGGAACTCGCCATCGATTCCTCATCCAATCCTGGCACGTCTTGCTCGCGGAAATATTCACCCATCGCATTGGTTTGTCCGGGCTTAGCCAGCAAGCCATTGTTGGGATTGATGCGAGCGGAGACAATGTTGTCCGGTTGTGGCAACGCTCGCTCAGGCTTGCCTTTTAGGGCTACTTTCATGAAATCAATCCACAAGGGCAGGGCTAGTCTTGCGGCGTATTCATGCAGTGGATGAGGGGTGTCGTATCCTATCCAAGTGGTCACCACCAAGTCGGGATTGTAGCCGGCAAACCAGGCATCTACTTGTTCGTTGGTCGTGCCTGTTTTTCCGGCAATGTCCGTGCGATTGAGGACGCGTGCCTCAGTCGCGGTGCCTTGTTGAATCACGCCTTTGAGGGCAGAATCCATTAAAAAGGCCACGTCGGCTGGAATCACACGGGGTGCGATGAGATCAGGGGAGGTATCTTTGCAGGGCGCCTCGCATACATGGACTGATTTTGCTTGCAGCAGCACATGCCCATCACGGTCAGTGATGTGGTCAATTAAATAGGGCTCTACTTTATACCCGCCGTTGGCAAACACGGCATAAGCGGCGGCGAGATCCATTGGGCTGACGGACAAGCTGCCCAATGCCAATGACAAGGCGTGGGGCAGGCCTTGTTTGTGGAAACCAAATTGGCTGACAAAGTCGATGGCATAATCAATCCCAATGTCATCTAAAATGCGGATGGACACAAGATTTCGCGAATGAACCAGCGCATCTTTTAAGCGCGTGGGTCCATTAAAGGTGCGGTTCACATTGTGTGGTCGCCACATGTTGGGTTGGCTGGGGTCATCCACTACAATCGGGGCATCATTGACCAGCGTGGCCAGTGTGTAGCCTTTGTTGAGGGCGGCGGCATAGATAAAGGGTTTGAAACTGGACCCAGGCTGCCTGCTGGCTTGGGTTGCGCGATTAAATTTGCTTTTTGAGAAATTAAAACCACCCACCAATGATTCAATGGCGCCACTGGATGGGTCGATGGCCACAAGGGCGGCCTCTGCCAATGGAATTTGGGTGAGCTCCCATTGGTCTTCATGCAATCGCACATAAACCACATCACCCGCTGCGACCACGTCGTGTGCATTTTTGGGCGCGCGGCCAACCCAGCCTTTTCTCAGCGTTGGGCGGGCCCACGCCAGTCCTTTCCAAGGGATGATTAAGGATTGTCCCGCGCGGGTGGTGGCTGTGGCGGTTTGGCCACTGGTGCTTAGAATAACGGCGGGTTCCAAATCGTTGATCACCGGGTATTGGGCTAAAAACACATGCAGCGCTTCGGGTGTTAGCAAGGTGTCTGCGGGCGCTTTTGCAACAGCCCCCCTGTAACCATGGCGGCGATCGTAGGTCAGCAAATTCTCTTCAACCACTCGATTGGCGGTTTGCTGCAAGGGGCCTTTGATGGTGGTGTATACTTTGTAGCCGCGTGTGTAGGCCGCTTTTCCAAAATGATCGAACAATGATTGACGAATCATTTCAGCGACATAAGGCGCATTTACATCGAGCGTGGTGCCATGGTATTTGACCACGATGGGTTGATGAATGGCTTCTTCATGCTCGGCTTGTGTAATGAAGTGTTCTTCATACAAGCGGTCCAATACATGATTTCGCCGTTTTGTGGCAGCCGCCATATTGGCGATGGGGTTTTGAGTGGAGGGCGCTTGTGGCAAGCCCGCAAGCATGGCCAGTTCAGCGATGTTTAATGATTGGAGTGGTTTTCCGTAATAAATTTGAGCGGCAGCCCCTACGCCTAACGCGCGATTGCCCAGATAAATTTTGTTTAAATACAATTCGAGGATTTTTTCTTTGCTCAATTCACGGTCAATTTTAATGGCCAACATGATTTCATTGAATTTACGCAAGAATGTTTTTTTCCGATTCAAGAAAAAATTACGCGCGACCTGCATGGTGATGGTGCTGCCACCTTGCGATTTGGTGCCCGTTTTAATCATTCGCACGGTCGCACGCGCCAAGCCAAAGACATCTACGCCTGGGTGTTCAAAAAACCGTTGATCTTCTGTTGCCAGCAAGGCATGGACCAATGTGGGTGGAATTTGTTCATACGTAACGGGTATTCGTCTTTTCTCACCATATTCTTGAATTAACAATCCATCCTGCGTATAGATGCGCAAAGGGACCTGGAGCTTCACGGTTTTGAGTGAATCCACATTGGGCAATTGGCTGGCCGCATAGAGGTACAGCAGGCTGCCACAGACGAGCAGCAAAAAAAATAAACTGACCATTGCCCACAAGCCTTTACGCCAAAAATAGGTTAATTTTTTCATATGGTAGACCCATAGTGAATCATTTGAAACGAAGGGATTGATTATACCTGAGGTAGCCCTTCATCACAATTCGGTGGGATTTTTTTAAATGCCATGCAATTTGAATACACCCTCATCCGTCGCTGCGCCCTCCCTTATCCTCTCAGGGAACGCCCGTTGTTGGAAAATAAAAAAAATATAAATCTAGGCATTCCCATTTGCCATGACATGGGTTACGATGCGGCCGTGTTTTATGGAAAAGCACACAGTCCATCCCTTGTCACCATTAACGAGACCAACACGTGCGAACTTTATTGCGCCATAAAAAACCGAGCACGGTACTCGGGATAGATATCACGCCCAACGCGGTTTATTTACTTGCGTTAGCCCATCGACCTGCTCAATATGGTGTCGAGTCGTATGCAAAAATACCCATGCCTCATCACGCGATTAAAGCCGGACGCATTCTTGACTTAGATGCGGTGGTTCAAGCCGTTCAACGGGCCGTAGTCGCATCCAACACGAAATCTAAACACGTTGTTTTAGCCGTGCCCAACGCCTTTACCCTGATCAAAACCATTCAAATCAGCGCGCGCTTAAATCAGCGAGATCTGCATGCTTGGGTGCGTTTGGAGATGGAAGAACACATGTCTTCCTCGCAGGATGACATTTACTTTGATTATCATATCGTGGGTCCTTCTGATCAAAATGCGGCCGTGTTGGATGTATTGATTGTCGCATCGCGTGCTGAACACGTGAATCAGCGCGTGGAGGTGATTCGTCAAGCAGGCCTTTCTGCACACATCGTTGAGGTTGAGTCTTACGCATTTGAGCGTGCGGCGCTGCAATTAACCGGTGAGCATGGGCTGTTTGAATCGTCTAAAACCCTATTCATGATTGATATCAGCTTCACGGCTACGCGTTTCATGGTTTTGGATGGACGAAAAATTATCTTTTCGCGTGAAGAGGCACTGGATGGACAAGCGATTGGGGCACGTCATGACGCCGCTTATGACGGTTTTTTTACGCAATTAAACCGTGCATGGCTATTTTTCTCATCGACTCAGCGAAGTCACACGCCGAATCAAATCGTCTTAACGGGCTCAGTCAGCCATTTGTCGCATCTAGCACGTTTGATTCAGTCCGAACTGAATATCTCTACGCATGTTGGCAATCCTCTCGGTCAGATGACCGTATCAAGCGCCGTTTACCGTGAACAAATCGAACAGGATGCATCGTGTTTGATGGTGGCTTGTGGACTGGCATTGCGTGGTTTGGGCGTTCAACTATGATTGAAATCAACTTACTCCCTTGGCGAGAAGACGCACGCAGGCAAAACACGCATCAATTTTGGAGGCTTGCGTTGGGCGGGGCGTTGTTAGCGTGCCTAGTCGTATTTCTAATGGCGGTCTCTATTCGGAAAAAAATCCATCAACAAGCCGCCATCAACCAGCAATGGGCCATCCAGGCCGCGCACGTATCCGATGCACTAAAAACGAAGCCGTCACGGAATATACCGGTAACGGCGCTTCAGCGAATGAACGATATGCACCGGAGTCGTGTACGCATGATTCATTTTTTAGCGTCAGTTGAAGCGTTTTTGCCCCCAGGCGTACATTTAAATCGGTTTGAAACGCACGTGGATGAACTGAGGGTGTTTGGTATCGCCGAATCAGCCAGCGCGTTGTCATCATTCATGCATAACATGGAAGATGCCGGTTGGATAAAAGCGTTTGTCATACACGATGCCATGGTACTGCAGCGCTCATCACTTCAAATCCCGGCTATCGCTTCAAGCAAGGCATTTAAACTACGCATTGTATTGCGTGATGTGAAAGCAAAATGACTGCGCCCGCATGGTTTCAGAATACAGTGGGGGATTGGTCGCGAAGCATTCAAGCAGGCGTGATTCTTTTGTGTGCGATAAGCGTCATCGGTGTCGGATATGGTGTGTTCATTCAAAAAGAAGTCAAACAGCATGAGGCGCTTTTGATGAATGAAAAAAAATTGCGTCAAATGATTGAGTTTTCCCATCAGGAATCCAAAACGCTAGAACAAGACCTGAAATACAAGCCGCCATTTGACGCCATGCGCAATCCATTTCCAACAGCCCATCACATGTCTTCTTTGTTGAATTCCATTGTTGCAATGGGTGAAGCGCAAAGATTGTCGTTTGATTTAATTTCGCCGCTGCCGAATCGATCGCATGATTCGTATATGGAATCTCCCATTCTATTGGTTGTGAGAGGATCGTTTTCGAATGCATTGAACGGTTTAAAGCATTGGACGGACTTGAATGCATTCATGACATGGGAAGACATGAGTCTCTCGCCTTTGCAATCGGATGCCACAGGCGAACTATTACAGATGAAGGTGAAGGTACGCATTTATTGGCGTTCAAAGAATGGCAATGGGGCTTTGAAACCGCGTCAATCGCGAGTGAGCCCATTCAATCCATTTAAACAAAACCTGCATTCACTCAATGAATCATCGATTGATGCGATGCAGCTGGTGGGTGTCTTCAGCGACGGCACGGGGAGCGTGGCGCTCATCAAAAGCCCTGAGGGGCGGATTGATGCGGTGAAGACAGGCGATCGGATAGGTCGCAGTCAGGCTCATGTGTTACGGGTAGATTCTGATCAAGTGGGAATAGAGGAAGCCGTACAGACTGGGAAAGGAATCCTTAACAAATTAATCACGTTGCATTTGTAATTTTTTTAGTTGAAGGGGAGATTTCGCTGTATGTATCTGCGCATGCTTTTAATCGGATGGTTGGCTTCTTGTTGGATGGGCGTGCATGCAGGGCCGCCTATATTTTATGGAAAACCCATCTCATTGAATTTTCAAAACATCGAAATTCGAGCCGTATTGCAAATCATGGCTGATTTTAAAGGACTCAATTTGGTGGTAACGGATGCAGTGACAGGCAATATCACATTGCGTTTGCATGAGGTTCCATGGGATCAGGCCTTGGATGTTATTTTATCGACGCAAGGGCTTAAAAGCCGTGAATCGAACCATATTTTATTGATTGACAAGGCGGCTGCCATGTCTGCGCGCGAAACGGCCGCCGCAGACGAAGGCGTGGTGGCTGAAAATCTGGCTCCTTTGCGTTCGGAACTGTTACAAATGAACCATGCCAATGCGTTAGACGTATCTAAAATGCTCAAAGATGCCACTCAAACCATGTTGTCTTTGCGGGGCACATTCAGTGTGGATGCGCGAACGAATAGCATTTGGGTCAAAGATACAGGCACACACCTGCGAGAAATCAAACGCATGGTGAAGCAATGGGATGTGCCGGTTAAACAAGTAATGATTGAAGCCCGGATCGTGAACATGAGCCACGAATGCTCAGAGGATATCGGTATTCGTTGGGGCGTCACCAACGCAACCTACTTAAGTGGCACATTAGAGGGGGCTAATCAACGCGCCAATGGAGGCGTATTGACTGAAACACCGCTGGCCGATCGCTTAAATGTTGATTTGGGCGCATTGCCCTTTGATGCATCCCCCGCAACCATTGGAATGGTGTTGGCCAAATTGGGGAATCATGTCTTGCTTGACTTGGAATTGTCTGCATTAGAGCGTGAGGGGCGAGCAGAAATTGTAGCCAGCCCTCGATTAATGACCACGAACCAAAAACCTGCCGTGATTCAATCCGGTGAAGACATTCCGTATCAACAGGCCACGCTGAGTGGTGCCACAGCGGTTTCATTTAAAAAAGCCGTTTTAAGTTTGAGTGTCACGCCACAAATCACATCAGACGGAAAATTGCTGATGGAGCTGTTGATCAATCAAGATTCCGATTCCGGACGGCGTGTGCAAGGGGTTCCCATTGTATTAACCAAGTCCATTGAAACCAATGTTCTGGTCAACAATGGTCAGACCATCGTGTTGGGGGGTATTTACAAGCACGAAAAAAATAATGCCATCACGCAGGTGCCATTTTTAGGGTCATTGCCCATCGTCGGGCATTTGTTTCAACGAAAAGAGATCAGAAAAAGAAAAGAGGAGTTGCTCATTTTCATTACTCCTAAGATAATGTAACCATTCACCTTGCGAGCAAATCGGGTGATGTATGTTATACTGTAGATGATATGTTCGGGTTCTTAATTTGTTGAGTAGCATCGTTCCTAGGGTGCTGTTCAAAAGCCAAAGAGGTATGTGATAAAAAATGAGTATAGTTAAAGTACATAATATATTTTTAATAGGGCCCATGGGCGCGGGAAAAAGCACCATTGGCCGTACTTTGGCAAAAGAACTCAAACTGGAGTTCTTTGATTCAGATGAAGTCATTGAAGAACGGACGGGCGCAAATATCTCCTGGATATTTGATGTCGAGGGTGCAGAGGGTTTTCGGCGTCGCGAACAAAAAGTGATAGACGAACTCACTCAAAAAAGTAACATTGTGTTGGCCACCGGCGGGGGCGTTATCATGACGCCTGAAAATCGCAATGCGTTGGCGGGGCGCGGCACCGTTATTTACCTGAAAACGTCTCTTCAACAACAATTTGAACGCACCAAACGAGACACCAAACGCCCGTTGTTACAAACGGATGATTTGGAAGGCCGATTGGAAATGCTTCGCGATGAGCGTGAGCCTTTTTATGAAGAATTGGCGGATGTTAGTTTTGAGACCGATAAATTAACCGTCAAAGCCGTTGCAAATAACATCGTCAAATATATTTATGGCGAGTCTTGAACACCCAATACAATCACTGACGGTTCAGTTAGAACATCATGCCTACCCCATTTATATGGGGTGGGGGCTTCTATCGGTACATGAATTATTAAACCGTCATGTGCGGGGCAATCAGGTCTTATTGGTCACGAATGAAACCATCGCGCCTTTGTATCTGGATACGGTCCGACGTGCATTTACATCGATCCAATGCGATTGGGTCGTGCTTCCAGACGGTGAAACCCATAAAAATCAACACAGCGCGACGCTCATTTATGATGCCTTAATCCGTCATCACCACCATCGTGGGACCACTCTTCTTGCATTAGGCGGCGGCGTTATCGGCGACATCACTGGATTTGTAGCCTCGACGTATCAACGTGGTGTGCGTTTTATCCAGCTTCCAACGACTTTGTTGGCTCAAGTTGACGCGTCAGTGGGCGGGAAGACCGCCATTAACCATGGTCTGGCTAAAAATATGATTGGTAGTTTTTACCAACCACACGCGGTCATCATGGATTTTGATACATTAAACACCTTGCCATTGCGAGAATTTCGAGCGGGATTGGGTGAGATCATTAAGTATGCCTTATTGGTCGGAGTCGAACGACTGAGCACGCTCCACACCGTATTAAACCATGACGGAATCAACGCTTCGCACCCTCATCTGGGCTCACTCATTCAACAATGTTGCGCCATCAAGGCCGAATTTGTTCAGCAAGATGAGCGTGAAACAGGTCGCCGTGCTTTATTGAATTTAGGCCACACGTTTGCCCATGCTTTAGAATCGTACACGCACTATAACCG
>JAOAUO010000127.1:0-30175 GCA_030157565.1 Legionellaceae bacterium
ATGAAGCCCGTTTGAAATGGCTGAGAGATGAGGCCGCGGCCATTCAGTTGGCGCACGAACGGGGTCTTGAACAAGGGATAGAGCAGGGCATAGAGAGGGGTATAGAACAAGGAAAGCAGGACATTGCAAAAAAACAATTGATGCGTGGACTAAGTGTAGAGGTAGTTGTTGAAGACACAGGCTTGACATTAGAAGCCGTGCGGGCCTTAAAAAATTCACTTTAACGTTTAATCTGAAGCTTTACCCTATTTCATGAGCGATGTAACGGAAGCTAAATCGCCAATCCAACCCACACTCAACACGGAGTCCCTATGTCCACTGTTTTGCGCACGTCCGCTCGATACGTTCATCCGTCAAGAGTCGACAAATGAACCAGCCTTTGATCACGAAGGTTCATCATCGCTCCTCCGTCACCGATAAAATCGCATTATTTCGCGCCCTGTTTCGAGGACGAGAGGATGTCTACCCTAAGCGATTTGAGAACAAGTCAACTCACAAATCGGGTTACACCCCGGTTTGTGCAAATGAGTGGGTGCGTGGGATTTGCGAAAAACCTAAGATCAAATGTTCGAATTGTTTGAAGCGCCGATTTTTACCGGTGACCGATGAGGTGGTTGAACGGCATTTGTCCGGTGTAGGTCATGATGGCCGTGATTTTGTAATGGGCCTATATCCCATGCTGCTGGATGAAACCTGTTTTTTTTTGGTCGCAGATTTTGATAAAGCCGGCTGGCAAGGCGATTCGTTGGCGTTTTTAAAAACCTGTCGAAAACTGCATTTACATGCCGTGCTTGAGCGCTCGCGATCGGGCATGGGAGGGCATGTGTGGTTGTTTTTTTCAAAAGCCATCCCCGCAAATCTGGCCAGACGCTTAGGCGCTTATCTTTTGACGGAAACCATGGAAGAACACCCCGATATTGGGCTTGATTCTTATGACCGATTTATCCCCAATCAAGACACCCTGCCCAAAGGCGGTTTAGGAAATCTCATTGCTTTGCCCTTGCAAGGAACGGCGCTTCATGCTCAAAACAGTGTCTTTGTTGATGATGATTTTATACCGCATGGCGCTCAATGGGCTTTTTTATCCGGTGTAAAAAAAAATAATCGATTGGATATAGGGGGAATAGTGAATGAGGCTGAACATCGAGGGAAAATTTTAGGCGTTCGCATGCACGTGTCAGAGGATGATGGCTCCGCCCCATCCAGACCTGCGTACTCAATTTCAGGAATTGAATCACGAGCTGGCAACGGATTTTCAACGCAATCAACAAATTTGCGATGATATCGTTCAGTCGCTTCAAAATGGGCGAACGCCCTTGGTATTAACCGAGCGAAATGAGCACTTGGATCATCTGGCCGCTTTATTGAAACCCCGCGTGCAGCACCTGGTTATATTACGTGGTGGGATGAGAGCCAAGGCCATGGCGAATACCATGGCACAACTGCATGCCATCCCCGAAACGGAAAGCCGTGTTTTGCTGGCAACGGGGCGATTCATTGGCGAAGGATTCGATGACGCCCGGCTAGACACGTTATTCATTACGCTACCGATTTCTTGGAAAGGAACCATTGCGCAATACGTTGGGCGATTGCACCGCCTTCACGCAGATGAATAGGGAACTAACGATTCCATTTGAAGGGTTAAGCCAAATGGAGGTGGATTTGCTGTGCTCTGATGCCCTCATCGCCATTGAAATTGATGGAGCACAACATTTTTCCAATCCAGATGCCTACCACCGGGACAGTCGAAAAGACGCGCTATTACAAGAACATGGCTATTTCGTACTTCGATTTTTAGCGGAAAATGTGAGTCGGCGGTTGGATGATGTGTTGGATGCCATTTTGAGAGGCGTGTCACGACTTGATCGTGGTTTGGAGGACATGACATGCAAAAAAACGCATATCATGTCCTCCAAATAGGGCTGGCTCATCCATCTTTAGAGTGTTTAGCGTTTGACACGTATCGAATCGTGTCCTAAAATACCACGAAATAGGGTTTTTTTGAAGAATATGAGCATGAAGCGTTTTGAATGGAATGAAGAAAAAAACAAAAAACTCATTTTAGAAAGAGGCCTCGGATTTGAAGAAATTATTGTGGCGATTCAACATGGTCACCTGTTGGGCGTCGTTAAAGGAAAAGAGCCAAAATATGTTCACCAGCATGTTTTGGTTGTTTTTGTGGATGGCTATACTTATGCGGTCCCATTTGTAGAGGCAATGGAGACTATATTCCTTAAAACGATTTATCCATCGAGAATACTACACAAACAATATAGCGGAGGTTTAATAAAATGAGCGGGAAAAAAGCGCCAATTTTAGATGCCGAGGATGAAATGATGACTGCATTGGAAGCCGGTGGGTATGTTTCGGTTGACAATGAAAATGCGGAAGTCCATCGGTATACATCAATATTCAGAGACAATGGGGCAAAAATAAAACGGGTGAATATTCGCATGACTTCGCGTGATGTAGAAAAAGCGCAAGCGTTGGCTTTGCGTGAAGGCATTCCTTATGCCACATTATTAACCAGTATTTTACATCAGTACTTGACGGGTCGATTAAATAAATCTCTATAAGTATTGGATTTTGGACAAAAGAACATAAAAAAAGCCTCATGTCCTGCTGTCCAAACGCCAATACAGTATCATCTTTTTGGTTTTATAGTACACAGGATAGCGTTATGGATGAAACATCAGAAGTACGTTGGATTCAACGTTTTTCCAATTATAAAAAAGCGTTGTCACAATTTGAAAAATTTATTGCCAAAGGCCCATTAAATGAGTTAGAGGAGCAAGGATTAATTCAAGCGTTTGAGTACACTCATGAATTAGCTTGGAATGTTTTGCGTGACTACTTAAGAGAACAAGGTCATTTTGCAATACACGGATCGCGAGATGCAACGCGTGAAGCATTCAAACTGGATTTGATTCAGGATGGCGATGCTTGGATGGACATGATTAAAGATCGCAATCGAACCAATCATACGTATAACCAAGCAACGGCTGATTTAATCGCTGAAAATATTATCAAACGGTATTTTTCTTTATTTTTAGCGTTGAGAGAAACAATGCAAGGCCTAGAAAATGCCCACTGATACATGACCATTCGGATTGAAAGAGTCCATTATCAGTCAAATGAGAGGTGTCTTTTCAAACTATTCAGGCATTGAAAAAGCGGTTATTTATGGTTCGCGAGCAAAAGGTAATCACCGCCATGGGTCGGATATCGATATCACGTTGTTTGGTGAACATTTAACGCATGAGCAACTGAACCGCATCGAAACACAGTTGGATGATTTGATGCTGGTTTATTCCATTGACCTTTCTTTGTTTAAATACATTGATGCGCCTGATTTGATTGAACACATCAATCGTGTAGGTCGGGTGTTTTATTCGTCGTAACCATTCGCCACAATGAGCCCTACTGTCGGATGGTCATTAAGAGAGCATATTGAAAGTCTGTTGGCCTCATGGTTTTTTGCTTTAACCGCTTACATGGTTCAATAGAAAATGATGGAAGCGATTAATTAATCAGGTGTTAAATAAATGTTCGTTTTTTCTTTACAAGGACTGAAACTTCATAGAAAATCCGGTTTATGCTATTTAGTTCACGGTTGGATTTTGGATAAAACGACATGCAAAAAAAAGCATGTCATTTTTTCAAATATGATAGCGATCTCATCCATCTTTAGAGAGTTGAGTGTATTGAATGCAGGGTTTGAGCGTGCTGACTCATCACCTCAACCCTCTTATTAACAACGCTGTTTTCCCTACTTCTCGATGAGCCCATTCTATTTTGACAAAAAAGAAAAAGGCCGATTTAATGCCACCATGTGCAAAATTGGTGCTTTGTCATTAGAGAAAACATCCGGAAAACGTCAGGGCGAGACAAAAGTATTTTATTGTTTGCCCACGTCAAACGGGCAAAACCACCTTATAAAGAAAGGGATTCAGTTATGAAAAATATCTCACGAAAAATTAGTATTTCGCTTATATTTATTTTGATTTTGTTGTACATCAGGTTTGCTTGTCTTCAATACACGGAATTTTTTTACGAGGCGCAGTTCCTACATGTTGATTTCATTAATGATCTAGTGAACGGAGTATTTAATCCGAAACATTTCTTCACTACGTTTGGCGAACACTTGTTTCCTGGTTACAACGTATTGCTTTATATTAATTATTCCTTATTCAGATTGACTGCGTTGTTTGAGTTGGGATGTAGCGTGATCGCTTCCGTTTTAATTGCTTACGTGCTGTGCAAGGCCGCAACAAAGGAAAAACGTAGCGGCTGGTTACCTTTTATTATTGTAGCCATTGTTCTTTCTCCGGTGCAAAATATTATGTGGGGAATGGCTCTTGCGGCGCATCTATCGACATTATTACTCGTCTTGATTCTGTATCTGATTTACTTTAAACCGAGCACGCCTAATCAATGGCTTTGGGTAAGCTTACTTGTTCCTGTATACGTGGTATTTTTTTCTGGTGCTTATGCAGTTGGGCTTTTAGCAGTGATTGCTTCCGTTTGCGTTCTAGGTGATCGTCAAAAAGATAAAAAAACAGGATTGATTTTACTGAGTGCGTCGTTCTTATCATACATTGCGTACTGCTATTTAGTTGAGCACTACGGCTCTGGATTTGGCCATAGCGCAGCGGGGTATGACTACAATGTTCGCTCCATTACTGGTTTTGCCGATTTAATGCTAGGTTCAAGCTTGCTGGGCAAGGCTTTGTTTGAAAAATACCAGACTTTAACCATTTACTATATAGCTGGGGTTTATGTTAGTTGTCTGTTGTTCGTGATGGCCGGTGCAATATTGTTTAAAATCAAGGGCAAACTTAAAAATCAAGACAAGTTTTTTATTGCTTTGTGTCTTTACGCCGTAGCGAATATAATGGTCGTTTCTCTAGCAAGAAACACAAATGGGCCAGAGGGTGCGCTGGGTCAATGGTATCAATCCCATATGAAATTTATTCCCGTCGCTATTGCTTATTTTTTATCGTATTTTGAGATGAAATCCAAAGTATTTCAGACTCTCAGGTATTTACTGTTGAGTGTTTTAGTGATGTTTTTGTCATTTGGTTCTGTACTAGAGTATATAAAAGGTCCGTATGTTCGTGTTTGGAAAAGCAATATAAACGCATCTATTCCGGAGCATTTTGTTCACCCCAGTCATTTCTTGGCATCGCAAAATATGGAACCGTTTTCTTGGGATCCGAAGCAGGTGCATGATGGGCTGGTGCTATTATATAAAAATAATTTGTCGTATTTCAGGCGTAGTCATCCCTTGCCGTCTAAAGGACTAATGCTCGATGGATGGGTTGAAAAAACCGATGATCGTTTTTTTGATATCATTTGTCCATCGGCTTCTAAATCAGTGGTGATTCAGTTCGATCGTATTAACGCTGATAATTTATCAAGGTTCCCTAAAAATATGCATTTAGTCAATCAGCTTAAGGCATATCAGGTCACCTATTCCTTCTATAATGAGATAAAAAATTTCAGATTAAATGTTTCTGAATTCGAACCTTATCATGGTGAAAACACACGAGATTTGAGAATTCTGCTGTTTCATGTAACAGAGATCCAGTGTGTTTAGGAACGAGTCCAAAATAACTTCACTTTCTTTTGGTGCGAGGCTAATCATTATCCTTGCACACCAAGAAACGGTCGATCTTTAGGAGTACTTTGTCGTTGTTTGAGTAAATTTTAAAAGGTTATATTCAAATGCCAATACATTTGGGTGAGCGGTCTTTAATGCCGTTAAATCCTCTTTGGATTCAGCGCAAAATATAATGGGCTTTCTATTTGTATCGAGCTCAAATAATCTATTGATTTTCACGGTACCACAAGCTTCCTGGTCGGCGAGAAGCAGTATTTCATTCGAATTTTTCTGTTTGGTAAACGGCGGGATCATATCTGTTCTAATGGCATTTCCAAATTTAGCCCAACCGACCATATAAATCCTATCAAAAGATTGACTGATTCGGTTGTCTATAATCAGTATCGCAATACTTGCAATGATACAAATAACGCCAATATTTTTTTTCAATATTCCCGTTAACAATCCGTAAGCCGAGGCAAAGGATAATAAAATGAGGGCGAATGGCGCATACTCCCATCGTCCTTCAACACGAATGGTCAATATTGGAGGCATTAAAAGAAGACTGATTAAAGAAAAAAATCCTAATTGATAAATTAAAATATGCCTGATTGATGTTGTTGAGGCCATCATTGCCCTTGCATTGACATAAACAAAAGATAAGGAAAAAACGGCAGCCATGAACCAAAGAAAGAAAGGATTGCCGGTAGCGAATGGATTAATTGAAATGGAGTTTCCTATTAAATAAGCCGGTCCATCGTTGAATCCAACGAGTGAGAGTAGCGCTTCATGTGTGTGAGTCAAGATCATAGGGATATCTATCGTAATATTGTAGCCGCCGGTGCCGACAAAAAAGGGGATATGCAGTAGTAAAACTTTAATGATGAGGTTTGAGCCTAATACCATTAGACAGGCTAAAGCAAGCGAACATCTGTATTTAAACGTCCGGCTTTTATTTGCATGAGAATAAAAGAGAATAAATACCAGCCACGGTATGACAACAACATAACGTTCATGCGTATAAATGCACAATGCAATTGATAATATAGCTAGCCATTGCCATCGTTTGGGACTTGGATCATCTAGCGATCTCAATACGGCGTAAATCATGGCTAGAAAAAAAGCAAACGCAACCGATTCCACAGGGCCTATTACCTGCGTTACTTGATACAAGGCCAATCTGGATGAAGCAAATGCTAACGTTAATACAAACGGGATGATAAATTTATTCTTGGATAATCGTGAGGCAATAAGAAAAAATAAAACGCTATTTAAACCTTGCATAACAAGATTGAAAGCAAGGTAAAGGATTAGTTTTTTGTCAAATACTGAAAAAAGAAAATGAAAAAGCAGTTGAAAAACAGGTCTGTATTTATCAAAAATAGACGCAGATAGTGATTGTTGAATCGTGCTGGCGAAGACGCCATCATAGAATGCCCACAAGCTATATAGGTCATCCGCAAAAAAAACTTTTGGCTCCCAGGGTGAAAATTGCCAATATGCAACGCAAACAGCCACAAAAAAAACAAATATTAATTGAATGGCCAGGTTGTTTCTCGCCAACGTGCTGAATGGTGATGTTTTCTGAAAATTTTCATTGAAATATGTGGCCAGTCGTTTGCTATCTTGCGCACATTCATTGGCGCTTGATATGAAATTCATATCAACACCTCTTTGTTAAACGCATTGCTATTCGCGCAAAAATTGAGCGGACAACCATTTTCAGAATAAAGTGATAGTGGATAGGCATCACGAGTTACATCGAGCCCTAAATCTTTCAGGATGTTAGCTAATAATGTCCAAACTGAATCTTTTCCCCAGGTTTCCTCAGCAAAGATGAAGGCATTTTGGCTGATCTGAGTCCATAGGACTTCGTTCTCGTAAAGTTGCACAATGGCTTTTGCAAATGCATCCACATCTTCTTCAGCCACGATAATATTTTCTCCATCATGGAGCCCCATGCCTTCAATCGCAAGCGGAGTCGCCACGACAGGCAATCCGACCGCCATGGCGGACGCTATCTTCCCTTTGGTGCCCGCTCCATATCTTAGTGGTGCAATGGACAGGCGCATGGTATCGAGCAAGGCGCCCAAGTCATCGACAAAACCTCTGATAATGATATCCTGACACGCCAAGGCTCGAATATCCGAAGGTGGATTGCTGCCAACGATATGAAAGCACACTCCAGGCAAACGTTGGCGTAATAAGGGCATGATGTTTGAGACAAAATATTTTACTGCATCGACGTTCGGGGTGTGTTGAAAACCGCCGACGAATACAATGTTTTGACGGTCAGAAAAGGTTTTTTGGGCGCTCTTGATGTCCATGATGAGAGGCAATAAATGAATATTGGCATGAGGAACTAGCGTGCGAAGGAGATCTAACTCCACGGAACTATGCACCATAGAAGAATCAACTGCATCAAATACGGCGAGCTCAAGCTGTTTCATTCCGTCAGCCATTTTTTGTTTGGCATCATCTGAGTGCAAGGTGGCTTCCCGTGACATGCGAAGAAAATGCAGGTCTGCTGGGAGATAGAGTATTTTTGCATTCGGACAGAACGAGCGTATGGTCTTTAAGTGATTTGCAGCCACGGCGGGTCGAATGAGCAGTGCCAAATCGTAGCGTTTTCCTTGTTCTTTTAAGTGTTGTTTAACACTTGTTACGTAAGGCGCATATAACATTTCAATGCCTTGGCGTTGCAGAGCAGTTGTGTATTCTGGCATATAGAGAAAGTTATCTTCGGGAATAAATGTGACTTGAAATCCCATTTCTCGTAATAAGATCATCAAATTAAACGTCACCAGGGAGCCCGCGTCTTGGTTCGGCGTCGGTGTACAGAGATCAATTACAAGTACACGCTGAGTAGCACGCCGATCTTTTGCTTTATCTGCATTCACTCCTGACGGTTGATGCGTGTGTAACCGTGTTTTCCAGCGTTCAAACATTTTTTGCATGTTGACGACTTGATATGCTTTTGTGCCTTGTGTGGTATCGGTGCCCGAAGTGATGCCCTCATGATGTACTACGGTTGACAGTGGTTGATAAATGACTCGATAACCTTGGTCACGGATCTTTAAAGCAAGATCCGCGTCTTCGCAGTAAGCGGGTAGATAATGCTCGTCAAAACCACCTAGCTCGGTAAATAGGGCTTTAGGTACCATAATCGATGCTCCGGAGCAGTAGTCTACTTCACGGGCGTAATTATAAATGGGTAACTGTGGATCTTGATATCGTCCAAAGTTCCACGCGCTCCCATCTTGCCAAATAATTCCGCCCGCTTCTTGCAATCGCCCATCTGGGTAGACTAATTTCGAGCCTGCTAATCCAGTGCCGGGCAATTCATGGAAGCTGCGCAGCAAAGCATCCATCCATCCTGGTGTAACGTCTGTGTCATTATTCAGAAAATACAAATACTCGCCTTTGGCTTCGTTTGCGGCCATGTTGCATGATCGGATAAATCCTTGATTTGTGGCATTGCACACGAGACGTATTCCATTCACCTGTTGAAGTATCTCGACTGAATGATCCGGTGAACAATCATCTACAACGATGATTTCGAAGGGAACTGAGGGTAAATGCTGGGTGATTGAAATGAGGCAGCCCAGAGTGTAGTTGATTTGTCCGTAGACAGGAATGATCACAGAAACCAATGGATTGGAAAAAACAGGCAGTTCGATGGTGAATGAGCCATCCAAACAAGATGCTACCTCATTTATAATGGCACGATGCGCGTCTATGTTTGTCTTCACAGGAACATGGGCGGTCGGAACGGAGGCCGGGAGGCTTCCACTGATGAGTAATGCTTTTGGAAGAAATCGGGCTATCATGTTTCGGTGCATGCGTTTTGTTTGATAGCTCAGCGGCATCAACTGGTATGCGCGTTTACATCGTAGTAATGTTGCTCGGGCATAGCGTTTGGCTTGTTGGCGTGGGGATAACACCCATTGTTTCACTTCGCGAAACGGTATCGTTAATCGCCAAGAGTAGCTGTGAATGACGGCGTCGATCTTGGCTTGCTCATCTTTTAATGCCGCATCGAGTCTTAGCCCCCATTCGCCACGCCGAACCATTTCTTCATTTAATTTTGATATCTGTTGTGCCTGCTCACGGATTATTTTTGCGAATGGAGCGTCTATCATTTGAAAGGAATAATCGTGTCGATCGATCAATGTTCCCTTTTTGATCCCCCAGAAATAGAGATCATGTGATTCGGTGTTGATTGAAAAAGCATAGGTCTCAAAAATATCATCAATGGGTAAAACACAGCGAATGTCTTGCTCATCCAAATTTTTATAATAATCGCCCCATTCGCCGCAGTCTTGAATAAATGGTGCATCTTCTGGAGTGGTGCGCCGAGTGCCGTGTTCAGGACGCCCTGTCGTGGCACATGTAAATATAAATGCCCCGCCAGGTTTGAGCATTCGAATGCTATTTTGTAGCGTTAAATCATAAAATTGGTCGTGCTCTAAACATTCCGTTGAGATGATTACATCAACACTGTCATTGGGTAAATTTAATTCATGTGCTTTTGTGGTGAGATCCACATTTTTTCCTGGGAACAAATCAATGCCGAGATATAGACAATTTTGAAATAAGCCTTGATTGTTGCCATTGACATCCAGCGAGCCAATATCAATGACCAATCGATTGATAAAAAAATGAGGAAATTGTTGCCTTACCGATTGACAAAAATCCATTTGTTGCTGATGAGCCATGTGTTATTCACCTTATCTAAGCTAGCGCTTGTAATGTTATTTCTTGCATTGGAATGCCTATCAAACCTGATGAAACACTGCTTGATTCGGATTTAAACATGACGGCGTCATGTATCCAATGATGTTGGACGTGTGATTCTTGCGTTCCATTCGCGATGGCCACGCTGACGCTATATTCACCAGAGGGGAGTCGTGGCATATAAAACACAAAATTAGCTTGAAGCGCGTTTCCTGATTGGCAATCAATGAACTGATCGCTGTAGGTTAGGAAGGTGTTGTCCCCAAACAGCACCTGTCCTAAGCGATCTTTGATTGAAAATCCAACGATAGGCCGATTCAAATCCTGATGAATGCGGACGATTACGCGTAGCGAGACTTGTTCTCCACCAACAACCCAGGCGAGTGGACGATTTTTTTTATCGAGAAGTTGGACATTTTCAATCAACGCCCCACCTTTACCAAAAGAGGGTGCTTCGGGGTTAAACTCAAATATTTGCAAATCATTTCGCAAGTTACTGTGGTTCAGTACACTTAAGCGTTGATCTTGAATAAGGGGAGTGGTTTTCGATTTTTTCGGGATGTTGAATTCGGTTGTGCAGCTTTTCCCTTGTTGCGCTTCGTAAAAGGCCTCCAAATAGCGTTCGCAAACGTCTTTTGGCGCCCCCGTTTGCATCATATTGCCTTTTTCAAACCAGATGGCTTTGCTGCATAAATTTTTGATACTGGCCGTATCATGGCTGACAAAGAGAACCGTGCCGGTTTTCATAAACGCACGCAAAAAACGCATGCATTTTTGCGTGAAGAATGCGTCGCCCACGGCCAGTGCCTCGTCTATGACTAGAATATTGGCATCCACATGCGCAATGACAGCAAAGGCTAAACGCACCATCATTCCACTGGAGTACGTTTTCACGGGTTGTTCAATAAAATCACCAATATCAGCAAACGCTGCTATGTCATTGAATCGCGCATCAATCAGGTTGCGACTGAGCCCGAGTATCGATGCATTCATGTATACATTTTCACGCCCGGTAAATTCCGGGTTAAAGCCGGAACCGAGTTCTAACAAGGCCGCGATTCGCCCATTCGTTTCAATGTATCCGTTCGTTGGATTCAGTGTGCCACAGATCATTTGTAATAAAGTCGATTTACCGCTGCCATTGCGCCCAATGATGCCTATCGTTTCGCCCTTTTTGATCACAAATGAGACGTCATTGAGCGCCCAAAATTCACGGTAATATTGTTTGCGCCCTCTCGCCAGCATTTGCAATAGCCGGTCACGAGGTTTCTCATAAATGTGATAACATTTACTAAGATGGCTCACTTTGATTGCAATCTCAGAGGACATCAGCGAATCCTTTTCTTGATTTTTGAAACCAGATAAACCCTAACCAGTAAAAAACGACCGTTACACTTAAATAAATGCCATACATTCCTATATTGGGAATCTTTCCCCAAAACAAGACGTCTCGCACCCCTTCAATAACGGGCGTGAGTGGGTTCAGTTGTAAGAAATGCCGATAATGGACCGGTAGCGATGATATAGGGTAAAAAATAGGGGAGAGAAACATCAATACCGTGGTGACAATGCCAATGAGTTGGCCTACATCTCGAAGGTACACACCAAGAGAAGCCAGAAACCAACTGAATCCCATGGTTAGAAATAGCAGAGGGAGGAGCATCAAAGGAAGCAAGCATAGCGTGGCATGAGGGATGCCGAAAATCACGAGGTAAAATAATAACCAGACGCCGAAACTCATGAGTGCTTGAAAAAGTGCCGTGCCTAGTGCGACCCAGGGAAGAATTTCCAATGGAAAAATGACTTTCTTGACGTAATTCGTATTGGCCAGAATGATACTGGGCGCTCGATTGATGCATTCGGAAAACAGATTGAATACGATGAGGCCGGCAAACAGCACCAAAGCAAACTCGGCTTTTGAATCACTGCCTGAATTCCAACGCGCTTGAAATACGACACTGAATACAAACGTGTAAATAGCCAGCATGAATACGGGATGAACAAATGACCACAGCAGCCCAAGAGCCGAACCCCTGTATCGGCTGGCTATTTCTCTCTGAGTCAGGGCATAGATAAGCCCCCGATTGTGCCAAAGGCTTCTGAGCATTTCACGTGGAGAGGAGGAAAAATGTCTCATGATTCAAATACGTCCGCCGCATGAAAGGCGATCCCTTGTTGATCTTTCATGGAGAGTTGTGCTTCGCCTTCAATGGGCCATTGAATGCCTAAGTCTGGATCATTCCATGCAATGCAACACTCATGCTGAGGCGCCCAATAATCCGTTGTTTTGTATAGCAGCTCGGCATGATCTGACAGCACGGCAAAGCCGTGGGCAAATCCCGCCGGGACCCAAAGTTGCTTGGCGTTGTCTGCGGTGAGTATTTCCCCCACCCATTGACCAAACGTAGGCGATGATTTGCGAATATCCACCGCTACATCAAAAATCGCGCCAGAAATCACACGCACGAGCTTTCCTTGCGGTTGTTCTATCTGGTAATGCAGGCCACGAACGACATTTTTAGACGAGCGAGAATGATTGTCTTGAAAAAAATGCGCGGTCAACCCAATGGCTGATTCAAATGTACGTTGGTTGAAACTTTCAAAGAAAAATCCTCGGTTATCTCTGAACACGGTGGGTTCTAACACGATCACATCGGGAATCGCTAATGGCGTGGCGTTCATTAAAAAACCTTTTCATTTATCAAATCGAGCAGATAACGCCCATATTCATTTTTGTTTAAGGGAATGGCCAATTTTTCTAATTGTTCGGCATCAATCCATGATTGCCTGTAGGCAATTTCTTCTAAGCACGCAATTTTAAATCCTTGGCGTTTTTGCACGGTGCTGACAAAAAGACCGGCTTCAAGCAACGATTCATGCGTGCCCGTATCCAACCAGGTGTGTCCTCGCCCCATGAGTTTAACCTGAAGCATGCCTTGATCTAAATACAGTTGGTTCAGATCAGTAATTTCTAACTCACCTCGTTTGGATGGTCGAATATCGCGCACTAAATCGACTGCATGTTGATCGTAAAAATAGAGCCCAGTGACGGCATAATGTGATTTAGGCTGTTCAGGCTTTTCTTCTAGTGATAAGACCTTCCCTTTATCATCAAATTCAATCACACCATACCGTTCTGGATCGTGTACATGGTATGCAAAAATGGTCGCACCGTCTGGCTGCTGCATGGCGCTCAAAAAGAGGTGGTGCAGGTCATGCCCATAGAAGATATTATCGCCTAATATCAATGCGGACTTATCTTGACCAACAAAGGATTCGCCAACAATGAACGCTTGCGCTAACCCTCCGGGGGAGGGTTGTACTGCGTAATGCAGATCCAATCCCCATTGTTCACCGGTTCCTAACAATTGCTCGTACAGCGAGATATCCTGTGGTGTGGAAATGATCAGAATCTCTCGAATGCCCGCTAACATCAAGGTGCTGAGCGGGTAATAGACCATGGGTTTGTCAAAGATGGGTAGCAGCTGTTTGGATACAACGCGTGTGGCAGGATGCAATCGAGAACCGGTACCCCCGGCTAAGATAATGCCTTTTCTTTTCATGAAATGTCCTTCTGGGACGCAATTTGTTGAATGGTTTGATCGACATGTACGCGCCAATCGGTCATTTGAAGTGCTAGTATATTGGAAAGTGTGCCAATATCCAAGGCTGAATTTTTAGGACGTATCGCGGGCAGGGGGTATTGATCGGTTGATATGGGGTGAATGTGTTGAGGCGTTAGTTTCAATTTCATGCCATGACACAAGGCTTTTTCTACGACGTAACAGGCTAAATCGTACCAGGTGGTCACTCCTGAAACCGTTAAATGATAAATACCATTATTTAGTGATTGGCGATGGTAAGCGGTCATCGCACGAGATGTGATCTCTGCAATGTACTCTGCGGAGGTCGGGGTGCCTTGTTGATCGGATACCACGCGAAGGGTGTCTTTCTCTTTGGCTAATCTTAAAATGGTTTGAATAAAATTGTGGCCGGTGCTTGAAAATACCCAGCTGGTTCTGAAGATCAGTGCGTTGCAACCGCTATGCAATATCGCTTCTTCGCCTGCTCGTTTAGACGCGCCGTAGACGCTTTGGGGGTTGACTGAATCCGTTTCAACATAAGCGCCGTCTTTGTTGCCGTCAAATACATAGTCTGTGGAGTAATGCACCAATAGAGCGTTATGTTTGAGGGTCCAATCCGAAAGCGCTTGAACGACCGTTGCATTGATGAAGAACGCGGCTTCAGGCTCGCTCTCCGCTTTGTCTACCGCCGTATATGCGGCCGCATTGACGATCACATCAGGCCTGTGATCGTTGAGTTGATGATTCAAGGCTGAGCGATCGCTCAGATTGAGTTCTGAACGGCCTAATGCTATCAGATGGCCTAACGGCGGTAGGGTTTGTTGCAATGCCGTTCCGACTTGGCCATCTTTTCCTAAGAGTAAAATCTTCATGCGTGTTCCTGTTTAGACGCTGCAATACGATAATCCCCTTGAACAACATGGCTGATCCAGTCTTGATTATCGAGATACCATTGAAGGGTTTGTTGGATACCCGATTCAAATGTGTGCAATGGTTTCCAATCCAAATCCAATGCAATATTTGATGCATCAATGGCGTAACGCCGATCGTGCCCGGGCCTGTCGGTGACGGACGTGATTTGTTTCGCGTACGATAGTCCATCGTGCCGAGGCATTTGTTGGTCGAGCAGGGAGCAAAGGGTCGTGATGACGTCTATATTGGTTTTCTCATTCCATCCACCAATGTTGTATTGATCGCCCGCCTTTCCTTCTGCCAATAAGATGCGAATGGCTCGGCAATGGTCACTCACGTGGAGCCAATCGCGGATTTGCAAGCCATTGCCATACACGGGGATAGGGCGGTTTTCCAATGCATGCTGAATGCATAATGGGATGAGTTTTTCTGGAAATTGGTAGGGCCCATAATTATTCGAGCAATGGGTGATCATCGCAGGCAAACCATAAGTTTGATGATAAGCGCGAACCAAATGATCGGATGCCGCTTTGCTGGCGGAGTATGGGCTATTGGGTTCGTACCGGCTGGACTCGGTAAAGGCTGGGGCCTCGTGCTCAAGGGACCCAAACACCTCATCGGTTGATATATGAATAAAACGAAAAGCGTCTTTATCGTCTCCAGTTAACTCACTCCAGTACCGTTGAGCGGCATCTAGCAAGTTAAACGTGCCTACAATATTGGTTTGGATGAATGCCCCAGGTTCAAGAATGGAACGGTCAACATGGCTTTCGGCCGCGAAATGGATAATGGCTCGGATGCGATGCGTGAGAAGCAAGTCCGAAACCAGGTTGCTATCATTAATATCGCCTTGAATGAATATGTGTCGCGCATCGCCATTTAATGAGGCAAGGTTCATTTGGTTTCCGGCATACGTCAGTTTATCGAGATTAATCACGCGTTCGTTGCTGCCTTGTAACCAATCGAGTATGAAATTACTTCCAATAAAGCCGGCTCCACCGGTCACAAGGATAGTCATGGTATTATTTTTCCTGAAATAAGTTAGATTTTGTTTAACAAAACTGCGGCAATTAACCCAATATTCCCGATAACGGTTTGTCGATAAATTCCCGTTTGCTTGATTTTGATCATTCGGGATACCATCGAATCATTTTTTGCGGCAATCAAATGGATCAACACCCGTTTATTGTCATCGGTTAGTAGATGTTGAGCGGAGAGCAGGGCTTGAAAATTCGAGTCATTCCATCGTTTGAAACGTCCTTTGAATAAAAGTGATATCCGACTCAAACGAGCATACCATCCTGCGTTGCAACCAATGAGGTTATTTTCATGCTGCCTGTATCGAATCGTTGGGACAGGGTCATAAAAAACCACCCCGCCGGCACCCGTGATCAGCATATATGTCCACCAATCATGCGCGACAACAGTGATGTTCCTGCTGGCTTCTCGCAAAATATGTAACGCGCTCTGATTGAACAACATCGTGTTCCCTCCGCCAATATTTTGTATGATCGCATTTAAAAATCCCGGTTTTTTTTTAAACAGCGGAGAGTAGCCCATTTGGTTGTTTTGTGCATTGACCAATTGGGTTCGTCCGCAATAAAGAGCGGGCGTTTCGGTTGGGACGGTCTTTAGCCAATCAATCGATTGTTGCAGCTTGTTGGGCTCCCAAATATCATCTTGATCCGAATAAGCATAGTAGGGTGCGTCGACCGTGTTGTTGCAGACCAATGACAGAAAATTAGCGGAATATCCTTTGCACGGCCCTGAGCCAATCACGAGCACATCTTCGCCGAGGCGCCGTTGATAGTCCAATAATATGTTACGAGTCTCATCATTCGACCCGTCATCTGAAACACACAATATCCAATTTGTATGTGTTTGTGAGCAGATGGAATCCAATTGTTCTGCTAAATAGCGCTGACCATTGTGAGTCGCCATAAGAATAACAACGGTTTGATTTACGCCATGATGGCCCAACGCATTCAAAACCCAACCCCAAAAAATTCCTCAAATTTCGCAATCATAAAATCAAGATGAGGCCTGTCGAGCCCGGGGTATACGCCCACCCAAAAGGTATGATTCATGATGATATCGGTATGGGTTAAGTCGCCGTGAACGCGGTAGTTCACGCCTTCGAAATAGGGTTGACGCGTGAGGTTTCCTGCAAATAACAAGCGCGTGCCGATGTTGTTTTGGGTCATGAATTTCAGTAAGTCAACGCGATTGATCTGGCTTTCGGGCTTGATGGTAATGGGGAATCCAAACCAGGATGGAGAGGCGTTGGGAGTGGCTTTGGGTAAAATAATAAAATCTTCACACGACATGAGCCCTTCGCTTAAATACTTGAAATTTTCTTTCCGACGTTCCACGAAATGCGCCAAGCTATCCATTTGGGCCAAACCGCATGCGGCCTGCATGTCCGTGATTTTTAAGTTGTATCCTATGTGCGAATAGGTGTATTTATGATCATAGCCTTTCGGTAACGATCCAAATTGTTGATCAAAACGCTTGCCACAGGTGTTATCACATCCTGGTGCGCAATAACAATCACGTCCCCAATCACGAAACGATTCGATGATGGTGTGCAATGCTTTGGAGGCCGTGAAAATAGCGCCGCCTTCGCCCATGGTGATGTGGTGGGCGGGGTAAAAGCTGACGGTTGCAATGTCACCGAATGTGCCGACCATTTTCCCGTCATAAGTTGAACCCAACGCGTCGCAACAATCTTCAATCAACCAGAGGTTGTATTCAGTGGCTATCCGGCGAATAACAGCCAAATCAAACGTGTTGCCCAAGGTATGGGCTATCATGATGGCTTTTGTTTTTTCCGTGATGGCCCCTTCAATCAAGCTGGCATTCACATTGTAGGTGGGGATGTCCACGTCAACAAACACCGGAACCAAACCATTTTGTATGATGGGGTTTACGGTCGTGGGAAAGCCCGCGGCCACTGTGATGACTTCGTCACCTGGCTTTAATTGGCGTGCGCCTAACTTACGCGAGGTCAGGGCTGTGAGCGCGAGTAAATTGGCGGATGATCCGGATGTGGTGGTTAATACATGAGGCACGCCCAAGTAATCACCGAGTCGCTTTTCAAACGCGGCATTGAATCGCCCTGTGGTGAGCCAGCCATCTAAGGAGGCTTCAACCATCATTTGTAATTCTGCCACGCCCAATACTTTGCCGGATGGCGGGACGATGCTTTTACCGGCTTCAAAGGAGGTAGGAGCATATTCAAGGGCCGCGTATTGCGCCACCAATGCTGCAATTTCTTGACGTATTTGATCTTTAGACATCGTTATCACCTGATTTTTTTTGCATGTAGTCGTTAATTTCAGACGCGGTGTAATCATACATATCCGCGTGATCAAGCCAGGCTTTATGCCAGGCCACAATGCGGCCCAACGTGTATTCTAACCCCCACGTGGGCTGCCAATTTAATTTCATTCGTGCTTTCGAGCAATCTAATTTAAGGAAATGTGCTTCATGGGGGTGAGGGCGTTCATCCCTTTGCCAGCGTGCGTTCTGCCCCCAAAGCGACGTCAGTTTTTCAACAATCCACTGGACGGGTTTGGCTTCTTCATCACGGGGTCCAAAATTCCACGCTTCAGAAAAATCCATGCCATCGGTATACAGTTTTTCAGCCAATTGCATATAGCCTGACAAGGGTTCTAAGACATGTTGCCAAGGCCTGACCGCATCTGGGTTACGGATGGCAACCGTTTGCTGGTTAGAGAAGGCGGCCAGCAGATCAGGAACCAATCGGTCACATGCCCAGTCTCCACCACCAATGACATTGCCGGCGCGTGCAGACGCGATGGCGCAATGCCCGGTCTTAAAAAACGATTGGCGATAAGAGGCCGTGATCAACTCCGCACATCCTTTGCTGCTGCTATAGGGGTCAAAGCCCCCCATGGCCTCGTTTTCACGATATCCCCACAACCACTCGCGATTCTCATAACATTTATCACTGGTCACATTCACCACGGCCCTCACACTATCCACTGACCGCACGGCTTCAAATAACGACACGGTTCCCATGACGTTGGTCGCGTAGGTTTCCATGGGAGCGGTATACGAGTAACGTACCAACGATTGTGCGGCCAAATGAAGCACAATCTCAGGCTTAAATGACTGCATGCACCGCGTTAATGATTCCAGATCGCGAATGTCGCCGTATTCTGAACCCATTTTATGGCCCAAACGCGTTTCTTCAAACAAACTCGGAGCGGTGGGTGCCGGCAATGAATACCCTTGGACGACCGCGCCCAACTCATGCAGCCACAAGCAAAGCCAACTGCCTTTAAAGCCCGTGTGACCGGTTACAAAAACGCGTTTCCCACGCCAAAAATCTGGATTGATCATCGGATTATTCCCATATTTTCCAAGGGGCCGCCCCTTCGTTCCAAAGCGCCTCGAGGTATACTTTATCGCGTAATGTGTCCATTGGTTGCCAAAATCCGTGGTGTTCAAAGGCCATTAATTGGCCTTGCTGGGCCAATTCGTTCAGTGGCGATTGCTCCCAGATGCACTGATCACCATCAATGTAATGTAAGACGTCTGGTGACAAAACAAAAAAACCGCCATTGATCATGCCCCCATCGCCTTTGGGCTTTTCCTGGAATTTATTCACGCGCCCGTTTTCAATGTCCAATGCACCAAAACGACCCGGTGGATAGGTGGCGGTGAGCGTGGCTAATTTTTGATGATGGCGATGAAACGCAATGGATGCGGTGATGTCGATGTTTGACACACCATCCCCATAAGTAAAACAAAAGAGCGCTTCATCTTGAATGTGTTCAGCCACGCGCAATAAACGCCCTCCGGTCATTGAATCTTCACCGGTATCCACTAAGGTGACGGTCCAATCCTCTGCACGTTTGTGATGCACTTGCATGGTGTTGGCGCGCATGTCAAAGGTTACGTCAGACATATGTAAAAAATAGTTCGCAAAATATTCTTTGATAAGATAACCCTTGTAGCCGCAGCAAATGACAAAATCATGCACCCCGTGAGCTGAGTATTGCTTCATGATATGCCAAAGGATGGGCTTGCCACCGATTTCGACCATGGGTTTCGGCTTTAAAGCGGTTTCTTCGCTTAATCGGGTGCCTAAACCGCCGGCAAGAATCACTGCTTTCATATGTTGCTCCGTTTGATTTTTCTCTTTGATATTATGATGGGACAAAGGCATCCGAATAAAAATGAGCCGCATCCAGTCCTTTTTTGACGAACGCATGGTTTGCCGCATGAATCATTGCGGGCGAGCCACAAGCATAAACATGATATTGATTTAAATCGGGAAAATCGTCTATCACGGCTTGATGCACCCATCCACGGCGTCCCGTCCATTGAGTGTCTTCTGATGAAATGACGGGCACATAATGGACGTGAGGATACTCATTTGCCCAGGATTTGGCAATATCCGTGTATAACGATGAAGCGCAAGGCATCCCCCAGTAAATATAGATTGGACGGGTTGATTGATGGGCTAATAATCCCTCTACCATGGCTTTGACGGGCGCGAAACCTGTTCCGCCGGCAAGAAATAGAATGGGATTGATCGCGTCTCTCACAAAAAAAGTGCCTTTAGGCCCTTCTAAACGCAGGAGTTGGTTCAGCGTGCTTTGTTTTAATATGTGGCTAAATGCGCCATCTGAAAGAAGGCGCACATGAAGCTCAATGTTTTTGCCTGATACGCAGGCGTTTGCTATCGAATAACTGCGTCGTATGTCGCCGGCTATCAAGTCGATGTATTGTCCAGGCAGATAATGAAACGTTGTTGCGGGTGGCAGTCGAAGGGTCAGGATCAGAATATCATCCGCTAAAAACGACTGCTGATCAATTTTGCAGGGCAGGGTTCTGCAGGGGATGTTCGCCAGCTCGGGATAGTACGTTGCTGTTAATACCGCATCACTGAGGGCGAATGATTGGCATGTTAATACCGCACCTGTGTGGACGGTTTCACCGCACTCATTTTTAATGGTTCCAGACAGTACGGTTGCAGAACAGGTGCCGCAAGTGCCTTTTTTACAGCTATGCTGCAAGGATAATTGATTCGCCAACGCGGCATCCAATAATGTTATCTCAGGCGATGCGGAGTAATGAATATTGGCCGGTTGAATTTCTATTGTATAAGTCATGTTAAGAGACGTCCATTGTAATCAATGTTTTTGCTTCGTGACGAAAAGCGATGTCATTGTGAAGCATGTACACCAATAATTTCAAAAATGGTTTGATGGTCAGGTCGTGTTGTATTTCTTTTCGAACAGTAACAGTCAAAGGAGTAGAGGGGGTCCAACTGGAAAAATTATACCGCTTATAGGGTTTGTAGTTCGCATAGGTTTGAATTTCATTCAAGCTACCCGCCATAAAGCGTTTGTCGTCACCAAAGACCTTTCTAAGACGCCCATTGTTTTCGTAGAAATCCATTCCTCGATGGTTTGATAGTGATATGTTTGAGTTCAATAAAAAGGTCGTGTTATTTTTGATGCGGACATTGGTTTTGTAATGCTCTTCCAGCGCGACTTGGTACATCCAGTCTTTCAGGTATTGGGTTTGATCATGCATGTTTTTTAGAATGCAGGATGCAATGAGTGCGACTAACAGAACATGGGCGAGCGTTGTGTTTTTTCGTTCAATCAATCGAATCGCTGCATACAGGATTAAAGCGATGCTTAAAGGGATTAGCAGCATGTGTCGTGAGCCAAACGAGAAGAGCGTGGGCATTTTTCCAATGGCGATGTATGGAAAGACTGCAATAATAAAAAATAATAACCCAAACCCCATCATGGTCATGATGGACGATGTGCTGAAGAAAGAGAGGTCTTCTTTTGTGGCTTTAGTCATCGTTTCGCCAGAAACACTTGCGCCGTCATTGCGAGCGTCAGCGACAGGTGGCGAAATGATGACCGAGGCCTCTTTTGTTGACGAGGCAAACGGGTTTTTTCCTTGCAGATAAATCGCAAGAAACATCATGAGAATGCCCAATAAATACCAAAACTGCAGAGACACCCAAACCGTTTGCGCCAACGGTTCATAAAAAGCATGCTTGGACGACTTCATCAGATCCAGCGCGATGGTTAAATAATTATTTGATAGGGCATTGTAATCCTGATACAGGCCGTACGGAACAAAGTAAGCGGTTTTAATGCAATAAAATAGAATAGGAAGACCGATGAAATCCAAGTATCTAACAAAAAAAATCAAGGTGCTGGCGGCCCATGACTGACTCAGCGAGCGCAGATGCACTTTGTAAAGAATGTACAACAGAACAATGGCATAAAATACGAGGAGTGAATTGACAAAAAATGAAAGGTAAAAAAGAGCCAATACAGTGGCTCTAAAAAAAAGGCTCCCTGGACGGTTCAGATAATGTGTTAATAACCAAAATGCCATGAAAAAGACACATAAAAATAGCCCGTACTGGACATCGCACAAAGCCACTCTAGCGCTATTCACCGGAAGGATCATGAATAACAGCGTAATGTAAAAGACCGATTGGCGAGGGATGGATTTGATATCAAGTAAAGTAAAATAAAGGAATAGCCCAGAGAAAAAATACAACACCACGGTCGCTAGTCGATAGGAAAAAACACCGTTTCCAATGAGGCTTAATGCGCGGTGAATATACTCAAATAGGTGCGCTTTTCCTGTGAGTTGGTTCATCATGTCTTTGAGTTCATCGAAAGGCTGGTTGTATAAAACCCAGTCATCCCAATAGATGCCATTGGTATTTAAAAGAAGCAATAGATTTGAAAATAAATAGAGAACAAACAATGCTTGAATATTCTTGCCGTGAATCCGTGACGTTTGTTGAAGACGCATTGCCCACTCTTGTAGATAATTTTTTTTGAGTGGCGTAATATTAGCAGAATGTCATGAGCCATGCTCTAAATTTATCTTGGCTTTCCAGTGAATTGGACATTAGACAAAAGAACATGGAAAAAGACGCCTGTCCTTCTGTCCAAACCCCAAAAGTGAACATAGAGAGAACAACCATGCATCTAATACCCGTTATTTTATGCGGCGGCGTAGGGGCTCGGCTTTGGCCGGTTTCGCGTGAATCGCATCCAAAACCCTTCATTCGCTTGGCAGATGGACAAAGCCTCCTGCAAAAAACATTTTTGCGCGCGTCATTGTTGCCGGGTGTTGATGAGATCTTGGTGGCAACCAATCGTGACTTGTTTTTTAAAACCGAGGACGCGTTTCGTGAAATCAATGACGCGAACCATGCCACCGCCTATATATTAGAGCCTTTTGGCCGCAACACCGCTGCGGCTATCGCGGCCGCCGCCCTTCAAATGGCTGACCAATATGGTTCTGATGCATTGATGCTAGTGTTGCCTGCCGATCACCTGATTGCAGACTTTGAGGCGTTTTCAGCGGCGGTGGATGAAGCGATGGTCCTTGCTGCACAAGGAAAATTAGTCACGTTTGGTATTCAGCCTGAAAACCCGGAGACGGGCTATGGTTACATTGAAACCAACGGGCATGATGTGTTGAATTTCATTGAAAAACCGTCGTTAGAAAAAGCACAAGAATACCTGGACTCCGGTCGGTTTCTTTGGAATTCAGGCATGTTTTGCTTTACCGCTGGTGTGCTCATTCAAGAAATGGAGCATCACAGCCCTGATATTCTCTTGGCGACTAAAACGTGCATGGAGCTGTCGCGCCGTGCGACGGGTCCTGGGTTTTCGCAATTGGAATTGGATGCAACCAGTTTCCAGCTCGTGCCAGATAACTCGATTGATTATGCCGTGATTGAAAAATCAAGCCATGTTGCGGTGGTGCCTTGCCGAATGGGCTGGAGTGACATTGGATCGTGGAATGCGTTTGGTGAGTTGTCTGAGCCCAATGCCGAAGGCAATCGAATTGAAGGCGATGCACTGTTGTGTGATGTGTCTAATTGCTATATTCGTGGCTCCGATCGATTGGTGGGCGCGGTAGGCCTTGATAATCTACTGATCATTGACACGCCCGATGCTTTGCTGGTAGCCGATAAATCGCGTGCGCAAGATGTGAAACGCATTTACGCGCAATTGAAAGCGAAAGGGCATGAAACGCATAAATTGCATCGCACCGTTCATCGGCCTTGGGGCGCCTATACGGTGTTAGAGGAAGGCCCTCGGTTCAAAATCAAACGCATTGAGGTTCGGCCTGGTGCAAGCCTTAGCCTGCAGATGCATCATCATCGCAGCGAACATTGGATTGTGGTCAGTGGAATGGCCCGTGTGGTGAATGGTGAGCGCGAAATGTTTGTGCGAACCAACGAGTCCACGTATATTCCAGCAGGCCACAAACATCGCTTGGAAAATCCCGGCGTTTGCGCATTGGTCATGATTGAAGTGCAGAGTGGCGAATACATGGGTGAAGATGATATCGTTCGATTCGAAGATGTTTACGGACGCGTTTGAAGTAAGAGGTGTATGTGAAAATAGCGTTAATTACAGGAGTAACAGGTCAAGACGGTGCTTATCTCGCGGAATTTCTCATCAATAAAGGGTACATTGTGCATGGCATTAAGCGTCGGTCATCGTCATTTAATACCCAGCGGATTGATCATTTATACCAAGACCCGCACGAAAAAGATTTGCGATTGATTTTACATTATGGCGACATGACCGACAGCAGCAGTCTGATTCGTATCATTCAAGAAACCAAGCCGGATGAAATTTATAATCTGGCCGCTCAAAGCCACGTCTCCGTTTCGTTTGAAGAACCTGAATACACCGCTAATTCTGATGCGCTGGGTGCACTGCGTGTTTTGGAGGCGATTCGTATATTAGGCTTTGAAAAAACAACCAAATTTTACCAAGCATCTACTTCAGAACTCTATGGGTTGGTGCAAGAAACGCCTCAAAAAGAAACCACGCCGTTTTATCCACGTTCTCCTTATGCGGTTTCAAAGCTGTACGCTTATTGGATCACGGTCAATTATCGCGAAGCGTACCAAATGTTTGCGTGCAACGGTATTTTATTTAACCATGAGTCCCCTATTCGCGGTGAAACGTTTGTGACCCGTAAAATCACACGTGGGTTGTCTCGAATCAAATGTGGTTTAGAGAGCTGCTTATATCTGGGCAATATCAATGCGCTGCGTGATTGGGGGCATGCGAAAGATTATGTCGAGATGCAATGGTTGATGTTGCAACAAGACACGCCTGAAGATTTTGTGATTGCAACGGGCGAGCAACATAGCGTCCGAGAATTCATTGAATTAGCAGCCAGTGATTTGGATTTAACCCTGCATTGGGAAGGATCGGGGGTGGATGAAAAGGCGTATACAGATGATGGCGTTTGCCGCATTGCCATTGATCCGCGATTTTTTAGACCCACAGAAGTGGAAACCCTATTGGGCGATGCCAGCAAAGCGCACAGAAAATTAGGTTGGAAACCGCGCATTACATTTCGCGAGCTGGTAGAAGAAATGATTCGTTCCGATTATGATGCGGCTTGTCGCGATCAATTCATTCAGCTGAAGTTTAGACAGAAAAGCATGAAAAAGGCCCCATGCTTTTCTGTCTAAATAGAATGAGATCATTGAGCCCAAGAAATATTAGCGTATGCATCATTGAACATTGAACATTGGACAGAAGAACATGAAAAAAGACGCATCTCCCTTCTGTCCATGATAATGGATTCATGGGCATTGAGAACGCTTAAACTCCAAATTCAAGAAAACGGTTAGCAGTGAGTGAGAATATGAATCAGCAAGCAAAAATATTTGTAGCAGGTCACCGAGGCTTGGTGGGTTCCGCCATTGTGAGAGGATTGGAGAGGCAGGGTTATCAAAATCTACTGCTCAAAACTCGAGAGCAATTGGATTTAACGCAGCAAGCGAGTGTGAGCCAGTTTTTTTCAGCAGAAAAGCCTGATTATGTGTTCATGGCGGCCGCAAAAGTAGGGGGCATTGTGGCCAATAACACGTATCCTGCGGACTTTGCCTATCAAAATCAATTGATTCAAATGAACACCATTCATGCCGCCTGGCAAAATAATGTGAAGCGCTTGTTGTTCCTCGGCTCATCGTGTCTATACCCACGGGATTGCCCGCAGCCCATGCGAGAAGAGCATTTGTTAACGGGGTTGCTTGAGCCCACCAATAAAGCATATGCCTTGGCGAAAATATCAGGAATTTCGCTCTGCGAGTCATTTAATAAACAATATGGAACTCAATATTTGGTCGGCATGCCAACGAATCTATATGGCCCGAACGATAATTATGATTTACAAGCATCCCATGTGATCCCTGCACTCATGCGTAAAATACACGAGGCCAAGCAGGCCAATGCGCTCAGCGTTGATGTGTGGGGCTCTGGTGTCGCCATGCGTGAATTTTTGCACAGCGATGATTTAGCAGACGCCGCTATTTTTTTATTGAATTTACCCGCGGAATCATTTGAAAAACTCCTGTCTTGCCCCGCGAGCGGGCCTGTCGTGAATATTGGATATGGCAAAGACTTGTCGATTAAAGCGCTGGTCGAGTTGTTGTGTGACATCGTGCAATTTAATGGCGAAATTCAATGGGATACCTCCAAACCCGACGGCACGCCGAAAAAATTATTAAACACCGAAAAAATCAATGCGGTGGGTTGGCAGCCTTCGTTGTGTTTTGCAGACGAATTGGCAAAAATATACAAAGATAAGTTCCTGAATAGCCGGGCGCATTGATCATGGTTGATGTCATGTTTTTCTCTTATCGCAGCACGGATGCGTGGTGGCAATATTTGGCGAGTCAGCTGAATTTCACATCCTCCACTTGTGTGGTCAGTGACATGCGCGGGGAAGGGACGATTAACATCGTCGATGATTTTTATGCCCATATGCAAAAAAAAGACAATGCGCAGTTTATTGTTCAGCAACTATCAGAGCGCGTCTGTGACGAAATCATCCGCCGTTGCCGTGTATTAAGAAATTTAAAAAAACAACAAGCACGGGCGATGATAGGTGCGATGTGGCGAACCCTGGATCATTTGATTGCTGAACAAAAACCACGGCTCGTGATGAGTTTTATCATTGACCGTTATGTGTTGGATGTATTCGATCGCATCTTGCAATCCCATGGCATTCCGTTTTTAGGCATGACAGCATCCATTGTGCCCAATCAAGTCATGTTCATGGACCGAGGCCAGTTGATTCGGGTACGAGAACCTGAAGCCAGCGAGATAGCGTCTGCACGGTTGCAAATCGTAAATGATGCGTTTACGCCTTCGTATGTCAATCATTCTAAAAAATACAACCGTCGGCAATATTGGCGTACATTTTTGTCGTTTAAAATCAGAGGGCGGTATTATCAAGCGCTGCGATTTTTAAAACGTGATCGCTTGAATTTGCATTATTTAGACGCATTAAATCATCTGGATCACAAACCCCGGTGGCAAGACTATACAGTCTTGAGTCTTTTTAATGGGGATTGGGAAGAAACATGGCATGACTGCCCGCGTGATAAACGCGTATTCATTGGCTTGCAGCTGTTGCCTGAAGCCTCCATCGACTATTGGATCCATGATTTATCGTTGCTCAATAATGAGCATGTTATCTTAGAAATCTGCCAGGTATTGGGCCGCGCGGGTTTCACGATGTTTGTCAAAGATCACCCCTTGCAATTTGGGTTTAGACAACGAGATTTCATGCAACAATTGAAGGCCTTGCCTCAGGTTGTGCTGGTGCCTTACGAGGTTCCTGCCACGCGCTTCATTTCGGACTGTGCGATAACCGTGACCATGACAGGCACCATTGGTTTTCAAAGTGCGGTGGCCGGGCGTTCTTCCATTGTGGCTGGCGCTTACTATTCGGATGATGCACATTTTATTCAATGCCGGGATTTTAGTGACATTGCAACATTGCCCGAAAAAATCAACGCATTTCAAAAAAAGAATGCAGGCCATATCACGGATGAATCGATTGATGGATTACTCGCGAATATATTGGCCGCCAGCGCTCCGGGTGATTTATTTGGTTTCAAAGGGTTTGATCAAAATCAGCCGCAACACTTGAAGCGCACGGAGACGTTGGTCGCGTCGCTGAATCGTTATTTACCACAATTTTTAACGGTGCATCGCAAGAATGAGTAAGATTCACGGAGCGATTGATTACTCGGAACAGCCCCCTCGCCCGCGCCGGGAAAATGATGAGTAAACGAGGCTATTTCGCGGGAGAGGGTTGGGGAGAGGGAAATGGACCAGGCTAAGCTCCGGCAATATGCTTGTGACTTGCGCGGGCGAGGGGGCGCTCTGAGTTCCTGATTCGTCCTGTGTTAAAATTGGACATTGAATGGAGGGGCATGATAATGGGTTCATGGGCACAGAGAACGCCAAACGCCCTCAGATACAAAAAACTTGCAAAAACAAAGCGGTTTCGGTAAGGTTAGGTCTGTAATTGCTCCGCCGTCATATTGATGTTCGTCGTTTGATTGAAGGTTGGAGCAATATTTCATCACCCCATGCGGCCGGAGGCTAAATTGGGGTGAATGCTGACAAACGTTGATGGGATAAAAAGATTTGTAATGATAAAAAATATCCTCATTCTCTGCATAGGGAACATTTGTCGCAGTCCTATTGCCGAAGCGCTTTTCGCCGTTCGCTTCAAACAGGCCTCATTGGATGCGGTGATTAGCTCCGCAGGCCTTGCCGCACTCGTTGCAAAGCCCGCGGATGCGGTCGGTCAAGCGCTGATGTTGGAGCGGGGCATTGATATTTCAAATCACCGGGCGCGCCAGATCTCGTCTGAGATCTTATTTGAGTCGGATCTGATTCTAACCATGACCTCCGATCAACAAAAACAAGTCGAATTGAATTACCCCAGCACATGTGGACGTGTGCACCGATTAGGGAAGTGGGGATGTTATGATGTGCCCGATCCATTCCAACGACCAAAGCTTGTTTTTGAACAAGCACTGGCGTTGATTGAGCAGGGCGTTGATGAATGGTACAGGACGTTGTGGGCTTAAAATATGTTAAACAAGTTAAGTATTTTTAAGAAAATCAGCATCACGGGGAGCAGCGTTGTTTTATGCAGTTGCAGCATCATGCCCGGCATGCAAAATCTAGACACCACGCAAATGCGAAAATTAGTGGTGCCAGAGCGGGTTGAAGTCCATCCCACCTTGATTCCTATTACCCCTTCTTTGATTGCCGATCAACGCGTGAGCACTTATTTCTACCGGGTGGCGCCTGCTGATGTGCTGCACATCAATGTGTGGGAGCACCCGGAATTTAATCTAGTGGATACCCTGCCGGGTGCGGCAACCACACCCGGTATTCATGGTGCCGCGGGACAAGTCGGGTATTTGGTGAACTCCAGCGGACGCATTTATTTCCCCTTGATTGGCTATGTGGATGTGGCTGATAAAACAGTCGATCAAATTCGAGCGGATATTACCCATCGCCTGAGAAAATACGTTCCCAATCCGCAAATCAATGTGCGTGTGGCCGATTTTCGGGGCCAGAAAGTCTATGTGCTGGGTGAGGTTGCAAAAACAGGATTCCTGCCCATAAATGACCAGCAACTGACCATCGCCGATGCATTGGCTTTATCGGGTTGGATTGACCCTGCCGCGGCCGATCCGCGTTATATTTATGTCATTCGTGGCAATTTCACCTGCCCGCAAATTTTCTGGTTGGATGCCAAAACACCCGACCGGTTATTATTAGCCGAGCGTTTTAGTTTACAACCACGCGACATTTTATATGTATCGTCAGCGCCAGCTACGCGTTGGAACCGTGTATTGAATCAATTGCTACCGACTGTACAAACCGTATGGTTTACCAAAGCGATTGTCCAATAGTTTGCCATTCACCACACAAGCCCTGCGGGCAAATGTGGTGATGAAATAAAGATTGGATTTTGAACGAAATGACATGCGTGTTTTTGCTGGTCGTTTTGTCCAAACTCAAAATGGGAATACGTCGCAGAAGACGTTAATTTCTTGCCTATTCGGTTGTCACATACTCGTCATTGCGAGGAACGAAGCAATCTTAAGGAACAGAGCTCCGAACCCTGGGTTGCTTCGTTCCTCGCAATGACGAGCTCATCACAATAAGTGGCAACCGGATAGACAGGGTTAATTTATCATCATCGCGCGCTCGGAGAACAGACCGCAACGCGCATCATCACATGTTGCCCATAGGGCAACATGTGATGAATGAAAACAAAGGATGTTATGAGTCAGATGACAGGTAAGCAGGCTTATGTGCCTGAGAGTGATGAGATTGATTTAGCCGCCATTTTAAGTCAATTGTCCGAGCATAGGTGGCTGATTCTTCTGGTCACACTGATGACATTGAGTTTGGGTGTTTTTTATGCCTCACGGCAAATTCCGCAATATCAATCCGAT
>JAOAUO010000127.1:30185-38132 GCA_030157565.1 Legionellaceae bacterium
GTTATTGCAAATTGAAGCCGGCCAATCCAGCTTAGGCCAAATGAACGCCATGGCGCAGCAGTTTTCATTTCGCTCGCCAACAGGAGATGCCACCTCCACGCAGATCGCATTAATGCAATCCCGTTTTATCTTAGGTCCAGTGGTCAAATCACTCGGTCTTGATATCAGTGCCACGCCTAAAAAGCGAGGGATCTGGTCTCGACTCACGTCTTTTAGTAAAAAAACAACGAAAGTATCGCGGTTTGAAGTCCCACGCCAGCAGATCAATCAACGCTTTACGCTAGTGTTTGATAAACCGGCACATGTGAGCTTGCAGGATGCCGCAGGACATGTATTGCTCCAGGGCGCATTGGGCTCACTGATAACCAATGCTCAACAAACCATTCACCTGCAAGTCGACTCCATCCACGCCCCCTTAGGCACTCAGTTTTCATTGGTGAAACGGTCTGATTTGCTCGTCATTAATGCCTTGTCGCGTCGCTTGAAAATTGAAGAATCTGGCGGCAAGACCCGTCAAAACACCGGCATTTTGTCGATTTCATTGAGTGGTGATAACCCCAGTCAAATCGTTCAGACCTTGAATGCCATCGCACGTGTTGCTCAAAAGAAAGATGCACAAAAAAAATCGAAAGAGGCCGCTCAAACATTGGAATTCCTCTATCATCAGCTGCCCATTACCAAAGGGCAGTTAGAGCAAGCAGAAACTGCGTTAAATCGGTATCGTGCTAAAAGTGGAAAAATTGATATTAAATTACAAACGCAATTTCTATTAAATCAGCTCGCTGATCTGGATAAGCAATTAAGCGTTTTGGGCATCAATAAACTCGACATGTTGCAGCGATATACCACCGAACACCCGACGCTCATTGCCTTGGACACGCAAACCCGAGCGTTGGAGGCCCAGCGCAATCAACTGGAAAAAGGATTAAAAACACTTCCGGCGTCCGATCAAATTGCGGTTAATTTGAAACGCGAAGTGGGTGTTAAAAAAGCATTATACCTGATTTTGCTGAGCAAAATTCAAGAACTCGAAGTTGTGAAAGCGGGCACCGTGAGCAGCGTGCACATTCTTTCATTTGCCAACGTGCCGGACGCGCCATTGCCTGGTAAAGGTGCCATGATTTATATGGGCAGCATCTTGTTAGGGCTCATGCTCAGTGCCATGCTCATCGTTGGTCGCCGATTGATTTCGCCTCGTGTAGATGATCCTCACTGGGGTGAACGACATTTTGACTTGGCCAATTTGGCCATTATTCCTTATTGCAAAGAGCAAACACAACATGCGCTGGATTTGAAAATGAATCCCCTACAAACCATGCCTTTGTTAGCGCATGCCAATCCACGTAATTTGTCTATTGAATCGTTACGTAGTTTGCGCACCAGTTTGCAGGTTACGCTGGCGAGTGCCAGCAATAATATTCTGGCCATTTTAGGTGTGTCACCCGGCGTGGGCAAAAGTTTTGTGTCTGCCAATTTGGCTTATCTTTTAGCTGCTGGAGGCAAACGCGTTTTATTGATTGATGGTGATTTGCGCCGAGGGACCTTGCACAAATACATGAATGTTTCACCCACACCGGGCTTAGCGGAAGTGCTAAACCACACCAAGCCCATCGATAGCGCCCTGTTGGGAACGCTGCATAAGAATCTTACGTTCTTACCTCGAGGCACTTATCCCACCGATCCGTCTGAGTTGCTCATGAGCGATTACTTCAAAATATTGATGAGCACGTTATCGCAACAATACGATGTGATTGTGATTGATACGGCGCCGGTGTTGTTAGTCACGGATGCCGTCTTGATCGGCGCCGTTTCCGCGACCAATTACTTGGTCATGGGCGCCGGCGCACACCAACCCGCAGACGTTGAAATGGTCATGAAACGCCTCAGCGGTTCCGGCGTTCAAGTGCACGGCTCTATTTTTAACTTTTACCGCACCGAAACCATCAGTCGTTCGTATGGCCAATATGGTAAATACGGTAAATACAACAGTTATTATTACGATGAATCCATGAAAAACTAAGAGAGCATGTCCCTTCTCCCGCACGCGGGAGAAGGTGCCCGAAGGGCGGATGAGGGAAGCGGATTGCCCCATACTTTTAATAAACACATAAACCAACGGACGGATGATGACCATCAAAACCTTAACGATTTTAGGCACACGCCCTGAAGCCATTAAAATGGCCCCCCTCATTCAGCAACTCGATTCCGATTCCCGTTTTAACAACAAACTCTGCATCACAGGACAACACCAACAAATGCTCGATCCGGTCTTGGCTCTATTTCAATTGGTGCCTGATTTTAACTTGCACGTCATGACCGAAAATCAAGATTTAAGCCATTTGACGGCAAAAATCCTAACCGGCTTAACCGATGTATTTAAACAATACCTGCCTGATTTAATTTTCGTGCACGGCGACACCACCACCACATTAGCCGCAGCCATAGCCGCCTATTACCATCAAATCCCCGTAGCCCACGTTGAGGCGGGACTGCGTACCGGCAATTTGTACTCGCCTTGGCCTGAAGAAGCCAATCGTACATTAGCTGGCGCTTTATCTAAGTTACATTTCGCGCCCACCGAACGCGCTCGCTCGAATCTGCTGCGTGAAGGCGTGAAGCCTGAATCCATCCACGTGACGGGCAATACCGTGATAGACGCATTGCATGCCATGGTTCATCAAATCGATACACAGCCTGATTTGCAGCACACACTCGAACAATCCTTCTCTTTTTTAACCCCTCAACGCAAAATGATTTTAGTGACCGGCCACCGTCGTGAAAATTTCGGCCAAGGATTCGAACGCATTTGCCAAGCGCTCGCACAAATTGCACAACGATTTCCGCAAGTGGATATCGTGTATCCCGTGCATCTCAATCCTCGCGTTCAACAGCCGGTCAAATTGTTACTCGCCGGTATTGAAAACATTTACCTTATCCCGCCGGTTGATTACTTGCCATTTGTGCATCTGATGAAATCGGCTTATCTTATTTTAACCGACTCAGGCGGAATACAAGAAGAGGCACCCTCACTGGGCAAGCCTGTATTGCTCATGCGAGACAACACTGAACGGCCCGAAGCGATCGATGCCGGATGTGTGCAATTAGTAGGGACGAACGTAGAAACGATCGTGCATCATGTGGCGCGCTTACTGACCGATGATGCGTGTTATCAACGCATGAGCCATGCGAACAATCCTTATGGCGATGGAAGGGCTTCCGCACGTATCGTACAGGTCATTTCAGAAGTCTTTAGCCCGCATTTTAAAGAGCATACTAGCAACTCACCCCGTCATCTCGAGTGCAACGAGCGTTCTCCTGATGCAAGCCTCGATCTAAGCTTTGAAGCCCCCTCGTCGCAAGCGGCCTCGGATGACGTGCGAGTCGTTACAGTGCATCAATCAAAGCAAATAAATGCTTCAAGTATGTCAGTGGAATAAAATGCACGCAAACGCCTTCAAAAGGTGCTGCGCCTAAAAAGTCTTTCGTTACTACAACGGCCTGCTTGGGCTGATAGGCCTGTAGGAACGATCGATAGCCGCGAGTGATCGAAGGTGATGACATACCACGGTATTTGACTTCAATTGGCATGAAATCCGTGTCATTTTTGTAGATCACAAAATCAACCTCAGCCCCCGATTTTGTTCGCCAATAGTGTATAGTGTAATTTAAAAAATGTTGCTTGATGTATTTGTGTGTCTCTTGAAACACCAGGCCCTCCACCAGCAGCCCCGCATCCGTGCGCGTAGATAAGGCATTGAAATTTCTTAATGCGTAATTTCGAAATCCATTGTCGATGAAATAGAGAATCGGGTTGTTAGTGAGTTCCGTTCGTTTGTTACCCACAAACGGCGTGACCATTTCTATGACATACGTTTGTTGCAGAATGGCCAAATAATGGCGAACGACCGCGACACTCATTTGGCAGTCTGTGCTGAGCTGATTATAATTAACCAATTGACCGCTGCTGTGCGCAATGAGTCCCAGTAGTTTTTGAAAGTGATCGGGCTTTGAAAGTTTCAAAAACTCAATGATGTCTTTATTGATGTAGTCTTGATAATTTTGCCCAAGTAATATTTCCTTGTATGTTGTTGCGATGACTTGCGGATAAGCGCCATAGAGCAACAAAGCTTCCAGGTGATCGGTCGCGTCCCATTCGTTAAAACTCAAAGGCAACACAATGGATGAAACATTTCGCCCGGTCAGATGCTCTTGAACTTTGCTTTTGATTTCTAACTGCGACGATCCCGATGCAATCAATTTAATGGGCAGGCTCAAATCAGCAATGGTTTTTAACAATAATCCCGGGTTATCCAAACGCTGTACTTCATCAATAAAAATAATAGGCATGTTTAAGTCAAATTGTTTAAATGCTTCCGTAATAAAAAGAGGTGATTTGAGCCAATTTCGAACGGACGTGAGGTCGCAATTTAAATACAATAACTGATTAAATCGATCATGCTGAATTAATGCATGGCTCAAGTATTTTCCTAACGTTGTTTTGCCTGCTCGTCGAGGCCCAATCAAAAGAGTCCACAAGGTGTCCCATTCCGGGAGCATCAGTACTGGGAGCTGAAGGCGCGGTCGATAATCGACCGTTGAAAGGATGGGCGCACGCTTATTTTTCAACCAAGGATTTTGTTGTTCAACCTCACCGATTAATTGCAAATTCATGATTAACCCTACTAAAAATAGCATATTGTAATTTTAGTAGGGTTAATCATGGGTTTGCAAGGGGGGCAGTTTTTTTATGCTACTCCTTATTGGATTTATGATAAAAGAACATGCAAAAAGACGCATGTCGTTTTGTCCAAACTCCAATTAATTAAAAAATATGGTTGTCCAAAGTCGAAACTTTATCCAACTGATTAAAATGAATCAATTGAAAAGGGCCAACGTGTTGTGATTGCTCACCCGCATAAATTAGAAATCCCGTGTCGCATCGGGCACCAGCCAAGTCCTTAAAATATTGGAGCCCCTTTAAAAACGAAGGCGTGAATGTTCGTGATGATTTAATTTCTATGGGCAATAGTTGCGTGCCTGATTTTAAGATCAGGTCGACTTCTCGTTGATTATTGTCGCGATAAAAATACATGCTCCGTTCAATCCCACGATTAAGATGATTTTTCAGCAATTCTAAAATAACAAAATTTTCAAACAAGCTCCCTCGCATAGGAGAATGCCCCAGTTCTTTTTTATCTCGAAAATCCATTAAATAAGATGCAAGCCCTACATCATAAAAATAGAGTTTATGGGATTTAATGATGCGTTTTCCAAAATTTTCATAATAAGGAGGCAGTCTAAAAATCACAAAAGACGCCTCTAATATAGACAACCAGTGTTTGACGGTTGAGGCAGAAATCCCAATGGCGTTGCTCAGCGCATCGTGATTGACCAGTTGCCCAATATAGCCTGCACATAGATGTAGAAACTGCTGGAAAAGGCTCAAATCTTTGATTTGAATCATTTGGCGCACATCGCGTTCCAAATAGGTCAGCATATAATCACGATAAAATTTAGTGGGTGGAATATTGTTTTGATACACCCGAGGATACATGCCTTGAAACAAATAATCATCGACTGAGTAAGGTGCCCCATTTTGGGATAATTCCGCCATGCTCAATGGCAATAGTTTCAATACAGCGGTTCGTCCTGCAAGCGATTGGGTGATGGCCTCATGCAACGCCAATTGATGACTGCCTGTCAGTATGAATAACCCATTTTGATTGCGAGCATCCACAATACCTTGTAGGTAAGACAATAGCTCCGGGTGTCGTTGCACCTCATCAATAATAGCCCCTTCCGGGAAACGGTCTAAAAATGAACGCGGGTCAACCGCCGCTAATCGCCGCTCATCAGGGTTTTCGAGGGAGACATAAGGCAAGGTTGGATACAATGATCGCACCAGCGTCGTTTTGCCCGATTGCCTCGGCCCAATGACGGTGACAACAGGATAGCAGCGCATCATGTCTTGTAATTCTGCGGCCAGTTGTCGATTAAACATAAGGGGGCTCCAATTCTTTGATTAGATGCTTATTATAGAGCGCCGCCTTATTTTATACAAATCCATTGTTTAACCATGGATTTGTATAGATTTTTACTCAAGTAAAACAAATCAAACGCGTCACGTTTGGTGGTTCTCATTTCCTATCTTCATGATTTTCTGGTGCTAGAGTGACCATCCATGGTTTGCTCCTACACTCGATTCCGCAGTTTTTAATACCTAGCCTCGATTCGTTCGGGCTGAGGAGGCGTTTACGCCGTCTCGAAGCCTATGCGTCAAGGCTTCGAGTTGATACTCATTTGGATCGAAAAAAATCGTCATAAAAGATGACTGAAATCAATGGTATTAATAAAAAAATCAGATTCTAAAACATGCTCCGATACGCCATTTACATGAATTAGAACAGGCCGACAAGAATATCCTTTCGGCCGTTTAAGCCGGTGCAGTTTTTGTTGCATTTCGCTCACGATCTCTTGACCCAATACTTGTTTAGAGAATTTAATTTCACAAACATACAGCGTATTGAATCGTGTGTGGATCAAATAATCAATTTGACAGCCAGGCGTTTTTGTTGTGGTTCTTTGGAAAAATGGGTTATCAGAAAGAATGTCTTCAGGATAGATATGCAATTGACTCCAGATTTGTTTTCGGTTGTTGAGCACCAGATTTTCAAATTGCAAGCTCATGATGCTATCCCAGCCTGGAAGGTTCGCAATGGAACGACCATCAAAATGGTCATTTTCTATTTTACGGTGATTTTTTTCAATGTATTTTAGATAAAATCGAAGGTAATTATCACTCAGCCTATAATGACTGAGGCGGGATTCTTCCCCTGATTTTAAATGCCAAGTGTAATCCCTTGAAATAAATCCGGATTGGATGAGATCGTTTAGCATACCACTGAGATGCCCACTTTTAGGCATGTTTAATTTTTGACAGATGGTATTATATTCCGCGCTGCTGTCCACTAAAACCGTGACAATGTCCTTGTAAACACCGCTTCGCTTAGAAAATAAATCAGAAAAAATATCATTAAATTCGCGAAATAAAATCCCTCGTGTCGTAAAGCAAAGTCGCCTAATATTCTCTTCAGCGCTTAATGCAGGTTGTATTTCTTCTAAATACCGAGGAACCCCACCGGTAACCGAGAGTATTTTAAACTTTTCATAAGCAGAAATAGTCTCATGCCGTTGCGATAAAAATTGGTTGCAGTCTTTTAACGGCAATTCTTTCAAGGCAAATACAAGGGATATTCGTCCTAAAAACCCGGTGGATTTAAGAATGTTTTCTTCAATCCAAACAGAAACAGAGCCGCAAAGAATAAGAATCAGTTGAGGATTATTTTTAAAATAAATATCCCATGCCGTTTTTAGCTTGCCTAAAAATTCAGGATCTTTTGATCCCATCCAAGAAATTTCATCGAACAAAATAATGACCCGCCCTTGTTCAACGGTTTTTGCCAGTAGTAAAAAAACTTTGCTCCAATCATCCACCGTGACATCCGGTAAGGTGGTTGCAATGCTTAATTGATGTGTAAATTCATCACGTTGTGATTGAGCGCTTGTCGCGACGGTAGGGGGGAAGCCTGTAAATTGGTAGAAGGCGTGTGTCTTACCAAACTCTTGGATTAACCGACTTTTGCCAATACGGCGACGTCCTTGAATAACCACCAGGCTAGCCGTTTTTTTTTGGAGTAAGAGTCGAAGATCGGCCAATTCATTTTGGCGACCAATAAAAAGAGGCTCAACGATTTTTTTCATGCCAGTACCGCCCGTCACATAATAGACAATTATCTATTATGTGACGAATTCAGTCAACTTAATTTACGTCACATAATAGATAATTGTCTATTATGTGACGGGCGGATGAAATGACATGCAAAAACACGCCTGTCATTTCGTCCAAATATAACGAGCTCATCCACTTTAGAGAGCGCAGTCTATTAT
>JAOAUO010000128.1 GCA_030157565.1 Legionellaceae bacterium
GTTTTAGAGGCATTGGTGGAGGCGAATCTATCAACGGATGCTGACGCACAAGTCAGTCGCGTGTTGGAGGCATTCACCCAGCCGGTGCAAACGCCTGAGTTAGAGAGATTGCAGCTTAAGGTTGATGCCTGTTTTCAATACGACAACTTAGAGTCCATCATGAGCGTTCTTGCAGCAGGTGATGATGAGTGGTATCAAAAAACTTATCGCGTGCTGACTCAAAAGGCGCCCCTGAGCCTGAACGTGACTTTGGCTCAATTGCAAAAAGCAACCCTCTTATGCATGGACGAATGCCTTGAAATGGACGAAGGTTTAACCCGTCATTTTCTGTGTAATTCTGATTTCTATGAAGGTGTTCGTGCATTATTGGTGGATAAAGACAATGCACCCCATTGGAATCCTGCGACCTTTGATCAAGTGACGCAGACGATGGTTTCTGATTATTTTCGGTCCTCATCATAGCCGGACTCGACCCTAATCTATATTTTCCAATTTGCAACAGGAATGTCTTCATTTTGATTTTGCACATAGACCTCAAGCATACTGGAAAAGTCCTTTCCATGTTTTTCTATAAATGCGCGTTGCCAGATAGCACCGTTTTGCTTTAAAACAAGTCGTTGTTCAATAATGTTGAGATAATAATCGATGTTGTCTGTTGCGATGTTTAAAAGCAACAAGCCTTTTCGCGCAAGAGGCACCAGTTCTTTGAGTAAGTCGTGCGCTGTTATTTTTCGTCCAGCAAACCACGTTAAATGTGCGTTTAATCCATGCCGTGCGGCTTGGTAAAAATTATGTTTGGCATCCTGAAACGCTAGTAAATGCTCAATGGGGGTGGGTTCATTCGCAAAATAATTAACAATCCCATAAAAAAATGCCGCATTAGATATCATATCAATCATCGTGGGACCCGTGGACGGCCCACGATGTTCTATACGCAAATGCGGCTGATGATTACAAAAATCAATCACGGGTCTATTCCATCGATAAATGGTCCCATTTTGTCGCCGAACATGAAACATTTGTTCAATGGGTAAATCAGGGGATATCTCGGTAAGAAGTCGCGGATAATGGCCTAGGTTTTCTTTGAAAAGATCAAAAAAAGAATCAGACAAATATTTTTCACCAAATGAATCAACGGGTCTTGAGCCAGCACGCCGATTATTCATGGTAAATAATTGTTCATATAAACAGATACGTGTTTCACTCCATATGTCTTGACCATTAAAATACGGCGAATTGGCGCATAATGCCAACATGGGCGCGGAAATGGCCTGTGTCGTGTTGTAATAACGGACAGACTGACTTATAGGGACTTTTAAATGCAATTGCAAAGATGATATCAACCCACCTAAACACATCGATATGGGTTGATGCAATACGAGCTTCTCATGTCCCTCTAGTTCTAGGGTAAAAGGCCGTCCCTTACGAAGCGCTGAAACATGATCATTCATTAGTTGATAGCGTTTAAGGCTTGTTAAGTAACTAATTTTATTATGAAAGCCATCCGATTCGGGTATGCTTCCAATCAGTGCCAATTGATACTGATTAAGGCGTGCAACATCATTCGTTTTTTGCCAAACACTTAAAATATTTTCGTGTAATCGCGTCAAACAATCAAGAGTCAATGGATAGTGAGATGAATTGATTTCTAGTTGAGCCGCTCCGCATTCAGTGACTAACTGCGAACAAGACACTGTGTTAACCAGTGCTACATTTTGTGGTTCAGGCGTGTATTGACGATTTAATATAAAAAATTCTATTTCAGAACCCGCCTCTAACCCTTCTTCTACAAATAATGATTCATCAAACCAATGTTTTAATAATTTCGTCTCTTCACGAAGATAATAATCAAACCGTTCCGAATCTACCCGATTGGACGAGTGACTGTTTGTCTTAATGCTCAAAATAGAGTCCTTATAATGAGCGACCGATACCATCGCCGCGGCGTTATATGTTAAGTGTAGCTTATACTGAAAAAAATAAAGCCGATGTATGTATCTTATTCAGAGTCAGGCGATTTGGAAAAGGGGGGGGGCTTGGAAGTAAATTCTGGCTTGACTGATTTTTTTTAGGGAAAGAAAGGTTCTTGGGCTTGCCCTATAGATGTTTATGGGGCAAGCGGCAGGATAACGAGGTACTCATTAGTTGGCGGGTGCAATGGTGACCACGGCTTCTCTTTTTTTCCAGTTTAATAACAATGATGCCACAACACCGGCAACGAGTCCCCAAAATGCCGCTCCAACACCAAAGAGCGAGATGCCTGAGGCTGAAATCAGAATCGTGATGACCGCGGGTTCTCGTTGGTGTTCGTCTTCTAATGCGGCTTTGAAACTGCTGCCGATGGTACTGAACACGGCGAGTCCTGCGACCGCTAACGTGAGCTCTTTAGGAAAGGCGAAAAACAAGGTGACCACTGTCGCGCCGAATGTACCGATGAATAACCAGCACAGGCCCGCAATCAGGGTTGCTTTGTATCGATTTCCAGGATGGTCGTCGGCTTCTTCTCCCGTGCAAATGGCTGCGGTCATGGCTGCCAAGCTGATGGAGTAACAGCCAAATGGTGCGAAAATCAGTGTGGCTACTCCCACCCAAGTGATCAGGGGCGATATCGGTGGATTGAAACCGGATGCGTTCATCACGGCAATGCCAGGTACGTTTTGGGATGTCATGGTGACGATAAACAAAGGGATGCCAACGCTTATCAATGTGGCGAGTGAAAACTCAGGCCGCGTGAACGTGGGCGTGGAGAACGCAAATTGAAAGTGGTCCAAATGAAATAACCCGCCCAACATGGCGGTAAATATACCCGCGGCCAATACCACAATGATCACGTAACGCGGAAAGAATCGTTTCCCAACCAAATACGTCATCAGCATGGTGCAAACCAACGGGAATTGATCTTGCATGGCCACAAATACATTCATCCCAAAGTGAATCAAAATGCCGGCCAACATGGCGGAGGTTAGGGCGCGAGGAATATGGATCATCAGGCGCTCAAAGAGGCCCGTCATGCCCGAAATGATGGTTAACACAGCGGCCAATACAAAAGCGCCCACGGCCTCTGGCATGGTGACACCGGTTAAACTCGTGACCAGTAATGCAGCGCCAGGTGTCGACCATCCGGTTAAAATCGGTGTGCGATAATAAAATGAAAACCCGATGCACGTGATAGCCAAGCTAAAGCCCAATGCGAAGAGCCATGAACTGATTTCAGCGGGCGATGCGCCAGCGGTGGTTGCGGCTTGGAATACGATCACAGCCGAGCTGGTAAAGCCAACCAGAACGGCCACAAATCCGGCGGCGATGTTGGAAAAAGAAAAATAATTAAACATGTGATTCCTGAGTGGAGTGACTATGTTGCAAATTGTGTGCTTATTTTAACATAGTTTTCATACCGTTGGCGGCTGACTTGTTTATTTTTTACGGCATCCAGCAGTGCACAGCCCGGCGCGTCTCGGTGGTTGCAATTACGGAATTTGCATTGAGATAAAAACGGGCGAAATTCACGATAACCGTTCGCTATTTCGTGAGCAGGCATATGCCATAAACCAAACTCTCTCACGCCAGGAGAATCGATTAATGCGCCTCCCGCAGGCAAATGATAGAAACAAGAATTGCTCGTCGTGTGGCAGCCCAATTCACTTTTCACGGAAATGTCGGCCACGTGGATGATGGATGGTTCATTTGGTAGCATTTGTGCAATCAAGGATGATTTTCCAACGCCAGACTGCCCTACGAATACACTGGTGTTGTTCTTGAGCGCGCGTGTTAAGTCTTCATATCCTTGCTTTTGATCATGCCCTGTTAAAATGAGGCCATAATGAAGCGCTGAATGGTAGTGTGACAATTCTTCTTTGAGTGCGCTCGACGCCATGTCCGTTTTATTCAATACAATGCAGGCGCGCAGGTTTAGGTATTCCGCCATGACTAAATAACTGTCGAGTAATGCCCAAGAAATGGCAGGTTTGGATGCGACCACAATCATGGCTTGCGTGATGTTAGCGGCAATGGGTTTTAATTGGCCTCGTTTATCAGGACGGCCCAATACGGATTCACGCGGGTACCGGCTGACGATAACCCCCTGGCCCACACCTTCTGTTTGCCAAACGACGCGATCGCCTGCAACCAAGGTATCGAGCGTGGGGCGTATTGAACAATGCACACGAACGCCCAAGTGGTCTTCTACGATCGCATGTCGACTGAATCGCTTGATGACCAATCCATCAGCCGTTGTGCTCTGAACATCGGATGGCGTCTTTTGGCGGTAGTTGCGTTGCTTTTTTTCAATACGCGCGGTTTGTTGGTGACTGATTCGTCTCTTACTCATAATGAAATCATAGACTATAATGGTCTTTTTTAATCAAAGATGAAGTATGAGGGTAAATCAATCGCAATGAAAGTTTATTTGGTAGGAGGAGCGGTTCGCGATGAATTATTAGGCTTGCCGGTGCATGAGCGCGACTGGGTCGTTGTGGGGGCCACACCCGAAATATTGCGTAAAAAGGGTTATCAGCAGGTGGGCCGTGATTTTCCCGTTTTTTTGCATCCGACCACGCGTGAAGAATATGCATTGGCCCGAACCGAGCGAAAAAGTGCGCCGGGTTATTATGGTTTTGTCTGTGATTTTAATCCAACAGTGACCTTGGACGATGATTTATCCCGTCGAGACTTGACGATTAACGCCATGGCTCAGGGGACGGATGGCGCGTTGATTGACCCATACCATGGCCAAGAGGACTTGAGCGCCCAATTATTGCGCCATGTGTCGCCTGCGTTTGTGGACGATCCTGTTCGTGTGTTGCGTGTGGCGCGTTTTGCCGCGCGATTTCATGATTTAGCGTTTAAAGTAGCCCATGAAACCCGTGCTTTAATGCATGCGATGGTCAAGCGAGGTGAGCTGGCCGCTTTGGTTCCTGAGCGTGTTTGGCAAGAGTGGCAGCGTAGTTTTCTGACGCCTCACCCTGAAACGTTCATTCAGACCTTACGAGCGTGCGGTGCCTTGCGCGTTATTTTGCCCGAATTGGATGCATTATTTGGCGTGCCGGGCTCGCCAAGGTATCATCCTGAAATTGACACAGGCATTCACAGCCTCATGGCCTTGAAGGCCGCAGTGGTTTTGTCGGATGATCCGGTGGTTCGTTTTGCAGCGTTGGTCCATGATTTAGGCAAGGCATGCACGCCTCCGTCCGCCTGGCCGTCTCATCCAGGGCACGATCAAGCCGGGTTGCCGGTGATAGAATCCCTGTGCGAACGGCTTCGAATTCCAACGGATTACCGTCACTTGGCGTTGATGGCTGCACGATTCCATACGGTTATCCATCACGGGGACACATTGGATGCCGAAACGCTGGTGAGCACACTGGAGAAAACGGATGCGTTCCGACGTCCAGAGTGGTTTGAAAAACTATTGTTAGTCTGTGAAGCGGATGCGAGAGGCGTTGGACGAGCCGTTGATTATCAACAAGCGAACCACTGGCGTCGTGTTTTTCGAGCCTGCAACGCAATCAATGCCAGCCTGTGCATTCAGGCAGGGTTTCAAGGCGTCGGCATCAAAACCGCATTGCATGCGCGTCGAGTCGCGTGTGCAAATCAATTTGTCCACACTCCAACACTAAAATAAGGCTAATATTGCAATGATAAAAGACAAACACAATTTAATTTGGATTGATTTAGAAATGACGGGCTTGATTCCAGACGATGATTGCATCATTGAAATCGCTACATTGGTCACCGATGCTCAGTTAAATGTCTTGGCTGAAGGCCCCGTGTTTGCCATTCGGCAAGATGAATCACGTATTCTGGGGATGGACGAGTGGAACACTCGCCAGCACAACCAATCAGGGCTTGTGACTCGGATGCGAGAGGGGGGCGTGGGTGAGGCGCATGCCGAGCAAGCAACGCTTGATTTTTTGGCTCAGTACTTGGATAAAGGCCAGTCGCCCATGTGTGGGAACACCATTTGCCAAGATCGGCGATTTTTATGCAAATACATGCCCACGCTGGCCGCTTTTTTTCATTATCGCAATTTAGATGTCAGCACGTTAAAAGAGCTGGTGCGACGTTGGCATCCACAATTGTTAAGTGGTGTGAAAAAAGAGTCGAAACATTTGGCCATGGATGATATTAAAGACTCGATTGCAGAGCTTCAATATTACCGTGAGCATTTTATCCAATTACCGGTAAAAGGGGCATAAGCAATGGTTGATCGCGAACAATTAACGTTACCCAATGGGGCCGATAAATTACTATTGCATTCTTGTTGCGCGCCGTGTTCCGGTGAAGTGATGGAAGCGCTGGTGGTCTCAGGCATTGATTTCTCCATTTTTTTCTACAATCCAAACATCCATCCGATTCAAGAATATGAAATCAGAAAACAGGAAAATGTGGCCTTTGCTGAAAAACACGATATCCCGTTTATTGATGCAGATTATGACAAAGACAATTGGTTTGAACGCGTCAAGGGAATGGAATGGGAGCCTGAGCGTGGAAAGCGGTGTACCGCGTGTTTTGATATGCGATTTGAGCGCACAGCCTTGTATGCGCATGAGCATGGGTTTCCGGTGATTTGTAGTTCGTTGGGGATTTCTCGTTGGAAAGACATGAATCAAATCAACGAATCGGGCGTGCGCGCCGCGAGCCGTTATCCACAGATGGAGTATTGGACCTACAATTGGCGGAAAAACGGTGGCTCTGCTCGCATGTATGAAATTGCCAAGCGTGAAAATTTTTATAAACAAGAGTATTGTGGCTGCGTGTATTCTCTGCGCGACACCAATGCTTGGCGCAAAGAGAAAACACGTGAGCGCATTAAAATTGGAGTGGAATATTATTAATGAGAGTTTGAACAGAATAGCATGAAAAAAGCCTCATGCTGTTCTGTTCAAATCGAATCAGCTCATCGAGACCTTAGGTAGGTTAGTGCATTGAATGAGGTGTTTTTGATGAGGGGCTGATGCATTTAAACCCTTCGTCCAAACGGTCAAACGAAAGGAGGGGCTTTCTTTGTTATGGATCAATAAATCATATGTTTGGTCAGCTTTTGCTGCAACCGTGTTTTTAATGTTAACGCATGGGTTGGCCCCACGATTTTCAAACCGTTTGCCAGATCAAGGCAAAGGGTTCCTTTCGTTTGCCGGTGGCGTGTCTGTAGCCTATGTGTTTTTGGACATGCTGCCCAATCTCGTAGAATACAATAAGCCCATTGGTCGATACCTCATGGCCCATCAATGGCTCTCACCCTTCACCGAGCTCTCTATTTATATTGTGGCCCTGGTTGGGTTCCTGATTTATTATGGATTTGATTTGTTCGCTGAGCGCCAAAAAGAGGAAACAAACGATAACCGGCTCGTCTATCAATTGCATTTAGTGATGTTTTGTATTTATAACGTCTTGATAACCTACACCATGTCTTTGCGCGCGCTGACCGGAATGATTTACACCGTATTATTTACATTTGCAATGGCGTTGCATTTCGTCTTGATGGATCGAAAGTTTTGCCGCATGTACCCCGTGCGATTTAATCATTTAGGGCGTGTTGCTCTGAATGCATCCTTGCTGTTCGGTTGGCTGCTATCGGCCATCTTTGACCCGGTTCGCGTCTTGTTCGTGGCGTTCATGACGGCTTTTTTAGCGGGTTCTATTTTGCTAAATGTGTTTCGTGAAGAATTGCCAAACAGCAATTTAGCGAGTTATCGGTGGTTTGTGTTCGGCGTGTTATGGGTTACGTTGATCATGTTATTGCAAACGTGGCTGGTTTATGTTTAGGAGTTTGGACGAAATGACATGCAAAAAAACGCATGTCATTTCGTTCAAATATAATCAGGGCCTCGATCTTTAGAGTGCTGCGTGTATTGAATCGAGGGGTTGAGTCCGTCCGCTCACCATCGTAAACCCTTGATTCAATCCGCCAAGCGTTCTCTATGCCGATGAACCCATTATCATGGACCTGTCTCTTATACACATCTCGCAG
>JAOAUO010000129.1 GCA_030157565.1 Legionellaceae bacterium
TGGGTGGTTGTTGCTTCGGATGCTCATTGTCGTTCACCTCTGTTAGCCGCGTAGCCGATAATAGGGGTGAGCAGTTACGCATTTATTTTATCAATCCAAGCATTCTTAATACGCTTATCATTCATCCAGTCTAAAAATGTCGGTATAAGACCACGATTAACATAACCAATATACTGCCCTTTCATAGCAATACATATTGCATTTTCATTCGGGATGGATTCGTTTAAAGGCCATGCTGTAACGGCGAGGGAAGTGGCATTGCTATCGAACACAATGCAACAATATTCTATAGCTTGATCAAGAAATAAACGGGTAGTGTGAAAATTCATACTCTATCCTTAACTGTGTGTGTTCAAAAGACCTCCACCAGTGCCTTCTGCTATGTACGCAGTAGCGCCAGACTCCACGTCGGTAGCTGCCAGAGGAATTAGACGTGGGGGCGAATAAGCCCTTTTGTCACCATTACTGACGGCGGTTGTTAAATCAACACTTATGAGGGTGTGCATTTCATGCTCCATTGTAACCGCTCCATTTATCTCGAGTTTATGTCATGGGTGATTGATTCGCATCTAATACTAGAGCTATAGGCAAGTGGCCGTGAAAGGAATTATTGGAGTGATTCCGGTTATGATACCTCCGACCTGGTCACAAGTGTAACTATAACACCCCGTGACAACAGGGCACAGACCCTGGTCTGTAACTATTCCATCCAGGGCAATAGTACCGGAGGTGCTAACGCAGAGATCGGTGGCAATCCATGGCAGGTGCCCGTTGAAGTAGGCCACCCGCGGCGACGTTGCCCCAAGAGCAAAGGCAGGGCCCCCGAGGTAACTAGCGTTAATCTCGTTACCGCAATTCTGATCAGATGCAGAGCTGAAACCCATGTTCGTCACACCGGTCGAAAGCGTAAAGGATATATCTAGCCGTACCGCATTTGCCACGACGAATGGCGTCATGCTTAACTCACTTGCATACACGCTAGGCGTCACGCTCAGCGCCAATAAAATCACTATTTTCTTTTTCAATTTGACATTCCTTAGTATTATGTAGTTCCCAGATTGAGTCCGTATACTGCTGTAAAGTTTTGTAATCGAGGATTTGCCTAAAAACGGCGCATAGATATAGATGCGTTTTCTATTCGGTTATAACAGGCTCTTGTAAGAGCCATCCACATTATCCAAACGATTGGTGTTGAATCAAAGTAAAGGAGGAATGAGATGGCTGAGTACGATATTAAATTGAACACGAACCAATTGGTAGATGTTTTAAGTAAAAATGATGCGATTAAAGAGCTTTTGGAATCTGTATTGAACCAGGTTCTTGCCAGTCAGATGACAGAGCATCTTGGCGCGGAGCCTCATGAGCAAACAGCCGAGCGTGTAGGTTTGCATATTCCGACGCATATTGATGGCTTGCGCATTAGCAGCAATAGGAGCGGCTTTTGCAATGCGTGGATCAATTCCTTCGGCTACTCATTTGCGCAGCTCGATGACTTTGTTACGCGCTTCTTTCAAGCTAACATCATTTAATGCTCCAATTGGCATTCTGAATAACTTACGATCACCTGGTCAGCTAAAAGAGAAC
>JAOAUO010000130.1:0-7623 GCA_030157565.1 Legionellaceae bacterium
GGAACTTCGCCATCAAATCAAGGAAAAATCCGAAGAATTATTTTCTAATCTGAAAAACAATCAGGCTTGGATTGACAGGCGATGTTTTACATATCGTTTGCTTAATCGCCAACAATATAACAATGAGGGTTTTTAACGTATGAATATTGAAGAAATCAAAGCGCTTTTTTTAACAGAATATAACAAAAAATCGGAGATGCGACCTAAAATACAGAGTGGGAGCGAACGCCCAGTGGCGAATTATAATTATCATGTTTATTCTTATGGTGCGCTACCCGTATTGATACAACAATTAAAAGACATCCCGCGTGATCCTGACGAATCATACGAGCAAGATCAACTGAGTCGATTTTCAGTGCGCTACATCGTTGATCTTGACTGGAACTTATGGTTTGCCCAAGAGGGAAAAACGGGCGGCAGTGTGCCTGCACACAGCGACATGAGGAGCAAAAGTTATGCCGCTGGCAACATTTTTTTTTCAGAAGACTATAAATTAATCACCAAAATCACCAATAAAAGTGGTCATTTTCAGCCGTTACCTGCTAGCTTAATGTGGGCAATCGCTGCATTGAATTCTGTAGAGGCTCCGTTTGCAGAGACTGTAATCATGGAGATTCAAGCATCTCAGGATGCACCGCTTACTCTAACAAGTGATGAACTATTGTCCTTGCTTCCCAAGGACTCTTTTCAAAAAAGCAGAGCCGATTTTATGGTTGAAGTTCATTCACTGTATGACACTGATGAAATCACAGACCTGGCTGGTTTCAATTCCTTTAGAGAATCCAAGAATAAACGCTCTCTGGATGAGGCCGAGATAACACCATTAGAAAAAAAACCACGCACGTCTTCCTCCTCGAGTCTATCGTTTTTCAAATCAAATATCACGTTGATTCCACAAAACAACGCCTACGCAACCCCTCCTCAATCACCCCGAATAAATACGTGACATTCAGCATTAAAGCCCGTGCCCTGCCCCCATCAATTGATGATGGGGGACTATAGGCATGAGGAGGGAATAAAGGCAGGGACAACCCTGGGCCATAAGATCACATTTCGTACCGATTATTTTGATGATCCTCGTGGTCAACTCAGCGGATATGAAACAGCATATATGAGCTGGACCTTAGGCTTAACTCATTTTATTACTAATTTTATATCGGTTCGTTCCGAAGTGCGTTACGAAACAGCGTTTAATGCTACACCTTATGATAATGGGACAAAGAAAAATCAAACGACCTTTATCATTGATGCAATTGTGCGTTTTTAGACGGTTTGAAGAAGCGAAAATGAAGGACTACATCGGTAATCAGGAGCAACTCGAAGCTCAGGGTGCTAATGAAGAAGGCAATTTTTAAATTCAACACTGAACGTTAACAATGGCAGCCCTTGGGGCTGCTAACCACCGTCAAGCCACCCGCTTCGCGGGTGCGGTCTGACTTCAGTATAGACGTTGGACGGACTTTTTTCGACAAAACCTTCGTCTCTCAGCGGAAATTGCCCCCCGGTGGTGGCGGCACTATTCAACACACCAATCCAAAAATCAGGATCAACTTTGACATTTAAACCACTGAAAATAGCCGTTGGATACGTCCATGTCAGTCCGCCATCTGTACTCACGGCAATTAATGGAAACGTTGTCATGTTATTGGAATATTGCCCTGCCGCTACGCAAAAATTATAGTTTTCATTCCCAGAGCAGCTGATATCCCTGAAAAATCCAAGTTGAAATTGCGGATCAATCTTCGTGGTCAAATTTTCAAAAACAGAAGGCGGATAGGCCCACGATTTTCCGCCATCCGTGCTGACAGAAATCAATGGATTCTCGAAACTACAGCCGACGTCACGACAATACCCCCCTGCTGCCATGCAAATAGCCTTTTTTCCTTTGCCTATGCAACTGGTACCTAAAAAATTACCGCTGACAAAGGTAGGATCCACTAACGTTTTCAGTTTCGTGTAAATAAAATCAGGGTAAGTCCATGTACTTCCTGCATCACGACTCACGGCAAGAAACGGGAAATTAGGACCATTCCTAAAAAAAGTACCTGCCGCTATACAGACAGCGGTTCGACCAGAACCTGCGCAATGAGTGCTATTGAATATGCCTCCGATGAAGTCATGTCTAATACGTGCTGGCAAATCAGTAAAAACAGAGGGAGGATAAGACCAACTGCTGCCCCCATTTTGCGTTAAAGCAACCAATGGCAAGGGGCCTGTGCCTGTAAAAAAAGCGCCGGCCACACTACAAAATGCTGTTGTTGCCTGAACCCGAACAACTAGCCCCTCTTAATTCACCACTGACACAGTTTAGAGAAATAGTACTTTGCACATTTTCAAACACAGAATGGGGATAATTCCATACAGTTGCATTGTTAGATCCTACTGCGATTAACGGCAATGTTGTCACACCATTTAAATATTGCCCAGGCGCAATGCAAACGGTTTTATCATTTTCCCCTGAGCAAGCGGCACTTGCAAAAGAGCCACCGGTAAATCCTGGATCAATATTGGACATCAAGTCATTAAAAATTTCAGTGGGATAAAACCTCACATCATCATTAAAGAACGCACTGATGGCATTCCTTCGGCAGAGCAAACGCATCTTAAATGACTTGCCTGATAATGGTTTCTCTGAAGTCGTCCTCCAAAGGAGGGATTTTAAAGCATGCCGAGGCTTAAGGTAGTGCCATTGAACCCTGGGATAAAGGGCCACTGACCGTTTTTTTGTCTCGTGTAAAGCAGAAACGAATCCAATGGAAACACCCTCTTTTTTAGGACGCGCAACCGTGTGAGCAGGTGCTGGTTTATGCCTAAACATCCGGCTTGCTGAATGGAGAATTGAAGTCACCTACACCAATAGCAATCCTTTTTTCTTGGCATGCGCTTGAAGAAAGTGCGCAACAAATACCATCACGATCCCAAATAAACAAGCAAATAGCCCCATGTGTAAATAATAATCCTGGTAAATGGCCAAGCTTTGTATGGGTGAGGTGATGTATTCAGGAATAGCGACCCAACGTGCCAGTTGACCCGATAAAATATTTGACAGGGCACAGCCTAAATACCAGGCCCCCATCGCAAAGCCTAATGATTGGACGTCACAGTAAAGTCCAATCATGCTGAGTCCAACGGCGCTCACCCATAATTCAGCCAAGGTTATCAAGACATACGTCACCGCAATACAGTTTCCACTGAGGATGCCATCATGTGCATCGTTTGCGGAAAAGGCCAACTGAAGCAATGCGACACCGGCTAACAATGTACCGCATGCAAATTGATACGGAATAGAAAACCGAGGGAACAACCGATAAAATCGTGGCAATTGCAAGCCCAGCGCAATGATTAAAATCGGGTTCAGCGCTTGAAATTGGGCGGGCGCTATCTTCCAGCCGAACAAATGCGCGTTAGAATTATTTTGTGCGAACAAGACCAAGGTGCTATTCATTTGGTTATAAATCACGAAAAATACAATCGCCTCAAAAATCAATAGTGCGGCCACCCATTGTTTGTATCGAGCAACGCCTAAAAGACGCCGTGTTTTAATCAAAAACCACAGAATCCCCAACAAACAACCGATTGAAATGACGACGCTCGCAACAACGATGTGTGAATAAGCAAACAAAGCAAATAAATACAAGATGATCAGATAACCCAACAATTGATATTTAGCGCGTGCTGACAAAGGTGTTTTATCCGGCCCCTCAGTCATATTGTCATACAACGAATACCGGTATGCAAAATTCAATGCGGCCACCGATTTGCCGATAAACGCCAATACAAACACGGACAGCGGGCCATAACGACTGTCGAGCAAAGAGGGCGCAACCCAAGTCGCTAATAATGCGCCCAGATTAATGGCCATGTAAAAAAACGTCATGGCGGATTTGGCGTTCACTGCATCGTCGCTATAGATACGCGAAATCATGCCCGACGCATTGCCCATCAACAAAGAGCTGGCCGCAGGCATGAGTGCGTATGCGGCAATAAATAAATAGTCCCCGTGTGAAGCAACCATTCCTCCGCTCAACATCAACAGCAAATAAGAGAAGGCCAACAGAACACTCCCCAATAAAATACTGCGCCGAAGTCCTAAAATATTATCCGCCATGTAGCCCCCTAATATGGGCATCAGGTAGCATGTGGCTTGCGTTATCCCAACAAAAGCATATGCTTTTGCTGGGGCATACCCAAGGCCATGTGAAAGAACCGTTCGAGTGAGGAATAATATCAATATGGTATTAATCGCATAACCTGAGAACCCACTCCAAAAGGTAATCATGACGATATTACTGGTTTGACGTTGTTGCCTGTTGAATGAAGGCCAAGCATTTACCATTGTTTTCAATCATCCGTCGTTTTGTCAAAACTCCACTATAATACAAACAGGCGCGCTGAATGCCTGATATCGAATTTTCATCATACATAAGGATCATATCATGAATCAATTCACTGCCATATTAGCCGTTGTCACATTGACTCTCAGTGCCACTGTATCTGCGAACCCATGTATGTCAATTGCAGAGGCATGCATGAAGGAAGGGTATTATAAAGGGGGGGATGCCGTGGGGAAGGGTTTGGTTAAAGATTGCGTACAGCCCATTGTGGCCAAGACAAAAATATTACCCAATACGGCCTTTAGTGACACAGATCTAGAACATTGTGCCGCTATGTTAAAGCAGAAAATGCAATAAAAATAGCGTGGACTTTGGAGAGAAAAGCATGAAAAGGCCCTCATGCTTTTTTGTCCGAATTTAACGCCAATATGGGCGTTCGGAGCATGATAAGAAAGGGCAAAAAACCCAATGAAAAAACAAATGCCATTTGATACAACCCAACCCAGCCGAGCCATGATTGCAACATCGCTCCCATCGGTCCTGATAAAACACGCGGCAGTGTTGAAAAAGCGACTAGAATCGAAAATTGGGTGGCCGTATACCGACGATCAGCTAAGCGCATAAACAACACCACAAGGGCCGTTGATGCTAATCCTGCTGAAAAATTATCGCTGATCACCGCCACCACAAATGTTGGCACGTGATGACCAACAACGGCCAACACCACAAAGAGTAAATTGGTCAGCGCTTGCAGCAAGCCAAATATCAGCAACGCCCAATAAAGCGAGCAACGCATCAACAACAAGCCCGCCACCAACCCACCCAATAAAATAGCCCCAATGCCAATGATTTTATTCACATAAGCAATGGTGTCTAAAGAAAACCCTAGACCTTGAATCAAAAAAGGCATCACAATGCCACTGGTTGTGGTAGTAAAGGCCTCACCCGTTTTGTATAACAAAATAAACAACAACCAAAAAATCATGTTAGGTCGAGATAAAAGTTCGTGAAAAGGCTCGACAAATGACGCAAGTCCCCTCGGTTGATTCACCTGCGGATGAGCAGGTTCCGGGCTAAACCATACCGCCATCATCCCGAACAACATGAAAAGACCCATGAGTCGATAAGCCACAGACCACCCCATGGCTTGCGCAACAATGAGCGCTAGCCCGCCTGAAACCAGAAGCGCTACGCGATATCCAAATGTCGCCAACGAGGCGCCCAAACCATGTTCGGGAAAGGGCAAATACTCAATCCGATGCGCATCAATCGCTAAATCTTGCGTGGCTGAAAAAGAGGCCAACATAAAGGCCAAAACGGCCATGAATACAGGAGACGTGGTCGGTGAAAGCCAAGCCATTGCATTAAACCCAAGCAACAATAGCCCTTGCATCACAACAATCCAACTTCTTCGTTTTCCGAGAGAGAGGAGAGAAAAGCGGTCTAATAAAGGGGCCCAGAAGACGCGCAGAATATAGGGCAATCCCACTAGACTTAACATGCCCGTCGCTAAAATCGGCATGCCTGATGCTGAAAACCAAGCCTGCAAGGTGCTGCTAACCAGTGCCAAAGGTAAACCTGACGAGAACCCTAGCATAAAAACAATCAATAACCGTTTATACATGCAACCATTCACTCCAGTTCACGTTGCCAACCAGATGAGAATCCAGTGCCTCATCAACATTGAATCATCAGATGGCTGTAGGTTGAACCTCGGCTCAACCGGGTAGGCCGTGCCACATCATGTGTTGGGCCAAGGCCCAACCTACGGCTTCACGATTCAATCTTGATGAATGGTCTTATTTCTTGACAGAGATCAAATGAACATTAAAAATCAATGCTTCATTCGGGCCAATCGGTCCGCCTACATTGCGCGCACCATAAGCCAAATTAGCAGGGACATAGATTTCCCAAGTAGAACCGGCTGGCATCAACTGCAGCGCTTCCGTCCAACCAGGAATCACTTGTGACACTTTGAATACAGCAGGTTTACCGGCTTTATCCGTGCTATCAAATACCGTGCCGTCAATCAATCGACCGGTATACTCAACCGTCACTTCATCCTCTTTCAACGCTTTCGTACCCGTTCCTGCTGTGATGATTTTATATTGCAATCCACTGGGCAATGTCACCACACCGGCTTTCAGTTTATTTTGGCTCAAAAAAGCTTCGCCTTTTTCTTTATTTGCACTGGCTTTTGCTTCAAATTGAGTGGCGCGTTTGGCCATCAAATCTTTCTGAAATTTACTCAGTGTATCTTTCATTTGTTGATCAGTCAGCAATGTAGCACCGCCGCTCATGCCATCTTGAATGCCTTTGGCCATGATCGTAGGATTGATTTCAATGCCTTGTTTTTGAAGATTTTTACCCAAATCAATGCCCACGCTGTATGACAGCTTATCTAGATCGGTGGTCAGTGCGGGTGCATCCGCAGCGCTTGCTCCTGTGGACATAGCCAAACCCATGCATGCCACAGCGATTAATTTTATTTTCATATATAATTCCCTCTTCATCTAAAACGTAAAATCACGTCATCATTCTGCCTAAAATTATTTTGAATTGCTAGCGCCCACTTGAAAATTCTTTCCGTGTTCTGGAGAATGTGGCGTTCAAACGCCAATGATCAACACGTAAGGAAAAAAAATGAAACGAACCGTCTTCATGATTTCAGATGGAACAGGCATTACAGTCGAGTCGCTGGGCAATAGCTTGATGAGTCAATTTGAAGGCGTTGAATTTGAAAGACAAACCATTCCTTATATTGATTCCATCGAAAAAACGCAAGCGGTCATCCAGCAAATTAATGTGACCTACGAAAAAACGGGCGTAAAACCACTGATATTCATGACATTAGTCAGCCCCGAAATCAGTGCGTGCATCACCCAATCCAACGGCTGTGTATTTGATTTATTCAATACGTTTCTAGCCCCTCTTGAAAAAGAATTGGGCGTTAAGTCATCGGATACCGTCGGTCGCGCGCATGGTGTAGCCAACACAAAAGCCTATGATCACCGCATTGAGGCGGTTAATTATGCGCTGATGTATGATGATGGCGTTAAAGTACGAGGCTATGACAAAGCGGACATTATCTTGGTGGGGGTCTCTCGGACGGGTAAAACACCCAGCTGTTTGTATATGGCCCTGCAATTTGGAATACTCGCCGCGAACTACCCGTTTACAGAGGATGACTTAACCCACTTTCGCCTGCCAGACGCTTTAATTCCCTATAAAAACAAACTGTTTGGATTAACCATTGATCCTAAACGTTTGCAACACATCAGAACAGGGC
>JAOAUO010000130.1:7633-7871 GCA_030157565.1 Legionellaceae bacterium
CTATTAGTCTGGCGATCAAAGCCAGATTTAAGTCAGTGAAGTGGAGGCCATGTATAAAAAAGAAAAAATCCCTTTCATCAACTCCACCCGATATTCCATTGAAGAAATTGCAACCAAGATCATGGCGATTGCTAAATTACAACGAAAAATTTAACGTCAGGAGGTTAAGCACCTTCATCACACCACATCGCCATGAAATCAACCACGGACATGGATGATAATGGTTATAGATCATCCA
>JAOAUO010000131.1 GCA_030157565.1 Legionellaceae bacterium
GGTATCGATTAGCGCTTGCTCAATCAGCGTTTCTACGGCGGACTCTGATAAGGGCTCAGGTAGGTAATGCGTGATGAGGGCGAGTTCGAATTCTTCTTGTACAACCAAGTCAGTTCGACCGGCGGCATTGAATTGCGAAATGGATTCGTTGCGTTGTTTTGCAAGCTTGTCTAGAATGACCAATGCGCGTGTGTCATCGATTTCGATTCGCTCATCTATTTCAATTTGCTTCATGGCAGCAAACATCAAACGAAGCGCACCGAGTGTTTTCTGATCCTTGGCGCGCATCGCATCTTTGATATCACTGCTTAACTGGTCTTTGATGGACATCATTATTTACGACGATGTGTTGCAGGTCGACCCGTTGATGTGTCACGAGACAATTTTTTAAGATGACGCTTGACTGCAGCAGCTTGCTTGCGTTTACGTTCAGCAGTGGGTTTTTCATAAAACTCACGACGACGCAATTCAGTTAATAAGCCTGCTTTTTCACAGGAACGTTTGAAACGACGCAGTGCGTACTCAGGGTTTTCGCCTTCTTTCACGCGAACGGTGGGCATTCAGTCATCCTCGGTTAGTGTTATCGCAGTTTTCTCAAATGATTCGTGCGATGGTTGTATTGATCACAATAGGTGGCAATTCTAGTGATTCAATCGGCATTCGTCAAGTTTATTGTTTCTACTTTTAGCAATCGCGGTATAATTGTCACTTTTCATCTATTTTAAACGGGTGTGTCATGCGCGTATTAGGAATTGAGTCATCATGCGACGAAACCGGCGTTGCTATTTATTGCGCAGAGAACGGCTTGCTGGGCGATGCGCTGTATTCGCAAATCATGATGCATCGTGCATTTGGTGGGGTCGTGCCTGAGTTGGCTTCGCGTGATCATGTGAAGCATTTGGTGCCTTTGGTTGACGAGGCCTTGCAACAAGCAAACCTGGATAAAACGCAGTTGGATGCGGTTGCATACACGGCGGGGCCGGGTTTGGTCGGCGCATTATTGACCGGCGCTTGCTTCGCCAAGAGTTTGGCGTTTGCGCTCAATATCCCATCCATTGCGGTGCATCATTTAGAAGCCCATCTGCTGGCGGCAAAACTCGATTCGCCTGCATTGGAGTTTCCATTTTTAGTGTTGTTGGTTTCAGGCGGGCATACCCAATTGATTGAAGCGCGTGCATTGGGAGAGTATCAGCTGTTGGGCGATACGCTGGATGATGCAGTGGGGGAGGCCTTTGACAAAACGGCTAAACTGATGGGGATCCCGTACCCAGGTGGTTCCGCGCTAGCACGTCTGGCTGATCTGAATGAATCGGCCCATGCATTGCCGCGGTTTCCACGTCCCATGACGGATAGGCCAGGACTTGATTTTAGTTTTAGCGGATTAAAAACCCATGCGTTGATGGCATGGACCCATGGCTCTCAAAATGATGAAGCGCGCGCCGCCATCGCGAAAGCATTTCAAGATGCGGTGGTTGAAACCTTGGTTATCAAATGCCGCCGTGCATTGAAACAGGTGGCCAGCAGACGCTTGGTGGTGGCAGGCGGCGTGGGGGCCAATCAAACCTTGCGCACAGCACTTGCCGCATTGATGCTTGAATTACAGGGCACTGTTTATTTTCCACGGCCTGAATATTGCACAGACAATGGCGCGATGGTCGCTTATGCGGGGTGCTTGCATTTGATGAGTGGGAAGAAAGATCTGGATTGGGCGATTGATGTCAAAGCGCGTTGGCCTTTGAGCGTTTCAGTTTGATTTTGGGTTCTTTTCCTTTCATCAAGCGGGTGATATTTTCGTTGTGTTTGTAGAGCACCGCCATGGCCATGAGCGCCAGCGGGATGAATGCGGACAAATGGCGGGTGACCGCCAATGAATAAAAAGGGGCCAATACCATGGTTAGAATGGATGCCAATGACGAGTAGTGTGAGAGCAGAGCCACTACGAGCCAGGTGGCAATGACCGCGCCGCCTAACAGCCAATGAAACCCTAGCAGTGCGCCCAATGCTGTAGCGACACCTTTGCCGCCTTTGAATTTAAAAAATACAGGGTACATGTGGCCGAGCACCGTGGCCAGACAGACGAACCCCAATGTAACCGATCCTTCACCCAGTATATTCAGGATGAATACGGGCAAAAAGCCTTTCAACATGTCACCGAATAAAACGATAATGGCAAATTTTTTGCCGGCTATGCGCAGTACATTTGTAGCGCCTGGATTGTTAGAGCCCTCTGTACGAGGATCTGGAAAACCGAATAATCGACAAACAATGATGGCAGAAGACACGGAACCTATCAGGTAGCCTAAGAAAACGTAGAATATGAATAAGGCGGATGCAAGCATAAAACCTCCTGAAAAATTGGTGGGCCGTATAGGGATCGAACCTATGACACAGAGGTTAAGAGCCTCCTGCTCTACCAGCTGAGCTAACGGCCCCACACAAGCCTAAATCATACGTCAATCGTCTAATAAAAACAACGCTTGCAAATCATTGGTATACCGTCGGCCAAAAGGCGTGATTTGCCAATGGGCGCTATCTTGCGTAATCAAACCTTTTGTTTGTGCAGCCGAAAGCCCGGGCATTAAATAATCGATACTTAAACCCGTACGCTCCGTGAATAACGCCATTGCAATGGGCTGTTGCAAGCGCGTGGCATTGAGCATGAATTCAAAGACCAGCGCGTTTGCACTGACCTGTTCAGATGCGGCAAGAAAGGATTTTTCTGGATTTAAATAATCTGCAGGTTGGCGATATTTACGGGTGCGGTGGACTTGTTTTCCATCTTCGGATGTCCATTTACCGTGCGCGCCAGCCCCGATGCCGTAATAGTCACCGAACAACCAGTAATTGAGATTGTGGCGTGCGGGTTTGCCTGCTTGGCAGAAGGCAGAAATTTCATACCGGTCATACTGTTGGCTTTCTAGTAAGGCCAACCCCTCGTCTTCCAATATACACGCATCGTCTTCTGAGGGCAGGGGAGGGCGTGTTTTATAAAAAACGGTGTTCGGTTCAATGGTTAATTGATACCAAGAGAGGTGTTCGGGTTGATGGCTTAACGCGGTGCGTAGATCAAGTAGGCCTTCTGCGAGGGTTTGATTCGGTAGGCCATGCATGAGGTCGATGTTGATGTTTTCAAATCCGGCACGCCGGGCGGCTTCAATGGCGCGATGCGCTTGCTGGTCGTCATGAATACGGCCCAATGCTTGTAAATGAGTCGGATTAAAGCTTTGTATGCCGAGTGATAAGCGATTGATGCCCAGTGCATGATAGTCGATGAAACGTTGTTGTTCTACGGTCCCAGGATTGGCTTCCAGCGTGATCTCAATGTCGTGGGCAAACGGCAAGATGGGCTGAATGGCATGGAATAGTCTCTCGTACGCTTGTGCTGAAAACAAGCTAGGTGTGCCACCGCCAATGAAAATCGAGCCAATGGTGCGCCCAGGAAAACGGATTAAATCTTGACTTAAATCCTGGATTAATGCGTTGACATATGCCTCTTCTGGTAATGCATCTGGGCTTTTGTGCGAATTGAAATCACAATACGGACATTTTCGAATGCACCAGGGAATGTGAATGTATAAAGATAATGGCAACATGGAGAACATCAGGCTGGCTTGTTAAGGAAGGCAATAGTATCATAAAGTCTGTATTAATTGAGGAAATCTAACCATGAATAAAAAAATTAGAGTGGCCGTAACGGGGGCTGCAGGACAAATTGGTTATGCGTTGTTGTTTCGTATTGCGTCTGGACAAATGTTTGGCGAGCATGTGGATGTTGAATTAAATTTACTGGAATTAGAGCCATCACTGCCTTCTCTAGAGGGTGTGGCCATGGAATTGGACGATTGCGCTTTTCCACGCTTAAAGCGTGTGGTGTGCACGTCTGATTTGAATCAAGCGATGGACGGCGTGAACTGGGCCCTGTTGGTCGGATCGGTGCCTCGCAAACAAGGGATGGAGCGTTCGGATTTATTGCAAATCAATGGCGGTATTTTTACTCAGCAAGGTCGAGCCATTAACGATCGTGCCAGCGATGACGTGCAAATTTTTGTAGTCGGAAACCCATGCAATACCAATTGCCTGATTGCCAAACACCATGCGAAAGACATTCCTGCCGATCGGTTTTTTGCGATGACCATGCTGGATGAATTGCGAGCACGCACGCAATTGGCTAAAAAAGCCGGTGTAGATGTCACCGCGGTGACCGAGATGACCATTTGGGGCAATCATTCTGCTACACAATTCCCTGATTTTTATCACGCGAAAATCAATGGTGTGTCTGCCGCAAGCGTTATCAACGATGATGTTTGGTTAAAAGACGTATTCGTACCGACCGTGCAGCAACGAGGTGCGGCTGTGATCAAAGCGCGTGGCGCATCGTCTGCTGCATCTGCAGCCAACGGCATTGTACAGGGCGTGCATCACTTGGTGACGGATACACCCGTAGGCGAGTCGTTTTCTGTTTCTTCGATTTCTCAGGGAGAATACGGTGTGGATGAAGGGTTGCTGTTCTCTTTCCCAACACGGCGTGAAGCGGGGCGCGTGCATGTGGTTGAGGGGCTTCGCTTGAATGATTACAGCCAAGGCAAATTTAATGAAACATTGGCCGAATTGCGCAGTGAGCGCGATATAGTGAAGGGACTCGGTCTTCTAGATTAAGTTTGGAAGCGGCCTTGGCTTTGCAAGGCCGCTTCCATTCCCTATCGCAAACCCTCGATCCTAAGCACAACATGGGGGGGCACCACGTCTTGCCTCGTGCCTTTTTGAGGGGCTTCTGGGTCACATCTTGTCTTTTGCTTCAATGGGCAAAACGCAAGGCGTGCCCCCCCTCAAAATGTTGACCCCGAGTCCTGTAACTCATTCAATATTATGCTTTTTTCATACCTATTCGTCATCCCGTAACGCTTTGATAAGGTTGTTAAATAAAGGTCCATGTTTGGCGCCCTCATAATAATGTTCTCTTTTTGCTTCGGTAACATTAGTTATGAGTCAACGACTAGGAACTTTTCTCTTTAGGTTAACGATCTTTACGAATCATATCGCGCAAATAAAAATTAACTTGATAATATTTAAATTCAACAGTATAATAATTATACTAAATAATTTATTTGTTGATAAAAATTCATTTTAACACTACGGAAGAGAAGAGCTGTTTCTTTAAAAAATCAGCAACTTAACTTAACTGGAGTCCATGATGGCACGTACAGCTCAGGAAATAATACAATCAGTTGGCACACGAAAGAGCACAACCAATGATCGCTTACGGCGAGATCTAGGTGGTGCCTTATCAGCAAAGAGGAAAAACGCCGCTGACGCCCGCACTTTATGCCGCGCAGTCATGAGACATCCTGATCAGGATGTAATTGATCAGCTTGAATTCGCAAGAAAAATTGCCGCAGAACAGTTCAGTGACATGGATAACGCTCAGCTAAAGTGGCTGCTCAATGGATCTGCACATGCCTCCCGTGGTGGCTTTGAGGTTGGAGAAGACGGACAAGTGACCGATAAGGGAGTTTCTAAATTCCGAGAGTTTCTCAATATCCCTAGTTATACTCTAACCCATAAACCCCAATCTCTAATCACTCGTATGGAGACCTTGTGCGCTGCTATAGGTTATCGATCTACAGATTCTAACGTACCAGGTAAAATACTACCGTCACGGTATGCGACAGAGGCAGAAAAAGCAGACGAGGATTACGATATTACCAAATATATGGACGGCCATGAGAATATCGCCCAGACATACAATAAAGTACGCGCTTTGACATGCAATAAGCTCGTACCTGCTATAGGGGATTTCTATACCGATCGTGCTACTGATAACATATTGACTGACTCAGTCACTGGTGCTCTCATAAGTGAAAGTCCAGAAGGTGATATGCTAGAAGGTCTACCAGCGGATATATCTGATGCATCAGACGTCGAAGAATCTGAGGCACAGCCTCATGCACGTGCTGCCAGACGTCTATTCCGTAAGAAAAAAGGTCCCGATGAGTTAAGCTGGATAGGAAGCGCTGATGCAGCGAATATACCTATTCGACATCACATTTCTGGCTCAGTATCAGTTTCTCTCGCGGCTCTCGACGCTATTTGTTCTTCTGGGCAAGGACCCCTCAAGCATTGGCTAGATGATGACAATAACCTACGCAAAATATCAGGTGCTTTTGTTATTGCGACGTACGACCGTGGCGACTTTCACACGATTGCCGAGACAGGCGCTGGGGCGGAGTACTATAGAGAGGCTCGTGCCAAGCAAAATGCGTCTAGAGAACAAAGTCCCTCAAGTCCTTTACCCGAAATTCGGCATTTAACACCGATAGAAGCTTTGACGGCGGGGCTCGACATGATGACCTTAGCGATAACTGATGCTCAAGCCACTACGGCTATGCCAGCGAGCGGTGAGATGACACTACGTGAAGCATTTCGTGAGCAATCACAAGCGCTTTTAGACCACAGTATCGCGCAATCCTCATCGATTGATCCGTGTGCTTTCAGTACAGCCAGTTTGACAAGTTCATCAATTGATGAAACTTTCACACATGAAGATGCATTAGAAACGGTATCAGGTGGTAACGGTAATATTTTTCGTGAAATCTCACCGAAAACACACATTGATCATGGTTTTGCGCGGTCGCCTTTGGATAACTCACTCTCAACGGGGGTAGAGGAGAGAAAAGGAGAAGACAAACAAAAATCTACGGTTAATCGGCAACAAGAAGGCAGCCCATTGTCAGTTGCATTTTTCGATCAGATTATCCCCGGTAGCGGCTCCGGTGCGCGAAATACTTTGCAGAAAGACTTTCGTCAGGAGCTTAGTCCATTTAAAGAAACGAAGCAGGATCAAGATGGGAGTCCTAAACCGCCCTGTTAAACCGGCTCTTCCGGAATCCCCGTGGTATGTCCAAATTTAATCCATGCAAAACCGCCCACAGCCATTCAGGTCCAGTGATATTCTCTGATACCCTCATGGGCCACTCGAACGAGAATCCAGGCACGGCTGAAGAATACATCCATGCGCTGTTGAATGCCTGTGCGCCAAACCTTTGGTACAATCTTCCCGTTTCACCTTTTACAGCGAACAAGGCAACACCGATAGAACAGAGCGTTTGTCCATGGCGACACAATTTTTCCTGGCGCACGTGAACACGTATTGCGCCGCCCAGGGGATGAGCCGTCAAAATTTTGGAACCGTTTTTGATCGCTCGTCTGATTTAAGTGATGAAGTGGCAGGACTGATTGTCAGCGCGTTGGCGAAAGGCATTGATGTGGAAGACAGCCTGAGTGCATGGATAAATGAGCATGCGACAGACTTTGAGCTGAATCCGCCTTTGAATGCAGCAGACATCCAACACATCAAGGACCATTTTACCCGAAATTACAGGGCAGTCACGGCCACCAAAGAAAATTCACACATGGATGATTTCATGATTCTGGAAACACAAGCCCCCACCGGGCTGTTTGTAAAACATCAAGGCCATATTTGTGTTGATTTTTCTGCACTGACCAATCCTGTGTTAACCCATACATCGAATAAACAACACGATGCGCTCTCGGGCACCAATGAACATATCAAGGCAGATGGCTTTGAGCTAAGTATGGATGAATTGTTGTCGGGCATCGAAGACGACAGTCAGGTTGAAAAATTTCCTCCAAATATCCAGCTGGTATGTCAGAAATCCCCTGTATTTCAGTTAAAGACGTTTTTGCATGATGTGGCTAAAGGAAAACAGGATAAAGCAGAAAAAAAATTGATCAATCAACCTGAAAAAATGCAAGTATTATTAACTGGACTTTAGCCTTTTTAAATCCCAATACTCCAAAATCCGTTCGCCCTGA
>JAOAUO010000132.1:0-3472 GCA_030157565.1 Legionellaceae bacterium
CCAAGAGGCCTTGCATGATTAAAAAAGCCGCCATGTATTGGCCTACGCGATGTTTGATGCTGTCCCATGTAGCCAATATCACGATGAGATTGGTAAAGATGCTCAAAACAATCAGCAGCAAAGATAAACCATCAATGCCTAAGCTATATTGAATCCCTAGCGAGGGCATCCAAACCATCTCATCTACATATTGCATGGCATAGGTGTTGATATCAAAACCTGCCATCAACGGAACACATAGAACCAACGTCAATAATACAATAGCCAACGACGCGAATCGCGCAATATTAGGCCTGTTGTCATCACTGATGAGTGCAACCAGCACCCCCCCGATAATGGGCAACCAAATCAATACATTGAGCAAATGATGCATACTCTCACCTTACGAACCAATACTAAAAACGACCATCCGTTAGACGGATGAATTGAGTGCCTACAGTCGACTGAGCCTTAACCCAACCGACCTTTCAATCTCACAAAAGCCAAAACAAGAAACCGAACAGTCCCAATACCATCACAGCAATGTAATGGTATAAATAACCGCTCTGAATCACGCGACTTTTTGAAGCAAACCACCTCACCGTGCGCCCTGTGCCATTGACCAGCGTGCCATCAATGAGTTTCTGGTCGCCAACGCGATAAAACAATCGACCTAACGCCTTGCTGCCGCCCACAAACACCCGATCATTGAACGCATCAAATCCATATTTATTCACCAACAGACGGTAAGGCCACACAAAAACCCTCGCAAGCGTTGCAGGGATCTGAGGGTAGGCAATATAGGCAATATAAGCCAAAACAATACCCAGCAGCGTGATGGCAAAAATGCCGGAGGTCAATGCGTGTAAAAAAGTGGCGACGGGCGATGTGACTTCGGTCGCCAATTCAGCCAGGGCATTGTGCTCAGGCAGGATAAATAACGAAGGCGCCAAGAGTGTTTTGGGTGCAAACAACATGGGCATGTACAAGACATAACCCAGTATCACCGAAGGAATCGCCAGTACGACCAACGGCATCCAAACCACCCAAGGGGATTCATGCACGTGAGAAAACGTCTGTTCATCCATGCGGGGTTTGCCATGGAACGTCATAAAAAAGGCACGAAAGCTGTACAACGCCGTGACCATCGCTCCGACTGCCACGCAGAAATATGCATAACCGCTGCCTGGAATTTGAGACAGCTTGGCCACTTCAATGATGGTATCTTTTGAATAAAAACCAGCGAATGGTGGGACCGCACACAACGCCAAGGTTCCAATGAGAAAGGTCACATAGGTGATGGGCATTTTTCGCCACAAGCCACCCATTTTTCGCATGTCTTGCTCATGATGCATGCCAATGATGACGGACCCTGCGCCTAAAAATAAGAGCGCTTTAAAGCAGGCGTGCGTCAATAAATGGAATATGCCCGCACTGTATGCGGAAGCGCCCATGGCCACCATCATGTAACCCAGTTGCGACAACGTGGAATAAGCCACTACGCGTTTGATGTCATTCATCACCAACGCCAATATTCCTGTAAATAATGCGCCTGTAGCACCAATCACCAACACAAAAGTCAATGCCGTGGTCGACAGCTCAATGATGGGGGATATTCGCGCCACCATAAACACGCCGGCGGTGACCATGGTTGCGGCATGAATCAACGCTGAAATCGGTGTAGGACCTTCCATTGATTCAGGCAACCACACGTGCAAAGGAACTTGCGCTGATTTACCCATGGCACCTACAAACAACAACAATGACATCACTGTAATAACAGACCAGGTGTGTCCACTGAACAAGACGATGGTTTGGCTTATCAAACCATGCGCGCTTTTGAAAACAGTCGCATAATCCAAGCTACCGGTGTATGCAAACACCATAGCTATCCCTAAGACAAAGCCAAAATCACCCACGCGGTTCACGATGAACGCTTTCATGCTGCCTTGATTGGCGGACTCTTTGTGGTACCAGAACCCAATCAATAAATAGGAAACCAATCCTACCCCTTCCCAACCAAAGAACAATTGCAAGAAATTATTGGCGGTCACCAGCATCAACATCATAAAGGTAAACAACGAAATATAACTAAAAAACCGTTGGTAGCCGTCATCATCAACCATGTAACCGATGCTGTATATATGCACCAACAGCGAAACAAAACTGACCACAATCATCATGACGACGGTCAGTGGGTCAATTAAAAAACCAACATGAAACGCATAAGGGAACAATGTTCCGCCACTCGCCCAGGTGTATAGGTTCATATCCAACGAAGGCGCCTGCCCTGCTAATACAACCCATGCGACATACAGCGACAGCACAAACGACAAACCAACGCCTGCAATCGTGACCCGATGGGACCACGTGCGGCCAATCAGGTTTCGAAATAAGCCCGCAATAAGAGAACCCAGAAGAGGGGCCAACACAATAACCAAACAGCACTGTAAAATACTCACGCGACTACCCTTTTAAATGATTCATCTTGTTCACATTTATATTGCCCCGATTTCGATAGAGCAACAGCACAATTGCCAAACCAATTGCCGCTTCTGCCGCCGCAATGGTTAGGATAAAAAAGACAAATACTTCGCCGGCATTGTCTGCATAATAATGTGAGAACGCCAAAAAATTCGTATTCACAGCCAGCAGCATCAATTCAACGCAAATTAATAATAAAATCACGTTTCGTCGGTTCAGTAAAATGCCGACCAGACTCAAACCGAATAAAATCGAACTCAAAACGAGATAGTTCGTCACAGGAATCATGGCTTCTCCGATTTCATATTAACCAACGTCACTCGATCAGCGCGGCGTGTCATGATTTGACTCACAATGTTTTGGCGTTTTGATCGAATGGGATTACGGTGCACCAAAGTAATGGCTGCAATGATAGCCACCAGCAAAATGACCGCAGCCAGTTCAAATGCGAACACATAATGGGTATACAAAACCAAGCCTAACGCTTTCGTATCGGATATGGCCGGTGTACTGGCATCTGTGCTTTGAATACCGGGAATAGACTGCACTTGAATAACCGGTGCAATGGCATCTGATTTAAATCGCTCTTTCGGCAACGCCGTCATCAACAACCCCACCAAGAGCGCCACCAGAATCAGACCAAAAGGCAAATACCAGATCATCTGTTTTTTCATCGACTCAATATCAATGTTGAGCATCATGACAACGAATAAAAACAAGGTCATGACTGCGCCCACGTACACCAAGACCAAGATCAATGCTAAAAATTCAGCATTCACTAAAATCCAAAGCACCGAACTGGTAAAAAAAGTAAACACTAAAAACAGCACACAACGTACTGGATTATTTTGAGTGATCACCATCAGTGCGGACAGAACCGTCAATCCTGCAAACACGTAAAAAACCACTTGCAACAACAACTCATGCATTTTGCACCCCGTTAACGGTATTCTTTATCAGCCAGCCTATCAGCGGCCAAACGTTCTTCCATCAAATCACCCACGGCCAA
>JAOAUO010000132.1:3482-4432 GCA_030157565.1 Legionellaceae bacterium
TAATAATAAATCTAGCCCGTTCAGTATTTATGCCCCTTAAATAGATTCCCGCCTGCGCGGGAATGACAGATCCGGGCGACCCTACGCTATTTATTTCTATGCTGGCATGACAACACCTCACCGATACGGTGCATCTTCCGCCCGATCAGCCGCAATTTGCTTCTCATAAAGATCACCAATCGCCAACAATTTGTTTTTAGTCATAATTTGTTCACCCCGATTTTCAAAGTGAACATGCATTTCAGGTACGACGACAATGGAATCAACCGGGCACGACTCTTCGCACAAACCGCAGTTGATGCACTTAAACACATCGATATCATAGCGCGTTGTTCGGCGCGAACCGTCTTCTCGTGGTTCGGATTCAATGGTAATCGCTAGCGCGGGACAAACGGCCTCACACAACTTGCACGCAATGCAGCGTTCTTCACCATTCGCATAACGACGCAATGCGAGCATGCCACGAAAACGAGGCGATATGGGCGTTTGTTCTTCCGGAAACTGCACCGTTATCTTTTTCTTAAATAAATACTTTCCTGTGAGCATTAATCCTGCCAATAAGTCCAGCAGCAAGAAACTACGCACATAATGCCTGATGTATCGATATAATTTTTTCATTAGAGGCTCTTTTGATTCATCAAAACCACGGTTTGAAGTGGGCCAAAACCATAATGGCGGTGACGATAACCCACACAATGGTGACGGGGATTAAGACCTTCCAGCCCAAACGCATTAATTGATCATAACGGTAGCGCGGAAACGTGGCTCGAACCCACAAATACACAAACAAAAAAAACGATACTTTTAGCAGCAACCAGACCACGCCGGGCACCATAAAAAAGACATCGCCCAGAACAGGGACCCCTTCGAAAGGAGAAAGCCACCCACCACAAAACAACAATGCCATGATGGTTGCAAGAGGAGCGGCTAGCGAGAATATGCAGATTGCC
>JAOAUO010000132.1:4442-37294 GCA_030157565.1 Legionellaceae bacterium
ATGCCATGATGGTTGCAATCAAGATCATGCTGGCGTATTCAGCGAGAAAAAACAAGGCAAACCCAATGGCGGAATATTCAACATGGAAACCGGCCACAATTTCAGACTCACCTTCGGCTAAGTCAAAAGGAGCGCGGTTTGTTTCGGCAAGAGCGGCAATCCAAAAGACCATGAACAGTGGGAACAAAGGCACAAGCCACCAATGCCAGATGCCGCCTTGCTGCGATTGAACCACCTCGGTGATATTCATGCTGCCAGCCGCCAATAACACACCAACCAAGGCAAATCCCATGGAAATTTCATAGGAAACGGTTTGCGCGGCACTGCGCAAAGCACCTAACATCGCATATTTTGAGTTGGAGGCCCAACCTGCAATCAATATTCCATACACGCCTAACGAACTCAAGGCAAACAAATACAATACACCGGCATCAATATTCGCCAATACCATCCCTTCTTCAAAGGGTACCGCCGCCCAGCCAGCGAGTGCGGGCGTTAAAGCAAACAACGGTGCAATGACGAACAGGTATTTGTTCGACCGTGTTGGAATAATGATTTCTTTGGAAATCAGCTTGATCAAATCGGCAATGGGCTGCAATAACCCCGCAATTCCCACACGATTAGGACCAATACGCACCTGAATATACCCAATCACTTTGCGTTCAGCAAATGTTAAATAAGCCACGCACAGCAGCAACGGGACAACGATGACCAGGATTTTAATTATAATCCACACCAATATGCCAAAGTTTTGTAGCATGTTATAACCTTAGTGGCCCCGCTGCCAAATGGCTCGCAGGGAATTAACGACAAGCGTAATATATACGCGAAATACCCATTTATTATCCGCCGTGATTTGTTCTTACTGAATCACAATGGCCGCAAAGGCGTGCCCTAAATCTACGGTTTCCGGCATGGCGTTAGGAACCCATATGACATCAGGCGCTATCCGTTCATCGCAAATAAGCGGCAATGTTATCTCAATATCTCCTTGAGATACAGTAGCACGACCATCTAAATGAAGCCGCTGCGCTGTTTTGGGATGAACTCGCACACAAACCGATTCAGCAGAGCCGCAATTTTGCAACACGCTGGCATGACGCACAATGGCATCGCCTCGATATAAAGGCCACTCGCCCACTCGAACCAGATCGTTCCCACTCACCGGAAGGCACTCAGGATATACGGGCGAATAAGCGCGTGCGAGCATTCTATCGGCCTGCATTTTCACTTCATCCAGTACTTCCTCTGCAGACGCGTATTCAAATCCTTCCACACGGAATAGATTCGCCAATACTCGCAAAAGTTTCCAAGCAGGACGTGCAGCACCAGGCGGCGCGACGGCCCCTTTCACCGTTTGCCACAATCCGTCTAAATTAATATAGGTGCCCGCTGTTTCCGTAAATGCCGCCATGGGTAGGATCACATCGGCATACTCTTGAATGGATTCGTTTTGAAAGGCCGACAGCACCACGACGAATTCCGCCGCCAACATAGACTGCCGCGCACCATAAGGATTTGAAAAATCATAGCCCGGTTCAGTGGCCATGAGCAAATACCCCTTGAGCCGAGCATCCAGCGCATGGGATACCGATAGACCCGCCGGCTCAACCGCTTTGCCCGCTACGGTTCGATGCGGCAACATACCCGCTAACGAAGCGCCTGCGCTATTCGCGCCAACGGTGAGGCGAATCACTTTGGCTCCACTGAGCTGCTCAATCCAAAAAATCAAGGCGCGCAAAATAGACGCGTGAGGGTGGTTTTCGCACAGAGCACCGGTCACGATGGCCGCGTTGGGTTGATTTAATGCCACGGCTATCGCGAGAGTTGTTGCGTCGGGCGTTAAGCCTATCATTAATTTTTGTAAATCTTCGGGTAGTTTTGTTGTGTCATTCGCTAAAGCCAATACCAATGCCGCCAAGCGTATGGGCATTTCTTGAGGCGCGACAATTAACTGGTCCGCCACATCAAAATGGTACGGATAGGCCACCGGATTGATGGCATAAATTTGCCCCCCGTTGGTAAACGCTTTCCGCACGCGTACGCCAGCCAGCGGCACTTCGCGATCAATATTACAGCCCACCAATAGTACCGTGGATTGATGTTCCAATTGGGCATAAGGCAAGGCATTCGTTGGCATGACAGGCAAGGCATCTTGATCAGTAAAATCCGTTTGTTGCAAACGATGATCTAAGTTATTCACCCCTAACCCTCTCATCATTTTTTGCAGTAGAAACAGTTCTTCCACTGTAGACGAGGGGGATGCAAACGCTGCAAACTGGGAAGGCCCATGCTGTTTCAACACGCGGCCCATGCCGCTCGCAGCAAAGGTTAATGCAGTTTCCCAATCAACCGTTTGCCATAAGCCATCACGCTTAATCATCGGCTCTGTGGCGCGTGCTGGACTGTTGAGCCCTAAATAACTAAAGCGGTCTTGATCCGATAGCCACGTTTCATTAATGCCTTCGTGTTCTTTAGGGACCACACGCATGCGTTCATTTCGACGGGTATGCACGTAAATATTCGATCCTAAGCAATCATGAGGTGCGACACTGTGATGCTGCTGCATTTCCCAAGCACGTGCGGTAAACCGATAGGGCTTGGACGTGAGTGCGCCAACGGGACATAAATCGATGACATTACCGGATACTTCGGATGCCACGCTGTGTTTAATATACGTGCTAATGTGCATGTCTTCGCCACGGCCTATGCCACCCAGCTCAGGCAATCCGGCGACTTCATCGCCAAAGCGCACGCAGCGAGTGCAATGAATGCAGCGCGTCATTTCCATTGCAATCAACGGACCGATATCATCACTGGAGACAGCACGCTTGCTTTCATCATACATGGAGGCATCGCGGCCATATCCCATGGAAACGTCTTGCAACTCACACTCCCCACCCTGATCGCAAATAGGGCAATCCAATGGGTGATTGATGAGCAGAAAGTCCATTACCGCCGCCTGAGACTGAATGGCTTCCTTCGATTTAGTCAATACTTTCATGCCATCGGTAATGGGTGTGGCGCAAGCGGGAACGGTTTTCCGGTTGTTTTCTACCGAAACTAAACACATGCGGCAACTGGCTGCAACGGATAATTTTTTATGGTAACAAAAACGAGGGATATAAATACCCATCTCATCTGCTACCTCTATGATCATTTTTCCATTTTCCACGTCAACTGATTTGCCGTCGATTTCAATGATGGCCATTATTAAACCTTATGAATGTATGCGTTAAACTCATCGTAAAAATGTTTGACGAAACTCTGGACAGGCCATGCTGCGGCCTCGCCCAACGCACAGATCGTGCGACCCTCGATGCCGTTGGCAACATTGACTAATTTTTCTATGTCACCGGGTTCACCATGCCCTTCTTTGATTCGATGCAACAGACGAACCAACCATCCGGTTCCCTCTCGGCAAGGTGTACACTGCCCACACGATTCATCCATGTAAAATTCAGACAGACGGTACAGCACATCGACCATACAGGTGGTCTCATCCATAATAATGACGGCCCCTGACCCTAAGCCTGAGCCCGCTTTTTGGATGCTGTCGTAGTCCATATCCAAGCCCATCATCACCTCACCGGGTAAAACAGGCATGGACGAGCCACCGGGAATGACGGCTTTGATGCGTCGACCATCACGCATGCCACCCGCTAACTCCAGCAAGGTTTTAAAGGGCGTTCCCAAAGGAATTTCAAAATTGCCGGGCCGGTTAACATGCCCGCTCACACTAAAACATTTCGTTCCGCCATTATTGGGTTTGCCTAACTTCAAGAACCATTCACCACCCTTTTCCAAAATAACGGGCACGGAGGCAAATGTTTCGGTGTTATTGATGGTTGTTGGCTTGCCGTACAAACCGTAATTAGCCGGAAATGGGGGCTTGAACCGCGGTTGTCCTTTTTTACCTTCGAGCGAATTCAACAACGCCGTTTCTTCACCGCAAATATAAGCGCCCGCGCCCAAATGATTATACAAGTCAAAATCAATGCCAGAACCCAATATATTCTTGCCCAATAATCCGGCTGCATAGGCTTCTTGCAAAGCCGCTTCTGTGCGCTGAAAAGGTTCCCAAAATTCGCCGCGAATATAATTGTACCCAACGGTCGCTCCGATGACATAGCCTGCAATCGCCATGCCCTCAATCAATTGATGCGGGTTATATCTTAATATGTCTCGATCTTTACACGTGCCGGGCTCCCCTTCATCCGAGTTACAAACCACGTATTTTTGAACCGGCGCATTACGGTTCATGAAACTCCATTTCAGTCCGGTAGGAAAACCCGCTCCTCCTCGACCACGCAATGCCGATAGTTTCAATTCATCAATGATCTGCTTGGGAGGGGTCTGTTCTTCTAAAATCCGCCGCAAGGCACTGTAACCACCCACGCTTTGATACGCAGCCAAGGTCCATGATTCGGGCAAATGAAGGGTTCGATAACAGACTTGATTTAATGCAACCGGGGCATTGACGTTCTCTCTCACAGATATTCCTCCAAGGCGGCATCGATGCGTTCAGGCGTCAAATGTTCATGATAATCTTTATCTACTTGCATCATAGGGGCGTTGACACAGGCACCCAGACATTCAACCGCCTTCAGCGTAAACCGACCATCTTCGGTGGTTCCCCCTAATTTGACGTTTAATTTTTTTTCTAAATGTTCAACAACAGCGCCAGAATCACGCAACAAACAAGAAACATTGGTGCACACGTTCACCGAATGGCGACCGGTTGGTTTCAACTCATACATGCTATAAAAAGAAGCGACCTCATACACGGCGATGGCCGGCATGCCTAAATATTCGGCGACCGCATCCATGGACTCAGGTGACAAACACCCTTGTTGTTCTTGAACCGTCATGAGCGCACTCATCACGGCCGATTGTTTTTGATCGGAGGGGTATTTAGCAATCCAGTGATCAATGTTTTTTATGCCCTCTGCATCGACAAATCGATGAATCAATAGCGCTTTGTTTTCAGACATGCTTATCAACCTTTATGCGTGTTATCTTGAGTGAAAGTCGAATATCATCGATCCACTTCACCAAATACAATGTCTTGACTGGCCAAAATAGCCACTCCATCCGCCAACATATGCCCTCGAACCATTTCATCCAAACTGGATAAATGCGCAAATCCAGGCGCTCGAATTTTCAGACGGTATGGTTTATTCGCACCATCCGAGACCAAATAGATACCAAATTCGCCTTTTGGCGCTTCAACCGCACTATAGATTTCACCCGGTGGCAGGGAAAACCCTTCCGTGAAGAGTTTAAAATGATGGATCATGGCTTCCATGTCGCGCTTCATGGCTTCACGAGGCGGTGGCGTGATTTTAGAGTCGTCCAATTTTACAGGGCCTGGATTCGCACGCAACCACGCAATGCATTGCTGAATGATGCGATTGGATTGTCTCATCTCTTCCACACGCACCAAGTAACGGTCGTAACAATCCCCCGTTTTACCAACAGGAATATCAAAGTCCACTTGATCATAGGCTGCATAAGGTTGTTTTTTTCGCAAATCCCACGCCACGCCAGACCCTCTCAGCATGGGGCCTGTGAACCCCCACTGCAACGCATTTTCAGGCGAGACCACACCAATATCAACGGTGCGTTGCTTCCATATCCGGTTATCAGTGAGCAAAGTCTCGTATTCATCAACACAGGTCGGGAATCGCTTGGCAAAGTCTTCAATAAAATCCAGCAAACTACCCTGGCGATTGGCATTCATGGCCTCTACTTCACGATCATTGTGCCATCGCGAAGGCTTGTATTGAGGCATGCTGTTTGGCAAATCACGCGCAACGCCACCCGGACGATAATAGGTCGCATGCATCCTGGCGCCTGAAACGGCCTCATAGCAGTCAAACAATGCTTCACGTTCCCGAAAGCAATATAAGAAGACCGTCATGGCGCCAATGTCCAAAGCGATAGCGCCCAACCACAACAAGTGATTTAAAATTCGGGTTATTTCATCAAACAGGGTTCGAATATATTGTGCTCGAATGGGGGCTTCTACTCCCAACAGTCCTTCAAGGGCGCGAACATAGGCATGCTCATTGCACATCATTGACACGTAATCGAGTCTATCCATATAACCAATGTTTTGGAGATAAGGCTTGGTTTCCACCAATTTTTCAGTGGCTCGGTGCAACAACCCAATGTGTGGATCGGCCCGCACTATGGTTTCACCTTCCATTTCCAACACAAGCCGCAATACGCCGTGTGCTGCGGGATGTTGCGGACCAAAATTAAGCGTGTACTGTTGTAAATCAATCATGGTGCAATACCTTAGGATTCCAGATCAGGGCTGTACCGGTTGTCATCACGAATCACTTTCGGCACCGATATTCGCGGTTCAATATCAACCGGCTCATAAATCACTTTTTTCAATAGCGCATCATAGCGCATTTCAACATGCCCACTGAGGGGAAAATCTTTACGGAATGGATGGCCAATAAAACCATAGTCCGTCAAAATACGTCGCAAATCAGGATGTCCCTCAAACAAGACACCAAATAAATCATACGCTTCACGCTCGAACCAATTCGCACCCTTCCAAATATCATGGATAGACGGCACCATCATGGAGGTTTCTTCAACAAAGACTTTCAGTCGAAGCCGATGATTGTGTTTCGTGGACAATAAATGATAGACCACGGCAAAACGTGGTTTATCCCACACACAGGCTCGGGTTTCTTGACGCTCAACCCCACGTGAAAATCCATTTTCTGTCGCCAACTGGGTTTCCCAATCATAAACGCCATATAACAGATAATCCACTACACACAAATCAATGAGTTCGTCAAATGCAAACAATGGCCTGTCACGCAGTTGATACAACACCGACTTTAAGGACGCCAAGTCACATTCGGCGGTCACTTCATCATGTGCGATGGATACAGAAACCAGCGAATCCATTGATTCGCCACGTAACGTTTCAGCCAAATTATCATGTTTTGTCATTGTGTCACACCTTTGCCTCAGACTTCGATGATTGCTCTGCGATTAATTTTATTTTGTAACTGGATAATGCCATACAGCAGCGCTTCAGCGGTGGGCGGGCAACCCGGCACATACACATCCACGGGAACGATTCTGTCGCATCCACGCACCACAGAATACGAATAATGATAATAGCCCCCACCATTCGCACACGATCCCATCGAAATCACCCATCTTGGCTCGGGCATTTGATCGTATACTTTACGCAATGCAGGCGCCATTTTATTGCACAGCGTTCCCGCCACGATCATCACGTCCGATTGACGAGGGCTGGGTCGAAAAATAATACCAAAACGATCCAAGTCATAGCGCGCTGCACCCACGTGCATCATTTCCACCGCACAACAAGCCAGCCCAAACGTCATCGGCCACATGGACCCACTGCGCGCCCAATTCACTAATTTTTCAACAGACGTCGTGGTGTACCCCTGGGTCTGCAATGCATCCGTTGGTTTCATTCCCATTCCAATGCTCCACGTCGCCATTCATAAATAAAGCCAATCACCAGCAAGCCCAAAAAAATCATCATGGCCGAAAAACCAAACCAACCGATTTGACGCAGCACAAGAGCCCATGGAAAGAAAAAAGCGGTTTCCAAATCAAAAATAATAAACAAAATAGCCACGAGATAGAATCGAACATCAAACGGAATGCGTGCACTTTCAAAGGCCGCAAAACCGCACTCATACGGTGAGTTTTTTTCCGCGTCTGGATTGTGCTTAGAGAACAGGGAGCCCGCCCCCAGCATCACCAAACCCAAGGCCAAGCCTACGATGATAAAAACAAGAATAGGTAAATAGTGTGGTAGCATCATGTCAGATGACTCGCATTAAAAGGGTACTGAAGACATATTCAACTTACCGCATAATAACTGATTTTTTGGTCAAAATCCAACGTTACACGGAAACCGAATTCAAATATTTTTGATTGGAAGTCAGTATTCATCACCATTCGCTCTGTGAGCAATAGGCCATGACAAGCGCCACGTAGTGCTCACATGATGCATGACAAAGGATTTATCCTTCAGTCTGTTGATCCAGAGGCAAGCATGCTTTGCAAACCGCCTCCAAATTCATCGAGCATGGCCGGTTTGCCGCTCTATCTCAGCTAATCATCCTTGCGAAGGCCTGTCTATCTCAAACGCAGCCTTTTCAAGATCACCTGAGTGTCTGGATCTCTACCGCGAAAGTCACGATAGAGTGTGGCTAAATCCTGCGTATTGCCGCGTGATAAAATCATGTCGCGAAACCGTTGACCATTCTCTCTTGTCAGTCCTCCATGCGCTTGAAACCACTCGAAGGCATCATCATTCAGCATTTCACTCCAGAGGTAAGCGTAATACCCGCTCGCATACCCGCCGCTCCATATATGCAGAAAGTAGCTGGAACCATAACGGGATGGCACTTGAGGTAAATCAAGGTGGGTGGTTCGCAACGCTTGCTGTTCAAACGTGTCGGGGTTTTGTAATGGCAAGTCGGCAGACAACGAATGCCATTGCATATCAATAGCTGCTGCAGCCAGGATTTCGGTCAAGTGATACCCCTGATTGAACGTGACGGCTTTCTTTATTTTATCCACCCATGCCTGTGGCATGGGCTCACCGGTTTGGTAGTGTTTTGCATAGTGACGAAACACCCGCGAATCCAATGCCCAATGTTCATTAAATTGTGAAGGAAATTCAACAAAATCACGGGCGGTCTGTGTACCTGAAAGACTGGGGTATTGCTGATCGGCAAACATGCCGTGCAAGGCATGACCAAACTCATGGAACATGGTCGTCACGTCCTCAAAAGAAATCAATGCCGGTTGTCCTTCAGCCGGTTTTGTGAAATTGCTTATGTTATAAATAACCGGTTTTGTACCGAGCAACTTCGATTGACCGACCAAGTTACCCATCCATGCGCCACCATTCTTATTTTCACGTGTAAAATAATCACAGTAAAACAACGCGATAGACGTACCGTCTTGATCAAACACTTCAAACACTCTGACATCCGGATGATAAACAGGCAGGTCTTTACGCTCATTAAACGTCAGTCCATAGAGCTGATTGGCCGCATAGAACACCCCGTTTTGCAGTACATTGTTTAATTCAAAATAAGATTTCACTTGGTTTTGATCGAGAAAAAACTGATCGTGACGCACCTGTTCTGCATAAAACGCCCAATCGTAGGGTTCCAGATGAAACCCACCGTTTTGAGCATCCATCACCTGTTGGATATCGGCGGCTTCAAGCGTTGCTTGGGCCGTTGCAGCAGGAATAAGACCGGCCAGAAATTGCTCAACGGTCTCCGGTGTTTGTGCCATTTGGTCCACCAACGTCAATGCCGCATAATTAGGGAATCCTATGCACTTTGCTTTCTGTGCACGGATCATGGCTAGACGTGATAGCGTGTTCCGGGTGTCATTTGAATCATTTTTTTCAGCGCGACTTCGTGCCGCCTCAAATAGCTTCTGCCGCGTGGCCCGCACACTCAGCGATTGAAGTAGGGGCTGCTGCGTGGTATTTTCCAATGCGAGCATCCATTTTCCTGGATGGTTATTCGATTGAGCTAGCGCTGCAGCCGCTTCCAAGTCAGCATCAGAGAGTCCCGCTAGAGCGGCTTTATCGCTGACCACCAAGGCGCCGCCCCTCTGCGCTGCAAGGAGTTGATTGCTAAACTTCGCTTGCAGGCCGGCTTCTTCACGGTTCAGATTTTTAAGACGCTCTTTGGCATCATCAGACAGGTTTGCGCCGGACAAGATGAACGTCTGATAGTAATATTCCACCAAGCGGTGAGATTCGGGGTCTAGTTTTAGTCGGTCTCTCTGCTTATAAATCGCATGCACACGATTAAACAATGCCCTATTCAGAAACATGGCGTCTCTGACCGCAGAAAGGTCCGGGGCTATCTCTTCTGATACCTTTTGCAATACGGCGTTTGTATTGGCTGCGGACAACCAGTCAAAGACCCCATTCACACGACGGAGAATCTCCCCACTTTTTTCCATGGCGACCAAGGTATTTTCAAACGTAGGGGCATCCGTATTTTCAGCAATCGCTTTTATTTCACTCAATTGCTGTTGGATGCCTGCTTCAATAGCCGGTTTGAAGTCGCGGTCTTTCATCGCACTAAAATCAGCCGTTTGAAATGGCAAATCGCTAGGCTTGGCGAATGGGTTATTCGGTGGCATCGTCGTTTTATCTTCTATTGATTGCATATTTTTATTACCACATGAAAATAATACTACCCCAATAGCGAGAGGAAAAACGGCGGAATATAAAATCGTGCTTATTTTCATTAGCGTATTGTTCAGAGGTATTGATAAAAGAGTATAGGTTACATTTTAAGACAAATGTGATGATGCGTCCGCACGATCAATCCTCGTATTCAATACACAGCGCTCGTTCAAAAGATTGATGAGCTCACTACCTTTCGTTCAAAACCCAATAAATATCAGCCTGTCATACAGATAGGGCAGGCCCGTCAATGCGATTGGATGCAACCAAATCCTCTGCCGAACGTGATTGTTGCGAACCCTGTAATGGAGAAAAAAATAAGGAATTGTTTGCTATTAAATTTAAATTGGTTTTTACCGGCTGAGATTTAAACGCCAACTCTGCAGAGGTCGCCATTGCAACCGTGCCGATCGATCCAATGACATTAATCAGAAGGAGCCCAAAGAATATGCTTCCAAGAGGCCCAATAATGGGCAGAAGAGCAGAACAAGCCGTGCTGCCGGCGATTACCGTCGCGATACAAATCAATCCTGCTGTTAACGCGCGCCAATAACCTCCAGCATCACCAGGAATTTCGTGGGCAAGAACGAGTAGTTGCTGCTGATTTTCCTCCGCTTCTGGATGTTTAAACGCCGCACAAACCCGGGCCAAGGATTCAAGTAGATATCCCTCAGCATTCCATTTAAAGAGGTGTCCAACAAGAACGCTGTTCGATTGCCTGCTGCGTCAACAAGCGATAATATCCGACAGGAATTGATCCAGTTGTGTTTCACAAAGCAGGATGGATTGTTCCACTTTTTCAGCAGCAGATTGATGGCTTAATTGTTCACGCAAACCAGCTAAAAATACTTGCTGCTCGTCTTTAAACTCCTGCGTCAAACGTTGATATCTAACCTGAGATGTTTCGTTTTCATACTGAGAATCAAATTTAAATGGGATATATTTTGCCATGATGCTTTCTCCGCAATAAACTGCCGCCCGATACAATAAACATGGGTTAATCGATCGCTTCTTTTGCGTGTATCATATCAGACCAATCAAGATCGATCAAATTTCGATATTAATGAGCAATATTAATTCACTCCATGCGCTGGCGTTTCATTGTCTGCAGGTGAATTAAATACCGGGTTTGAACAAAATAATAGTGTATTTACACTGAATCAAGATAAGCGAGTCGAAGAAAAAATGGCCACAATAAAAGCCAATTGGTCATTGAACGACTTGATTGTGCTTCAAAGAAGCATGAACCATTTTCGCAACAAGGCAAGGCATGTTAAGAAACAGATCATTGGTGCCGAAGGCCGGACTCGAACCGGCACAGCTTTACGCCACCGCCCCCTCAAGACGGCGTGTCTACCAATTCCACCACTTCGGCAAAAGTTTGTCTCGCGAAACAGCGTTCGTGAGATGGTGAGGCTATCTTCGGGTCAGATTGTTAAAGCCTAAACAACTAGCCTTGTTTCACTGTCCCCGTTTGCGGGTGAAAATGTTGCAGGCTCGTTTGTGCCACCTGATAACACCCTCATCCGCCCTTCGGGCACCTTATCCCAGAGGGAGAAGGGATTGCTATGGGTAAAAATACCCTGTTACGGCTTTGCGCTGTCAATCGGAACCGGAATTTTACTGTCCGGAACATGGATTTGTTGAGGGGTCGCGCGCTCATCCGCCTTTTGATATTGGCGAGCAACAATCGATGACAACAACAGGCTGGTCACAAAAAATGTGAGCGCCAATCCACCCGTTAATTTAAAAAGAAAACCACCCGATCCTTGGCTCCCAAAAACCGTGTTAGACGCACCGGAACCAAATGCAGCACCGATATCCGCCCCTTTGCCATGCTGAATCAGAACCAAACCAATCACGGTAGCGGCCACCAGCACATGAAAAATTAACAATAATTGATACATTTCACAATTTCCACAAATGACAGCGCATTCAAAGATGCCCCACCAATCAATCCACCATCCACATCAGGCATCGCAAAAAGAGCCTGAGCATTGTTTTGTGTCACACTGCCACCATATAAAATGGACAGGTTTTTCGCATGGCGTTCATCCACTGCAGCAACGCATTCGCGTATAAATGCATGCACTGCCTGTACGTGCTCTGGAGTCGCGGTTTGCCCTGTGCCTATTGCCCATACGGGTTCATATGCAACGACACCATTCTCAAAAATATCAGGCCGATGGTTCATCACCGAAAGCAATTGCTTTTTCAAAATCTGTTGGGTCAGCCCTTGTTCACGTTCTTGAAGGGTCTCGCCAATGCAAAGCACGGGTATCATACCATGATCTTTTACATGGTGGAATTTTTCTGCGACAAATTTTTCATTTTCATGAAACACGTGCCGGCGCTCAGAGTGCCCGACTAAAACATACTGACACCCATAGTCCAGTAACATCGGGGCTGAAATTTCACCGGTGTATGCGCCCGCATCGGCCGGATAAACATTTTGTGCACCCCAACCCATGGCGCCTCCCCTCAACTGCTGACTGACGCATGGCAAATAAATAGACGGCGGCAAGACCACACAATCCACACCTGAATCCATGGGCAATCGCTCGAGCAATGTATCCAATAATATGGAAACCTGTTCAAGCCGACCATTCATTTTCCAATTACCCATCACGATTTTTTTTCGCATGTATTCTCCATGACCGTTCATCACAAGGCCTCATTATCGCTAGCATGATGCTTGGATGCAAATAAACCCGCATACAACACGACACAGAGGGGTGCCGCCCGAGTGAGCGAAATGAATTGCCATCCCAGCCATTTCCCTTCACAATCTTAAGGTATGCATTCTCTCCCCTAGCCGTCATCGCGGGGGACGAAAAAAAAACAAGGGGATATGAAACATGAAACAATTGCGATTTGTTTTTACAGTTGGGCTCGCGCTGTTGCTTTCACAGATGGCCATGGCGGCACAACAACAAAGCTGGAACAACTGGGTATCAGACGTGCGCAAAGAAGCCTTGGGACAAGGCATTTCGCCTCGTGTGTTTGATGCAGCGTTCGCGGATATTCATGAACCCAGCCGGCAGGTAAAAGGCTTGGCCCACTCTCAGCCCGAACATCGGTTGACGTATTCAAAATACTTAAAGTCTCGCGTGGATGCCTATCGCATCGCCATTGGGCGCAAGCAATATACAAAATACCAAGCCATTGCAGACGAGATAGGCGACCACTTTGGGGTTGACCCCTGCTTCATCATGTCTTTTTGGGGCATGGAAACCAGTTATGGAAGTTACATGGGGAATTTTCCCGTCGTCAAATCGCTAGCCACACTGGCTTACGATTCCAATCGACCTGCATTTTTTCGTAAAGAGCTTTTCTTAGCCCTGCACATTTTAAACGATGGGCATGTCACGTTGGACCGTTTCAAAGGCGAATGGGCGGGCGCGTCGGGGCAGCCGCAATTTTTACCCTCCAGTTGGGTGAAATATGCCGTGGATTATGATGGCGACGGCCATAAAGACATCTGGGATTCCAAGCCTGATGTCTTTGCATCGATTGCCAACTATATGAAATTAAACGGCTGGCGCAAGGGCGAACCTTGGGCGGTTTATGTGAAATTACCCGCTCACTTTGACATGTCACTGGAAGGCAAATCCATCGTGAAACCGGTGAGTGAATGGAATGCGTTGGGTGTTCGAACCGAACAAGGCCAAGCGCTTCCTTACCCTCATCTGCAAGCCAGCATTGTACAGCCCAATGGCGGCCCGGTGTTTCTTGCATATCCTAATTACAAAATGATTTTACGTTACAATAATTCGATTTATTATGCGGGCGCGATTGGCTATTTGGCCGATAAGATTTGCCAACGTACGCAATAAGGATCATTTTCCATACAAGATGCATGGTGGTGAATAGTGACGGAGTTTGATAAAATGGGTTTTGTTTTTAGCCCAATACAACACGAGTCCACCCATCATGTCGTCGATTAAATCCCCCGATCAAATAGAACAAATGCGAATTGCCGGTCGCTTTACGGCCCAGGTGCTGGAAGCGCTCAGCAAAATAATCCAACCTGGCATGACCACCATGGACATTGATACCTTTTGTGAAGACTATATTCGCAATACGTTGCATGCCATACCGGGCAGCAAGGGACAGTATGGTTATCCTTATTCAGTGAATACATCCCTCAATCACGTGATTTGCCATGGCATGCCATCCTCCAAACAAATGTTAAAAAATGGCGACATTGTCAATGTGGATATCACCGTCATTCACGAAGGGTATTATGGGGACAGCAGCAAGATGTTTTGCATAGGCCCGGTTGCTTCACATGCACAACGCCTGGTTGATGTTACACAGGAATGCTTGTATCACGGCATTCGTATAGTCAAGCCAGGAGCCACATTAGGCGACATTGGGCATGCCATTCAAAGCCATGCGGTCAAAAATAATTATTCCGTCGTGCGTGAATATTGTGGCCATGGAATCGGGTTAAAAATGCATGAAGACCCACAGGTGATGCACTATGGAAAACCAGGCACGGGCGATGTCCTTCAAGAAGGCATGACGTTTACGATTGAGCCCATGATAAACCAAGGCCGCGCAGAAGTGACCCACCTAAAAAAAGATGGCTGGAGCATTGCGTTAACCAAAGATCGCAAATTATCGGCGCAATGGGAACATACGTTGTTGGTGACCGCAACGGGGGTTGAGGTGCTCACCTTAAGAGAAGAAGAAAAGCATTTGTTTTGATGCCTGACTCATGTAGGTGTCTCTTCGCACGAGCGGGGAGACACGAGCACGGCGCCATTATCTCAAGATTTTTCTCAGTCAACCGATACTTCAGGTATCATTGGAGTTTGAACAAAACGGCATGAGGCCCTTTTCATGCTGGTTTGTCCAAACTCCAAAGGCACAACACCTCTGGAGATCAAGATGCATAAAACTGCCAAATTTAACGTAGGTGATTTAGTCACTCACTTGCGTCAAGGGTACCGTGCCGTTATCGTCGACATTGATCCTTTATTCCAGGCATCAGGACAGTATAATCCACAAGCCGACAAACGCTCTTTTTCTAAGAAAAATCCATGGTATCGGTTGTTAGTCGATGGCAGCAGCCTCATCACCTATGTAGAAGAAACGTTGTTAGCAGCCGACCCTCACCAACAACAAGGAATCGATCACCCGAACCTTCACGATTACCTCATTAAGCGACGCGGCAATTATTGCAGCAATACGCCCCGCCATTAAGCTCGCGTTAAAAAAACGAGCAGGGCGACAAATCCAATCAGTAACAATGCCAATAGACCCATGCTAGAAAAACTTTTGCTGATATTTTCTTTACTAAATTGCCCCGGCCGTCCTTTGATGCTCCGATAGATAACCCAAACAATCAATGCAGCGCCAACCAACCCCAATATTTGATATAACGTATCCATGCCATGCCCCTATTTCTCGTCTAAAAAACCAAATGCATCCGAAAAAAGATTTTCATTTAAAACGCCTTCGGCTATCAAAGCATCGCGTATATGGTAAGCCATGTCAAAAGGACCACTGATCACGATTTGCCAATCGTGGATATCCGCGAGATGCTGTGTCAGAACGCGCTCCACTAATGTCGTCCCTTCCGGATCAGACTGGTGTGGAAAATACGTAAAATGACTCACATGCGCCTGCCAATACTGCGCTTTATCATTCATATACAAATCACGTTGCGTGCGCGCCCCCCAAAACAACTCAAACCGACGCGGCTCGCCGTCTGCTAATAATTGCTCAATCATCGCTTTAATGGGTGCAAAACCCGTCCCGCCGGCAATGAATAAAATGGGCTTGGCCGGATTCAATCGACTCACATGGCATTCGCCTAGAGGCAGACGAATCGACACGACTCCATGCTGTTTAATGTGCGCAAACAACGGTTGGTGATAAGGATTGTCGCGCGTATGACGAATATGTAACTCATATTGTCGAGAACCCAATGGCGCATTGGCAATCGAATAACTAAAGGCCTCGTTCTCAAACAGCATTTGCAAGTATTGGCCGGCTTGATAATCAATGTATCGATCCGGCTTTAACACCAACTGCAAAATACTATCCGTCAATGGAGTAATCGATTCCACTCGCGCATTGATCACGGACTTACTCATGCTTTAATCCCTAAAAAAGACCAATAATCATTGACGCGTTGCAGCACATCATCGTCCATTTTAATCACTCGCCCCCATTCACGAGATGTCTCTCCAACCCATTTGCTGGTCGCATCCAAACCCATTTTCGAACCCAATCCTGACACCGGTGACGCAAAGTCCAAGTAATCAATGGGGGTATTGTCCACCATTACGGTGTCTCGCAATGGGTCCATACGGGTTGTCATCGCCCACACCACGTCGGGCCAATGGCGCGCGTTGATGTCATCATCACAGACGATGACAAATTTTGTGTACATGAATTGTCTTAAAAAAGACCAAACGGCCATCATCACGCGCTTTGCGTGCCCTGGGTATTGCTTTTTGATCGTCACCACAGCGAGCCGATATGAGCATCCTTCGGGCGGCAAATAAAAATCAACGATTTCTGGAAATTGTTTTTGCAAAATAGGAATAAACACTTCGTTCAAAGCCAGGCCTAATATCGCCGGCTCATCGGGTGGACGTCCAGTATAAGTGCTGTGATAAATCGGTTTGTCCCGATGGGTCATGCGCTCCACAGTGAACACTGGAAAGGATTGTACTTCATTGTAATAACCGGTGTGATCACCAAACGGCCCCTCTGGAGCCTCAACGCCTGGCTCTAAATACCCTTCTAATATGATTTCAGCACTCGCCGGCACATGTAAATCCGAACCAATACAACGGGTCAATTGTGTGCGTTGGCCACGGAGTAAACCGGCAAACGCGTATTCCGACAGCGAATCGGGAACGGGGGTCACCGCGGCCAGCAAGGTAGCGGGATCGGCGCCCAAGGTAACGGCAATAGGGAAACGCTCGCCTGGGTATTCCTGCTGCCAAGCTTGATAATCCAACGCACCACCTCGATGCGAGAGCCAGCGCATGATGAGTTTATTTTTACTCAACACCTGTTGACGATAAATACCCATGTTTTCACGCGTTTGATGCGGTCCTTTGGTCGTGACCAATCCCCATGTGATCAACGGTGCGACGTCCCCTGGCCAACAGGTTTGTATGGGCAAGGTGGTCAAGTCAACCTGCTCGCCTTCCCACACATGGGTTTGACAAGCCGCATGGTTGACATATTTCGGCGCCATGTGCATCGCTTGTTTGAGCAAGGGCCATTTACTCAACGCATCCTTCATGCCTTTGGGTGGCTCCGGTTCTTTTAACGCCGCCAACAATTTTCCTACCTCGCGCAGAGCATCCACGGTTTCTTCTCCCATGCCCAATGCCACGCGTTGTGTTGTACCAAATAAGTTCGTGAGGACTGGCGTTTGATAGCCGTCTGGATGCGTGAAGAACAAGGCCGGTCCTCCGGCGCGTAAAACACGATCGCTCACCACCGTCATTTCAAGATGAGGTGACACGGGGTGATCAATGCGTTGCAATAAATCGCGTGTTTCTAATTGAGCGATAAAATCGCGAAGATCGGCATATTTCATAAAATGATGGGGGCATGAGAATAATATGCGTATTATTACACAATTGATGTGAAATTGAACGCCAATAATCCTGTGAGTGATTCCCATTAGAAAAACAATTCTGTCGATTAAAATAACGGCGTGATATTATATTTAACCATTTTTCACGGCCAAATGATTGGAGGCGCTTAATTTATGCCACACCTGCCCCATGAAATAAAAATCATGCCTGAACATCAACCTTATTTGAACGTCTTAGGCCTTTGCGCCCATGTGGGTGATGTTGTGAGATGGCGCGAGATAAATACCGCTTATAAAAAACGCGCGCTGATTGTTCATCCAGATAAAGGCGGTTCAGAAAACGCGTTTTATGCACTAACGAATGCGTTTAAGGCTCTAGAAAACGCGGTAGATAATGGCCTTCTTGGATTAAATGACCCAACCACGGAGATATTCGTCGACCGGCGCGATCCTTTTGGTGGATTTGCACACAAGGATCAATTAAAGGAAGAGATGCGATATCAAATACGTGAGATGCGTGATTTAGGCATCAAGATACCTAACAAAATAATCATCACTATTAATGGACAAGAAACCACTTGCTACATTGATTTTAAGGCGGCGATGGAGGAGGAGGAAGAGAAACGTCGAATGGATGCGTATCAAATGCATGTTTTTCTTCTGGGTACTGCCATTTTTTCCTTAGGCGCAGGTATGATTGGCCGTGTTTTTATGGGCCTCGCGGCCAAGAGCCACCCTTCACAAAACCGTATGACTAGCCTGTGTGGTTCTGGATTAATCGTCGGTGGTGGTCTTTTAATCATCAACAGCTTTTTTGAAAGACCTAAAAAGCTCCGCGCTAACAACGAGCGACAAAACAGCAAAGAAAAAACTGGGCAAGAATCGCTCGTAAATACAGGTCGTTAATCAACCTGATTCGACTGAAGAGGGATGTGGAATAACAATATGCCCTGCCAGCGCTATGTCGCCAACAGGGCATACTAACAACAGGGCATACTCAATCTTATTCTTGACGCTTCATCGCATCAAAAAATTCAGCATTTGTTTTATGATTTTTCATGCGTTCCAGCAAGAATTCAATGGCATCGCACTCATCCATAGACTGTAGGATTTTACGCAATATCCAGGTGCGATGGAGTTCTTCAGGGCTAAGCAGCAAATCTTCACGGCGCGTACCGGAACGATTGATGTTAATCGCAGGAAACACACGGCGCTCGGAAATATTCCGGCTCAAATGAATTTCCATGTTGCCTGTTCCTTTGAATTCTTCGTAGATGACTTCATCCATTTTAGAACCCGTGTCAACCATGGCGGTGGCGATAATGGTTAAACTGCCGCCTTCTTCAATGTTTCGTGCCGCACCGTATAAACGCTTCGGCCGTTGCAATGCATTGGCATCCACACCGCCCGTCAGGACCTTTCCGGAAGAAGGAATGACGGTATTATAGGCACGCGCTAAACGAGTGATAGAATCCAGCAAGATCACCACGTCACGCTTGTGTTCGACCAGACGCTTGGCTTTTTCAATCACCATTTCAGCCACTTGAACATGGCGTGTGGCCGGTTCATCAAACGTACTCGCCACCACTTCCCCTTTCACTGAACGGCGCATTTCAGTCACTTCTTCTGGGCGCTCGTCAATCAATAACACAATCAGGAAACAGTCAGGATAATTTTTTTCAATCGAGTGGGCGAGATTTTGCAGCATCAATGTCTTGCCTGCTTTTGGAGGAGCCACAATCAATCCACGTTGACCGCGACCAAATGGCGCGGTTAAATCAACCATACGAGCGGTTAAATCTTCCGTGCTGCCATTGCCCTGCTCCATCACCAATCGTTTCGATGCGAATAATGGGGTTAAATTTTCAAACAAAATTTTGCGTTTCGCATTGTCTGGCGAATCGAAGTTAATTTGATCTACTTTTAACAACGCAAAATAACGTTCGCTGTCTTTCGGTGGTCGAATTTTACCGGAAATGGTGTCGCCCGTGCGCAAACCAAAGCGCCTGATTTGACTGGGGGAAACGTAAATGTCATCCGGTCCTGCTGTATACGAGCTGTCTGGCGAACGCAAAAAGCCAAAACCATCGGACAAGATTTCCAGCGTGCCGCAACCATAAATATCTTCACCCTTCGAAGCATGCCCTTTCAGAAGGGCAAAAATAATATCTTGCTTGCGCATATTAGAGGTGTTTTCATCGGGGGCCATATTGACCAGCGTCGCCATGGGTAATTGCTTTAGATCATTAAGATGCATGCTTCTCACTTGATGTGTTGGTTAGATTGAATGAAGTGTTCAGGGTAATGTTCTCAGGATAGTGTTTACGGAAATGATAAGGATCGAGATCCTAACTTGGGCACTGACTGCTTGATAGTATTGCAAACGAATTGAATTCAAGCAAGCGTACCACATAGAAAAGTTAGGATACTATAAATCATCAAAACAAGCAATCGTTACCTCTTGCCGCATTTCTTCATCCGGGTATAATCATTCCTAAATCAGGTGACGAAGGACTGACAATGATTTTAAAAACACCACTCTTTGCCGATCATGTGGCACTGGGCGCCCGAATGGTTGATTTTCATGGCTGGGACATGCCGCTCCATTATGGCTCACAGATCAATGAACACCATCACGTTCGTCGTGACGCCGGCATGTTTGATGTCTCTCACATGAATATTGTGGATGTGTTGGGGGCTGGAGGGCGGCAGTTTTTACGGCAGTTATTAACCCAAGATATTGACACGCTTCAACACATCGGGCGCGCACTCTACAGTTGCATGTGCAATGAACACGGGGGCATCATCGATGATTTGATGGTCTATCAACGTGCACCTGACAATTATCGCCTTATTTTAAATTCAGCCACGCGTGCTCGCGATCTGGCCTGGATTCGTGAAAAAATCATCGGTTTTTCAGCAGGACTTCAAGAACGCACCGATCTAGCCATGCTGGCAGTACAAGGCCCGCATGCCATTCAAAAAACGTATGCTGTATTAAATCCGGCTCAAGCCGATGCTGTGTCGACACTGGCACCCTTTGAATCGGTTGAAGTGGGCCATTGGTTTTTTGGACGCACCGGCTATACCGGTGAAGACGGCTTAGAAATCATCGTTCCACAACAAGATATTCATGCATTATGGGGCGCCCTGCTCGCGGCCGGCGTCAAACCCTGTGGGTTAGCCGCACGTGATACCTTGCGATTGGAAGCCGGGCTATTGCTCTACGGCCAAGACATGGACGAATCCATCAGCCCCTTAGAATCGGGTTTAGGATGGACCGTCGCCTGGCAACCCGACGATCGTGCGTTCATTGGCATGAGTGCGTTGCAATCACAAAAACAACACGGCCTAACCCATAAGCTTGTCGGCCTCACACTCATGGAGAAAGGCGTGATGCGCACGGGCCAACGTGTGATCGTAGACGGCTATTCCGATGGCATCATCACCAGCGGCACGTACTCTCCTACATTGGGTGAGTCCATTGCTTTAGCACGCGTACCCATTGAAACGGGTGAATCCGTCAAGGTTGAGATTCGGGGCAAAGGGTTCCCCGCTCGCGTTGGAAAAGCCCGGTTTGTGAAGCACGGCGCGCCTATTTAATTGACCTTCATAAAGGATACCAACATGACCGATATGCCAAAAAATTTACGATTCACCCAAACCCATGAATGGATTGCAACCGATCACGAAGACATGACCGTTGGGATCACGGATCATGCCCAACAATTATTGGGCGACATGGTGTTTGTTGAACTGCCCCAAGTGGGCGATGAAGTCCATGCGGGTGACGAGCTGGGCGTACTGGAGTCGGTCAAAGCCGCTTCTGATTTTTATGCGCCCATCAGTGGCGTGGTGGTGGCGGTCAATGAGCAGGTGACTGAAAATCCAGAGCGGGTCAACAGTGACCCGTATGGTGCGGGCTGGTTAGTCAAAATCAGCGCGACTGAGTTGGGTGAAATCGATGCGTTATTGGATGAGGACGAATATCAAGATACCTTTGCCGAGGATCACTAGCCATGCCCTACATCCCGCACACTGCTGAAGAGACTCAGGCCATGTTGGCATCGATCGATGCACCGGACATACACGCATTATTTAATGAAATCCCACCTGCCTTGCTACACGGGGAATTAAAACATATCCCGGAAGGCATCAGTGAAATGGCCATGCTGAAACACGCACACGCACTGGCCTTGAAAAACCAGCAAGGCATCTGTTTTATCGGGGCGGGAAGTTATGAACACCATATTCCAGCCGCAGTCTGGGACATTGCATCACGCGGCGAATTTCTCACCGCATATACCCCCTATCAAGCCGAGGCGAGCCAAGGCACTTTGCAATTATTGTATGAATATCAAACCATGATAGCCGAGCTCACCGGCATGGATGTGGCCAATGCCTCGATGTACGATGGTGCAACGGCATTGGCTGAAGCGGTGCTCATGGCCGTGCGCATCAACCAGCACAACACATCGAACCGCATATTGGTGGTGGGCACCCTTCACCCGCTTTATCGCGAAACATTGGATACCATTCTCAGAAATCAACACATCGAGATCCTCACGCTGCCGTTTGATCTCGAATCAGGTGTCACGGCAATCAGCGCTCTGGAGCAATATGCAGGCAACGACATCACCGCGTTGGTTTTAGCACAACCTAATTTTTTTGGCGCTCTAGAAGACGTGGATGCCATGACGAACTGGGCACATGCCAACCACGTCATCAGCGTGGCCTGTGTCAATCCCATTTCGCTCGGGCTGTTAAAACCACCCGGTCTTTGGGGTGAACAAGGCGTAGACATCGTGTGTGGTGAGGGGCAACCATTCGGATCACCCATGGCATCCGGCGGGCCTTACTTTGGTTTTTTCAGCACGCGTATGCCGCATATCCGGCAAATGCCGGGACGTTTAATTGGTCGCACCGTGGACAAAGCCGGCCAAACCGGATTCACGCTCACCCTGCAAGCGCGTGAGCAACACATTCGCCGCGGAAAAGCCAAATCAAACATTTGCACCAACCAAGGATTATTGGTGACTGCGGCCACCATCCACATGAGTCTATTGGGCCCTCAAGGCCTCCAGAACGTTGCTGAGCGTTGCCATCACAACACCCATGCCTTGGTTCACGCGTTAACCCAAATCAAAGGCGTGACGCAGGTTTTTTCAGCACCGTATTTTCATGAAGCGCTATTGCGATTGGATAAACCGGTCGAGGATGTTTTGCACGACTTGCATGCCGCAGGCATTGAAGGGGGGTATGCGGTTGGCTCGCATTTTCCAATGCTGGGCAACACCCTTCTGGTCTGTGCCACCGAAATGCGAACGGATGATGAGATGGCGTGTTATGCAAATGCATTAACAGCGTGCTTGCAAGAACGGTAGAATCCATTCATTGGATGCCCAAAACAGGAGTGGCCTATGTTTATTGTTCAGTTAACATACAAAGTAGCCCTGAGTGAAGTGGATAAATATTTGCAAGCACATCGCGAATTTTTGGATTACCACTATCAACAAGGCTTGTTTTTAGCATCCGGTCCCATGAAGCCGCGAACCGGCGGTATTTTGATTGCGTTAACCACTGATCGAGCGCATTTGGAATCCATCCTACAGCAAGACCCCTATGCATTAGCCGAGATTGCCGATCACCAACTGATTGAATTCACTCCAGTCAAACACCGTGATGAAATCAAAGCCATTATCAGCCAAACGGAAGGGAAACTATGTTGATATTCGACCAATCGCAATCCGGCCGACAAGCCACGGCACAATCCCCGAAGTCCTGCAGCAGTCCTTATGCGATTCCGGCCGCATTTCAACGCAAAAAAGCCCCTCGTTGGCCTGCTTGCTCAGAGTTACAGGTCGTGCGTCATTACACGCGCTTGTCACAAAAAAATTTCGCCATTGATACCCATTTCTATCCCTTGGGCTCGTGCACCATGAAATACAACCCACGCGGTGTGCACAAGGCCGCTTCAATGGCCGGCTTTAACCATCGCCACCCACTCCTGCCGGTTGATGCAAGCCAAGGGGTATTGCAAGCATTATTTGAACTTCAAACCGCCCTACTCGACATCACAGGGATGAGTGGGGTCTCTTTAACGCCCATGGCAGGCTCTCAAGGAGAGTTTGCTGGGGTCGCGATGATCAAAGCCTATCATCAATCACGCGGTGATAGTGCACGCGATGAAATCTTAATTCCTGACGCGGCTCACGGCACCAATCCCGCGTCGGCTGCGATGTGCGGTTTTAAAATCGTTGAAATTCCAACCGGTCCTGATGGTGATATAGATCTGGACGCATTGCACCAGAAATTGGGTCCAAAAACCGCAGGAATCATGCTCACCAATCCATCCACTCTCGGGTTATTTATGCGGCAAATCACCGACATTGCCGACATGGTGCACCAAGCAGGCGGGCTACTGTATTATGATGGCGCCAATTTAAATGCCATTGTGGGTCAAGTACGCCCAGGTGACATGGGATTCGATGTCATGCATTTGAATTTACATAAAACCTTTGCAACGCCACATGGCGGCGGAGGGCCGGGCTCAGGACCGGTTGCTGTAGGAAAACGTTTGCAGCCCTTTTTACCCTTGCCCATCGTGGTACAAACAGAAGGCCGTTACGACTGGGCTACACGCCAAGATTACCCACAAAGCATGGGCCGTCTATCCTGTTTCATGGGCAATGCTGGCATTTTACTGCGCGCCTATTTTTATATTTTGGTGTTAGGCCGCGAGGGACTGCTACGTGTCTCTGAATATGCCACACTCAATGCCAATTACTTATTGGCTGAATTAAAACGCGTTGGATTCTCGCCCGCCTATCCAGACCGGCGCGCGAGTCATGAGTTTGTTTTGACCTTAAAACAAGAGAAAAAAATGCACCATGTCAGCGCCATGGATTTGGCGAAGCGGTTACTAGACTATGGTTTTCACGCGCCCACCACCTATTTTCCGCTCTTGGTGCCTGAATGCTTGTTGATTGAACCCACCGAAACAGAATCCAAAGAAACATTGGATGCGTTTATCCAGGCGATGGCGGCGATTCGTCAAGAAGCCGAAACGAATCCATCCTTGCTAACGGAGGCCCCAGAAACGCTCTTGGTCAAACGACTCGACGATGTGAAAGCCGCTCGGGCATTGGATTTAAACTATTTTTTGAAATGATTTCATCTGATTACTTAACTTTAAAAGGACTTACACCATGAACAGTAAAATATTTGCACAACGATTTAACCACGAATTGTCTTTGTTGGACTTCCCTGAAGAACTCACAGAAAAAATAAAAGCCGTGGCCAAGGTATTTGGTGTGTCTCGGCATTTGGCTAATGCCATGATTTTTGGTCAAATACTCCCGCCAGAAGAAGAACTGAATAAAATTGCGCAAATTTTGGAAGTGTGCCCTAAATGGTTAAGCGGTCGCTCTGAACGACGCAAATCAACCGAAAGTGCGTAGACCCCAGCCTATTTGGACGAAATCACAGGCGTTTTTTTGCATGTCGTTTCGTCCAAACTCCGTTTCAAAAACGCATCCACCTGAATAAAATGATTCTCCCACGTTGGCCCTTTAAAAGACTGCATACGTAATCGTTGGGCGGCTCGTCGTTCGCTGTTCGATTGTGCATATTCCATGATAAGGGCCCCCCATCGTTTTCCGTCCAACGGATCAACGTATTCCGGTATATTGCCGGCTATCTCTTGAAACACCGGCAAATCACTCGCAATCACAGGGACGCCCAAAACCAAGGCCTCAACCAAAGGCAGGCCATACCCTTCAGCAAATGAAGGAATCAGCAGCGCCTGACTATGATAAAGATAAGTCACTAAATCAGCATCGGAGCACCCTGCAATCTCGGTCACAAAACCGTTTAAACATGGGCAACGTTCGAGCAAATCCAATGCGTTTTCACACTCCCATCCCCGCTGCCCCAGCACGATGAGATGAGGTGCGCGATCGCCCTGTCGCATCACCAAATCTCGCCATATTTGCAGTAATAAGACATGATTTTTTCGAGGTTCAATGGTGCTTAAGATAACAAAATAAGGTTTATCAAAAAGGCGCGCGCTCGGTGACTTCTGCCGAAAACCAGGTGCTAACAGCGCGACTTCACTGGGCGGCATGATTTGATGGGTTAAAGCGGCATATTGAACCAAATCATGACGCGTTGCTTCCGAGTTGGTGATCACCCCGTACGCCATGGCCAAGACATCATCCATTTTCTTTTTATGACGCAAGCTTTCGCCGGGACTACAATACTCCGGATAGTGAATGGGAATCAAATCATGGACAAAAAAAATGGGTTTAACGCCCCATCGACGAATCATGCGCAAATAATCTGATGGTTTGAGGCTCATGTGCCCCGTATTCAACAAAAACGTATTCATCGTGTCGGTTGGAGCCCTATTGAACAACATGCCTTGCGCAATAATAAACACGGCCGTACGCGCTGAATCAGGACTGGCCATCCATCGAAACAATGCACCGGATTGTAGACGAGGCAGCACCCAGCCATGCCCACACCAACGCACCAGCGCTCGAGCGTCATGCTGGTAATGTTGCACGTATGCCATGCTGACCCGATCAATGCCTGTTAGCGTTTTGCCTTTGATCAAGCGGCGTACCAACCGCGTCACATCGATAATCAGGTTCATATGTGCTGTTGTAACCAATCGATCATGTATCGTTGTGTGGCTGGCGGCGCCTGATCAAGACTTTGCATGCAGACAAACAATACATTCGAATTCTCATGGGCTGACTTCAAACGTGATTTAATTTTGTTTAAAGCGTGCGTCGCTCCATTGACCATGACGGTTTGAGCGCTTGAGTCATACACCACACGGTGTTGTTTAATGTCCAAATGTACCATCAGAGGGATAGAAGATATTTGGTCTGGATGACGAAAGGGATAATGCGCATGCTCCATTAGCCATTGTGGCTCTCGCGCAATGCACGCATCAAACGTTTCTTTGAGCAAAGGAAAGGGGGCGTGCGGCAACAGATAAAACCGTTTGGTCCATCCGGCTAATTGAGCACTGTTCTCTTGCCAAGTACGATGTGGGTTGGTTTTGGATTGAGGCTGAAGCGTGCGAAGCCTGCCCAGCAGGCGCTGTTTCATTTTAAAAAGCCATTTTTGATCCGATTGCGTTTTCCACTCCCCTCTGAGCACTAAGCGATGGTTTCGAAAAAAGTCCTCTGGCGTCACGGGTCGTATAATAAAAAAATCATCATTTAAATAAAGGAATTGATTGGATAGCCCTTTAATTCGCCACATTAACCATTCAATGCTGAGGCTATTGAACACCGGCGTTGTGATGCCCGATTCGAGTAACAAGTCATTTTGATCAATGATTTTGATTTTATCCCCGAATGGCGTGCCTTGGAGCGCGGCCACCGTTGGAGGCGTTTGTTGATTGGTGACCATGTAAATGGTTCTAATCCACGGCGCAAAACGTTCCAATGCATGCAAGCAATAATGAATTTCATTGGATTGTTGAATACGTGTGGGCTCTACGGCCTGGTTATGGTCGATTCCTTGCTCAGCACAGAACGATCGGAGCTTGCGTTGATAGCAAGGATCGGATCCATCGACCCATGAAATAACCGCATCAATCGCCATAGAAGACATCTATATTTATTCCGAATTAAACCGTCTTGGATTTTGACCCAACAACATGTAAAAACACCCATGTCATTTCGTCTAAAATCTAATATTATGCTGTAAGCTGTCAAAGATACAACTATTTATAAATAAGATGAAGGATGTTATGAATGCATTGAAAGCAAAAGCTGCGCATGCGGCGCTGAGTTATTTGGATGATGTCCAGATCATCGGTGTGGGAACGGGCTCAACCGTGAATTATTTTATTGATGCGTTGGCGACTATCAAACATCGCATTGATGGGTGCGTGGCCAGTTCGGTGGCCACTGAATCCCGTCTACGGGCTCTGGGCATTCCAGTGATTGATTTAAATGTGGTCGATGAATTGCCCATTTATATTGATGGAGCCGATGAAGTGAACACGCGATGTGAGTCAATCAAAGGCGGCGGTGGTGCGCTGACGCGAGAAAAAATACTGGCCTCAGTGGCCGCATTGTTTGTTTGCATCGTGGATGAAACCAAGTGGGTCAAACAACTGGGCACATTCCCCATCGCTGTAGAAGTCATTCCCATGGCCCGAAGTTTTGTCGCACGCGAGCTGGTGAAGCTAGGAGGCGATCCGGTGTATCGTCAAGGATTCGTCTCAGACAATGGCAACGTGATTTTGGATGTACACAACATGCGCACAGGCTGTATGCCCATGACGTTGGAAGACCTGATTAATGGCATTCCAGGTGTGGTTGAAAATGGAATATTTGGGCATCGTCTAGCAGACCATCTTTTGGTCGCGAGTGCCACTGGGGTGACGGCCTACTCAGCCCAACCTTAGGTGTTTGAGTTTGGAAGAAACGACATGCAAAAAAACGCATGTCATTTCCTTCAAATATAATCAGGGCCTCAATTCGTAAAGAGCTCCGTGTATTTTATCGAGGGTTTGAGTCTGTCGGCTCTCTATCGAAAACCCTGGATTCAATACACTAAGCGTTCTCTATGCCCATGAACCCATTATCATGGACAGAAGAACATGAGTCTTTTTCATGTTCTTTTGTCCAATGTCCCATTCTGTCCAAACGCCAATTACTTAGCGGCAGCGGCTTTCTTTTCTCTCTCTTTCACAATCACGGCTTCAGCGACATTGTTTGGGCAAGGCGCGTAGTGAGAGAACTCCATTGAGAATTGACCACGACCAGAGGTCATGGTGCGCAACGTACTGATGTAACCGAACATTTCTGAAAGAGGAACATCGGCCTTGATGCGTACGCCAGTCACGTTGGCCTCTTGGCCTGAAATCATGCCGCGACGACGGTTCAAGTCACCAATCACATCACCTACATGATCTTCTGGACTGTAAACGTCCACTTTCATGATGGGCTCAAGCAATTGTGGGCCGGCTTTTGGTATCGATTGACGGAAAGCGCCTTTTGCCGCGATTTCAAATGCAATGGCCGAGGAGTCAACGGCATGGTATGCACCATCGTTCAGGTCAATGACAACGTCCAACACGGGGAAACCTGCCAGGGTGCCGGTACTCATCATGGAGCGGAAACCTTTCTCAATGGCTGGGAAGAATTCCTTAGGAACGCTACCACCCACACAAGATGTGGTGAAGGTGAATCCAGTATTGGGCTCGCCCGGTGAAATGATGTAGTCAATCCGACCGTACTGACCTGAACCACCGGATTGTTTCTTGTGGGTATAGGTGTCTTCGATCGATTTGGTGATGGTTTCGCGGTAAGCCACCTGTGGTTGACCTACGATCAAGTCAACACCGTAAGTGCGCCTCAGAATGTCCACTTTAATATCAAGGTGTAATTCACCCATTCCACGAAGGATGGTTTCGCCTGAATCGATATCCGTTTCAACACGGAACGTTGGATCTTCTGCAACCATTTTTCCGATAGCAATACTCATTTTTTCGGTTGAGCTTTTATCTTTTGGCGTGACCGAAATAGAGATTACGGGCTCAGGGAAAACCATCGCCTCTAGCGTGCACTCGTGTTTTGGATCACACAGCGTGTGACCGGTTCGAACGTTTTTCATGCCTACGATGGCAATAATATCGCCGGCTTCTGCACTGCTCAATTCATTACGCTCATTCGCCTGCATCTCAACCATACGGCCAACACGCTCAGATTTCCCGGTAAACGAGTTCAGGATGGTATCACCCTTGTTCAGTCGTCCTGAGTATATGCGTACGAATGTTAACGCACCAAAACGGTCATCCATGATTTTGAATGCCAAAGCGCGGAATGGTTCGTCAGGGGATACGATAGCAAATTGGCCATTTGGCTTGCCTTCAGCGTCAGTCAATGGTTGTGGATTCACTTCGTGCGGGGCAGGCAAGTAGTCAATCACAGCGTCCAGTAATAGTTGCATCCCTTTGTTTTTAAAGGCAGAGCCGCAATAAGTTGGGAAGAAGGCCAGCTCAAGCGTACCTTTACGGATGCAGCGCTTAATCTCTTCTATTGACGGTTGCTCACCGTCTAGGAATGCCATCAGTAAATCATCATCCATTTCAACGGCCGTTTCAACCAATTGGGCACGGTGCATTTCAACGTCGTCCAACATATTGGCTGGCACGTCAGTAATGGTGAAGTTTTCAGGCTCGCCCGTTTCGTCCCAAATGTACGCTTTACGACTCAATAAATCGACCACACCAACGAAGTCATCTTCAATGCCGATAGGCAAGGTCATAATTAAGGGGTTAGCGCCCAATACTTTTTTCACTTGCGCTGTGACTTTCAAGAAGTCAGCGCCAATACGGTCCAATTTGTTTACAAAAATCAAACGCGATACTTTTGAATCGTTCGCATAACGCCAGTTGGTTTCTGACTGAGGCTCAACGCCGCCAGAACCACAGAATACGCCGATGCCGCCATCGAGTACTTTCAACGAACGATACACTTCTACAGTGAAGTCAACGTGTCCTGGGGTATCAATGACGTTGAAGCGAGTTCCTTTCCAGAAACAGCTCACTGCTGCGGACTGGATGGTAATACCACGCTCTGCTTCCTGCTCCATGAAGTCGGTTGTTGATTCACCTTCGTGAACTTCCCCGATTTTGTGAATTCTGCCGGTGAGCTTAAGAATCCGCTCGGTAGTGGTGGTTTTTCCCGCATCTACGTGTGCGAAGATACCAATGTTTCTGTATAAGTTTAAATCCGCCATGAGGACTCTCTATAAGCTGGTTTGAAAATAATGTTGTAATATACAGTATATTAGGTTTTGTCGCAAAAGATTTCATCCCTCCGCATTGACCGGCAAAAAAAATTCATGCGAGTGGGCGACTAGGGACAATGTCGCCCTGATGCTTCGACACGTGGCCTCGTTTGGATTTTATAGTAAAAAATGCTATCATGTACCATTCCCTTTTTAGGCTACTGATCCACAAACACGTTTAACCATTCACTACATTGCCGATTCAAATTGCAATGCAAAACGCATCACTACCGCTTGCCTGCAGGGCAAATGGTAGTGAATGGTTCCTAACGTTCTTAGCCTAAAGCAAGGCGTTACGAACCTCAGAGGCATGATGAATTCTTTTCACAGCACCTTATTGTTATGCTCGTTGATAGCCATCAGCGCTTTTTTTTCCATTTCAGAAATCTCGCTGGCGGCAGCGCGTAAACTCAAACTTGAACAACTATTAGGTCTTGGTGATCTGCGAGCCGAACTCGTTCTTGACTTGCAAGCCCAACCGGGGCATTTTTTTACCGCCGTACAGATTGGGATCAATTCGGTTGCTATCTTAGCCGGCGCCATTGGCGAACAAGCCTTTGAACAACCCATATCCAACCTGCTTTTGCCGTTCACTTCCATCGAAAATGCCACCACACTGGGTTCTGTCACTTCATTTTTGCTCGTGACCTCATTATTTATTTTGGTGGCCGATCTCATCCCCAAACGCATTGGGATGGTGATTCCAGAGCAAATTGCCTTGGTTGTGGTCAAACCCATTCGTTTCTGCATCGGCGTGCTCAAACCGCTCATCTGGGTATTCAATGGCTTAGCCAACTTGGTATTTTTTCTGCTGCATCTGCCTGCAGCGCGCGCAGATGCGGTGACCATCGAAGACATTGTGGCTCTGGCTAGTGCGGGAGCGCAGGCCGGGGTGTTAGCAAAGGGCGAGCATCAGTTGTTTGAAAACATGTTGGAGCTAGAAGCGCTGACCGCGCCCTCCACCATGACCGCACGGGAAAACATTGTGTGGCTGGATAGGCAAGACAATTTAGAAAGCATCAAAGCCAAGATCATCACCAATCCCCATGCCAAATACCCGGTATGTATCGGCAGTGTTGACCGTGTCATTGGGTACGTGGATTCCAAAGACATTTTGAGCCATATCCTGAACGGAGAAGACTTTCTACCTCGCACAGACAATCTACTGCGCAATGCATTGATTTTGCCGGATTCACTGACTCTGGCGAATATATTGGAACACTTTAAATCCACACGAGAAGATTTTGCTTTAATCATCAACGAATACGCGTTGATTATTGGATTGATCACCCTCAACGACGTGACGGGCACATTAATGGGCGACATGGTGAGCCCGCAAATTGAAGAACAAATCGTACAACGGGATGCTGACTCTTGGTTGGTCGATGGCGTCACGACCGTGGGCGATGTGATGCGTGTGCTAGGCATTGAATCGTTCCCCGATGATGACTACTACGAAACCATTGCCGGATTCATGATGTATATCTTGAAAAAAGTGCCCCGGCGCACAGATTTTATCATTCATGGCGGCTTCAAATTTGAAGTAGTTGACATCGATAATTATAAAATTGATCAATTGCTGGTAACGCGTGTGACGGAATAAGTTAATCGCTGTTCGCCGCTCCATACAATCCGTGTTCATGGATATAACTCCAAATACCTGAAGGCAGCGTCTCTTTTGGATTGATGCCGGCTTTAAGGCCTTGTCGTAGGAGAGTGGATGAAACATCCTGCTGGCAGAGGCTTGTCTCACAAAGATAGACGCCCCCGTATGCGCTTACGGTTGCGGCATCATATTCAATCAGTCCGCTTGGGCGTGCATACCCTGGGCGATCAACAACCACTAGATTGCAATGGGCTTGTATTCGCTCCGGATGTTTCCATCGGGGAAAAGAAAGATAGCTATCCATTCCCATCACCAATGAAATCATGGCATCAGGGTATTGTTTCCGAAGCTCGTCCAGGGTCAGGTACATGTAAGAGCGTGAGGGGCGATCTATTTCACGTGTATCGATTTGAAACGGGTAGGTGTCGATCCAGGGGGCGATCGCTATCGTGAGCATATTGACGCGATGAACGGCTGTGGCTGTTTCTACTTTATCTAATACGGGGGCTTTATTGGGTAAGAAGAGGAATATGCTCGGGTGCAATAGATCAGACAGTTCTCGCGCCAGACGAATGTGATCTGCGTGGACAGGGGAGAAGGTGCCTCCGTATATC
>JAOAUO010000133.1:0-835 GCA_030157565.1 Legionellaceae bacterium
GCTTAAATTGGACACCGAACCATACTTGTTCGATTTCACTTCAAGCTGACCGCTGCCATTGATGCTGGCGGTATCGGTGGCGCTTGATTTGGTGAAATTACTAGCACCATTAATGGAAGATTGAATCAAAATCGCCGTATGATTGATGGATTCATCACTGCCTTGCTTCATTCGTACACTTAACTCAGAATGAATCTTTTGTAGTTTTTTATTTACCTCTTTCAATGCAAGACAATTTCCATCACCTTGTACAATAAAAGCCAGTTGGGTGATAAGGCAAGAATGCTCTTGAGGCGGCATATCTTTCAGCTGAGTTAAATCGTTATGAATATCATCTAACAACCTCTTTTTCTTCTGATTTCGCGCCTCCAAAAGGCACGACTCGAGTCGTCCCATCAACGCACGCAATTCATCCGGATTAGCACTGCAAGTAATGCGTAAAAATCCATTATTTAAAGGCAAACCAAAATAAGACCCAGGCGCCAACATAATGGAGTGATTAAATAACAAATAATAAGCCAGATCTTCATTCGTTTGAACCGGCCCCATTTTACCCAATGCTCGATAAGCGGCGCCAGGTAACTCCGCACCCAACAAATCACTGAAATCCGCTAAAATATAAAATGTCCCGTCAACCGTATAAAGTGGATCGGGCATTTGAGCGCCCATCATTTTTAAGCACTGAGTCACATATTCTACTTTCGGTTGATAAAAACGGGCCAATGACTGGTGTTCCTCATCCGTAAACTGAAACATGGTTTGGGCATAAGCGATTTGTCCTGAACGCGGTGCATGCCCAATCATTCCGATGTTTTTCTCCAGCAACTTCGCCATC
>JAOAUO010000133.1:845-7665 GCA_030157565.1 Legionellaceae bacterium
GCCATCAAGGCGGGATCAACCGCCATCAACATCGCCATGCGTTCGCCCGCTGCTGATAACGCTTTAGTTGCAGACCGCATGATAATGATTCGAGGCATCAAATCAGGGGCTATTTTGATTAAGGAAGGGACTTTTTTTCCACTAAAGCACATCTCGGCATAGGCTTCATCCAACACAATGTGCAACGAGCGATGTTGGCGGAGTACGTCGGCAATTAAAAGCAGTTCGTTTTCTGAAATGACCGTACCCAACGGATTACTCGGGTTACATAACAAAACAACCCGAGGCAGCCCACCATCTTTCAGTGCGTCCTGAAACGCGCCCAGAATACTGTTTTGAAGAATATCGGCTGTTAAGCGGTAACCCGGCGCGCGCATCACATCGATCTGATGCAATTGATGATGGTTATCAGCATACAACGTATAATGCGGAAATGGCGTAATCACTCTGTAATTTGGGGTGCCTTTATAAATACCATTAAACGTTTCAAAAATAACACGAAGTGCGCCAGCACCGCCAACAGTAAATAAGATTTGATTTCCTACAATGTCCGTTTCATACCATTTAGAGACCGCCTCTGCCATGATATTCCGTGCATCATTATCTCCCTGTGGGGCACCATAACCAATGACTGCTGAATGCTCGGTATGACTAATCGGATGCACTGAAGATTTTTTTAGATGCGCCTTGATTGTTTTCCAATATGATATACTGCTATCAACCGTATGTGTGTTAATGGGGAACGTAGGTCGTCCCATACCCGCTGAAATAAATGGCTGTTGTGTGCTTCTGCCCAGAAATTTAGCGCAGGTCCTCTCGGCTTCTAATGCTCGAGTCCACATACCGAGCAACATAATTTTATCCATTTTATCAGCAGGTTGGCCGTCAGGTGTAAACATATTAAGGGGGCTCCTTGATTTCAATGAACAAATTATACAATAACTGCTACTATGTTAGTAAGATACTTTCGTCTTTTATAGCTTAAAAATGACTAATAATAGAAACAAAGTGACCTTGACGCTTCATGATGTGGGTAGTTTTCTGGCAAAATTTACAGAGCACAGTGACCATGTCTATTGGATCAGTACGCCAGATTTTAAGCGAATTCAATACATCAGCCCATCTTATGAGCGCATATGGGGGCGAACGCGTGAAGCATTGTACTCAAACCCCGAAATTTGGATCACCTATTTGCATCCTGACGACGTTAAGCATCATCATCCCATTCATGAAATGGCCAAAGAAATTGCTATATTGGGAGAACAGGCGCGTTATTCTGAAAATTATAGGATCATTCGGCCCGATGGCGGTATTCGCTGGATCATGGACAATGGATTTCCGCTGTTTAATGAAGAAGGCCTTTGCTTTGGTGTAACCGGCATCGCGATTGATGTCAGCCAACAAAAAGAATATGAAGAATCTCTGCGCATCGCTAAAGAAGCCGCCGAATCCGCCAATCAAGCCAAAACAGCATTCATCGCCAACATGAGTCACGATATCAGAACCCCCCTAACGGGCGTCGTGGGCATGTCAAAACTCTTAGAAGATACACTTGTTGATCCCCAAAAAAAACAATATGCGCATTGGCTAGGCGAAAGTGGCCAACAATTGCTGCAAATGCTCAATAGGGTATTAGATCTCATTTCAGCTGATTATGCCAATGAAGACGCCCTGCACGAAGACACGCTGGACGTGCACGAAATCATAAACAACATCGTGCAACTTGAACGCCCATCTACGGTGATCAAAGGCATTGAATTAATCACGCATGTTGATTCAGCTGTGCCGCATTGCTTGATCAGCGACGCGACGAAAATCAATCATATTTTATTGAACTTATTGGGAAACGCCATTAAATTCACGCAGACGGGTCAAGTGAGCATTGATATAGTACCGCTACAAGACATCGATGATCGTGTGCTACTTCAGTTTCGCGTAAGTGATACGGGCGTAGGGATCCCTGTTGAATTTCAAAGCCATGTATTCGACCGATTTTTTCGTGCAACGCCGTCTTACAAAGGGACTTATACGGGACATGGAGTGGGCCTCCATATTGCACAGTCTTATGCTCAAGTCTTAGGCAGCCAAATTAAGTTCACGAGTGAAGTGGGCGTTGGGAGCACGTTTTATTTTGATGTCTTTTTTAAAAAAGGTGTTCCGCTATTCACCACGCTTCCTGAGAGAGAGGCCTTTCCCCATCACTCATCAAAGGCATCCTACGAGGATCAATATCATCCCATTTTATTGCTGATTGAAGACAATGTCATTGGCCTTCATGTGTTAGAAAACTTAGTCAGACAAGCGGGTTGTCGATTTACTAGCGCCGTGGATGGTGAATCGGCACTCCAACTGGCTTGTCAAGGTCACTATGATGCGATTATTGCTGACTTAGGACTTCCTGGCATATCGGGTATCGATTTCACGATAAGGCTGCGAGCCTATGAATTAAAACATCACCTCCCCCCCGTCCCTATCATTGGATTAACCGCGCATACGCAAGGCACCGTAAAAGACGACTGTCTTAACGCGGGCATGATGGACGCTTATAGCAAACCCATTGATTTATTGACGCTAGAACGCATTAAAGCCACTTTTATCAAGCCTCCAGAGCCTGCGTGCGCTCCGGTTAAGCCAGCCGGCCCGCTGGGGTTTGACTTGCCCAATACGGAACATGAGTTGTTCCAACTCCACGGATTGGATGTATTGGATATTAATAGCGCACTGAGCAGCATGGGCAATGACGTGTCTTTACTGAAAACCATTTTAACTTCTATGGTTTTGCAGGAAATGCCCAAAGACATGGCAGAATTAGAGCATGCATATGTTGAAAAAAATTGGGTTGAGGTTGAAAAATTAGCTCATCGAATGAAAGGCGGGCTGGTTTATTGTGGCACCTTAAAATTGGTCCGAGCATGTCAATACGTAGAGCGCTACCACAAAGCGGGCCACACGCATAGGCTGGAAGAATTGTATAGACAATTGCGGGAGGTAGCCGATGAAACAACTGAAGCTATTCAGCGTTGGCTGTGTCACGCATAGTTGGCGTTTGGAGAGAAAGGAGCACCGAGATCTTAATTATTTTGACAAGCGACATGCGTATTTTTGCAAGTCGCTTGTCAATCCCCGAATTAGCTTGGCGTCAAGTCCAATAACTCACGTATCGCCACAAAAAACATGGTGTACGTTAACGCGGTACTAGAGCGAAGATTTTTCAAGAGTACCTGCCAACGTTCAATCAACGATGCATGCTCCTCTAACCATTCGCTTAAACAGGCCTCAAAACCATTCTCAGCGTTTATTCTAGAAGAAAGAATACTCGCGGTGAGTTGGCGCTGCTGCCAATCTAAATCGTCACGCAACGCTTCTCTCGATAACGCTTCCCAATGATTTTCAGTGACATGTGTAATGATAAGCGTCCGAATCCATCCCAGCTCAAGGCATTCACCCACACCAAAATATGCCGTTGCCGCCACAGAGATATCTATACTTAACTCATGTGCAATGGCAATGATGTCCATGACAAAAAACAAGTAACGCGTAATGACTAGTTCTTTAGCCAGCGCGTCCGGGATGCCCATCACACAATACTCTTCAAAATAGATGTCATACTGTGTACGCGCGGCTTCACTTAAATGAGCAGGCATGGCATTTTTTAATGCCTGCACGCCCGGAGAATACAATTGAATGGCGGTATTCATATCCAATCGAGTGCGCTGATTGCGCAATAACCAGCGAGAAATGCGTCTTAACAAACGCATATAAGTAATCATCAGATCACTTTGTCGTTGGGCTGAAATATGATGCTCAAGCGCTTCAATTTGCGCCCAAATAGCGTCCATATTCAGAATCGTTCGCGCAATCATGTAAGCACGCACAATGGATGCAACCGTCGCACTGGTTTCATCCTGCATGCGATAAATAAAGGTATATCCCATCTCATTCACAACGATATTGCTGAGTCGGGTCGCAATGATTTCACGTTTCAATGGATGAGACTGCATTTGTGCTTTATATTTCATTTGCAAAGGTTTAGGGAATGCAGACACCAACAGATGCTCCAGATACGGATCTTCAGGCACGTCTGAATCAAGAATGGCTTCTTTTAAAATGATTTTGCTATAACACAACAACACTGAAATTTCTGGTGTTGTTAATCCCTGGCCTTGCTGTGTTCGTTCAATCAACGTCTTTTCATCGGGCAAATATTCAAGCCGACGGTCGATTTTCTTTGTGCGTGTCAGTTCATTCATGAAACGCAGCTGCAACTCATTGGTTCGCACAACCTGCGTTGCGGCCAACGCAATGGCACTCGTTTGTAAATAATTTTCACGCAAAACCAAGTGCGCTACTTCGGTGGTCATTTCACTCAGTAAGACAACCCGTTGCGCAGGCGTTAAATCCCCTGATTTTGCGACCCCATTGAGTAAGATCTTAATGTTCACTTCTTTATCGGAACAACTGACTCCCGCCGAATTGTCAATGAAGTCGGTATAAATCAACCCACCATTGAGCGCATATTCGACCCGCCCCAATTGAGTTAAGCCTAAATTTCCACCCTCGCCCACGATTTTACAACGAAGCTGTTTACCATTGATGCGAATGGCGTCGTTGGCTCTGTCGCCTACGTCTAAATTGGATTCAGATTGCGCTTTTACAAACGTACCAATGCCTGCGCTCCATAATAAATCGACTTTCGCTTTTAAAATCACTTTTATCAATTCATTGGGCTCAAGAGTTGCTTGCTTGATGCCAAACACTTTTTTCATTTCTGGACTAATATGAATGGATTTCACATTTCGGTTAAACACACCGCCGCCATTTGAAATCAAATTTTTATCATAGTCAGCCCATGTTGAACGCGGCAAATGAAATAAACGTTCGCGTTCTGCGAACGAATGAGCGGTATCAGGAGAGGGATCAATAAAAATATGCTGATGGTTAAAGGCTGCAATCAGTTGAATATGATTGGACAACAACATGCCATTGCCAAACACATCACCCGCCATGTCTCCAATGCCTACAACGGTAAAATCACGGGTATTGATGTCCGTTCCCAATTGATAGAAGTGTCGCTTCACAGATTCCCAGGCGCCCTTTGCTGTAATGCCCATTTTTTTATGGTCATATCCAACAGAACCACCCGATGCAAACGCATCGCCTAACCAAAAACCATATTCATTTGAAATTTCATTGGCAATATCTGAAAAAGTAGCGGTTCCTTTATCAGCGGCCACAACCAAGTAAGGATCATCTTCATCATAACAAATCACCGACAACGGTTTGCTTATCGCTTGATCCACGTAGTTATCCGTAATATCCAGCAAGCCACGAATAAATTGACGATAGCAAGCGATTCCCTCAGCCATGACTTCTTCCCGTGACGCACTCTGCGGGATTTGCTTCGGAACAAACCCACCCTTAGCCCCACTCGGTACAATCACCGCATTTTTGACTTGCTGCGCTTTCATCAACCCCAACACTTCGGTTCTGAAATCTTCGCGCCGATCGGACCATCGCAAACCGCCTCGCGCAACTTTGGCGCAGCGTAAATGCACGCCTTCAAATTGAGGAGAGTAAACAAATATCTCAAACATGGGGTGTGGCCGAGGAACGCCCAAAATAGCCTTGCTGTTTAATTTAATCGAGATGTATTTTTTATGAACCCCATTCGAATCCAATTGATAATAGTTAGTTCTCAATGTTTCTGATATGGCCTGCATGAATTGCCGAATAATTTTATCTTCATCAATGTTCGCTACATCATCCAAATCCATGTGTAACGCGTTGATCAATGCGTCAAATTCTTCCTTGCGGTGTCCGCTTACTTCAGGGCTAAAACGCAACTGAAACAACCGCACTAATTTAGCGGCAATCGCTGGATTATTATTCAATGCCGTTTCAATATAGTCCTGGCTAAACGTAAACCCGATTTGTTTAAAGTATTTAGCATACATGCGTAAAATAGAGACTTCCCTCCAATTAAGCCCTGCCGCCAACACCAATGGATTAAACCCATCATTTTCAGCAAATCCAAACCAAAGCTTGGTAAATGCATTCTGAAACAAGGCTTTGATCTCATCCATGTTCAATTCACTGCCCTGCGTGTAATCCAGAGAGAAATCATTGATCCACGCGATGTCGCCGTTGCTCAACTTAAGAGCATATGGCCGCTCACTAATGGCGCGCATGCCTAATTTTTCGATAATGGGCAAGACATCGGACAATGCAATGGTCACATCATGCTGGTATATTTTTAATTTAAATTGATTCAAAAAAACACCGTCAGGGCGATACAAATTTAATCCCAGGAGATTTTCATCCGACAACGATTCTAGCTTTTGAATATCTGAAATAGCCGTTTCAGGTGTGAAATTGGTTGTGTACACCGCAGGAAATGCATTTTTATACCGTGAAAACAATTGATTTGCTTTTTCCTCATCAAACGTTTCGAGTAGCAAACCTTTAAAATCGTCGCCCCACGAGCGCCCGACATCAATGAGCATTTTCTCGACCACTTTAAAATCATAATCCAGTGTTGCTTGTGGATCGATTCGAATAATAAAATGAATACGCGCCAAAACAGACTCTGTAAAGAGCGTGGAAAATGTAATTTCTTTTGCGTGGAAATAGGCACTCAAAACCGTTTCCATGTCCTGCCGGAGATTGGTATTGAATCGGTCTTTTGGAACATACACCAAACACGATATAAATCGATGATATACATCCATGCGCGCAAACAGCCGAATACGACTGCGCTCTTGCATATAAAAAATGCCCATTGCAATTTCGAGCAATTCCTCTTCGGAGGCTTGGATTAAAT
>JAOAUO010000134.1:0-7155 GCA_030157565.1 Legionellaceae bacterium
AAGGCGCATACCGTGATGCCGTCGCTTCAAGTCAATCACGTGTTGTTATCTGTTTATGACATGCGTTTTTTTGCATGTCGTTTCGTCCAAAATTCTCTTCAATTCCTTGACGAGCGGATTATTGTCTACTACCTTTTTTATGTGATTCACGCTGTCAGGTGATTGGACATTGGACAGAAGGACATGAAAAATAATGGATGTTCTTTTGTCTATGATAATGGCTTAATGGGCATAGAGAACGCTTTGCGTATTGAATCGAGGGTTTGCGATAGTGAGCAGACGAACAACTCAAACCCTCCAGTCAATACACGGCACCTCTAAAGATTGAGGCCCTGATTATATTTGGACGACATGAGATGCGTGTTTTTTACATCTCATTTCGTCTAAAATCCAAAGGTGATCTATGCGTGCTGATTCGGGGAATGAACCACAATTTATTGAACAATTAAACCGTCTTGGCATGGATTTTTATGAGGCGCTCAATGAGACTTCCTTGACGTTTCTTCATCAACTATGGCGCAAAGCGGCGTTCCCCTTTGATCAATGGCTAACCAAATTTGAACGGAGCGCACTTCAGTTGAAAGCGCACCAATTGAACACCGTGGTTGAATTGCTATATACGGAAATGGCTTTGTCTGAAGGAATCATCGATTCACTGCAGGCTTACTTGATCGCATCACCCGATGCGGAGTTGAAGCTCTCAGCCTTGCTGGCATTGCACGCGCCAGAATTAAATCAATCCGCGTCTGAACATCATTTGATTCACCATGCCTTGCCACACGCACTCGAAATAGCGTATCGCACAAACCAAGTGATGAACCAATTAGGGATATTGACAGCACCGGACCCTGTTAGTCGATTTATACGAGCAGTGGCTACGTTGATGATGCAATTCCACGATCTCGAACAAAAAAACAAAGCCGGTTTTCACAGCGTTGAAGAGGCCACTGCAGAGCGTGTGTCAGACTGGATTACAAGGGCGCTTGCCATTCCTAAACACTCTGACGTGAAGAAACTGATTGATTTTATGGCGAGCCATCTGATTGTGTTAGGCACAACCATGATCCATAGCCTCAAGCGAACAATGGACTTGTCTGAGTTATTTTTTGATCTGAGGGATTTAGCGGCCAGTGCAGGATTTGAAGTCATGTATGCGCTGCCCGCTAATCGAACGGGCGCGATTGAGTCCAAGGCCTGCTTGATGCATCGTTTGGATGTGATGGTACTTTTAATCGGCGTGTGTGATAAAAATCCGGCGTCCATCTATGATGTGGTTGCGACTCAAGCGGTTGATGAGAACGCCTCTACGCTTATGATGATGAATCGTTATTTTCAAAGGCCGTTGTTACTTGACGCATTCTTTTCAAGCCATGCGTTTATGAGTCCATTTGATCATGGCGCTTTAGCGCATATCAGTCAGCAGGCATTTTTGATGGCCTTGATTCCGCATGTGTCTATGCGTGCGGAATACAGTGGTGCGATGGCGCAATCTTTTATTGATTTTATCCGTTGGTGTAGGAAGGAGCGTATTCGTCATGCAAGTTCGGCATCTTTTATGCAAGTATTTTATGCTCAATGCATCACGCTTGAGATGAATCAATGCCTGGAATTGTTTTTTTTCGAAGCCATCGATTTGCCCATTCATTTTTGTATCAGTCAGGAAAGAGGCTTGGTTTTTGTCGCTAACAAGTTGGTGTCAATGGGTTTTTCACCTAAATCCATAACAGGCGTTGTTTTAGGCCATTTTCAACCCTTGATTAATCCGCGAGTGCCCGTGCGGGATTCGGATAATTTAAAGGGACTTAAATTATTCTATGAGAAACTGGATAAATCCGCCAAAGAATCGCTGATTAGTGAGCTCTTGTTTGCCATTGTGGTGCAGGCCGGTGAATTGCGTGCAGATGAGTTGGGGTTATGCGAAAAAAAGCCCATGGCACCCGGATTGGAGCTTGGACAGGAAAGCATGGAAAGCGCCTCATACTTTTCTATCCAAATAGAATAGGCTCATCGAGATTGGGGAAGGCCTGCATATTGAATAAGGGGTGATGATGATTGGAGTTTGGACCTGGGTTATATTGGGTCTTGCGCTTCTGTTTTTAGTTTGCGAAACTGAGTCCAGTTAAAGCCATTTATCAAGGACAATAGGTGAGCATAAAAAAGACGGCGGTCATCGTATTCTGTGTATTCGTTTCCTCATCCGTATGCGCAGGTGGCATGCAAAATGAGCCGGATTCTTGTTGGGGAAATGTTGGCTCATGCAGAGAAGCCCCTTTGCCAGGACCGGCCCCATGGTTTCGCGTTGTCGCCTTGAGCGCAGGACCCGGGTGGACAAATAATGGAGCCACACAAACGCTTTATTTGCAATCGGACATTCAAAAAACATATTATGCTGCGGATCAACAGACCACCATGATGGGTGGTGAGATTTTTTATGGGGCCCAACATGCTATCAATTCTGTTTTTACCGGACAAGTTGGAGCCGCTCTGGCGATTGCGAGCAATGTACATTTAAGCGGACATATTTGGGAAGATGCGGATCCTAATTTTAGTAATTATGAATACCATTATAATGTGAATCATGCGCATTTGGCTTTAAAAGGCAAGCTGCTGGCAGACATGAATCAATTCGCTCAACCTTATGTGAGTGCTAGTTTAGGGGTGGGAGCGAATCGCTCGCATGACTTTACCATTTCGCCAATCATCGTTGAGGAAGTGCCCGCGCCCGCGTTTCAAAACCATACTACGATGGCTTTTTCTTATACGCTCGGATTTGGGGGGCAGACTGCAATCAATGATCATTGGCAAATTGGGTTGGGTTATGAATGGGCTAGCTGGGGCAAAAGCCAACTCGATGCAGCGCAAGGTCAGACGATTGGCACGGGCTTGCAGTTAGCGAATGTATATACGAATACCCTGCAATTCACGTTGAGTTATATTGCTTGAATAGGGTTAGGATCCGGCTATAATGGGGCCTCCTATTTAATGATCTAATGATGACTTAAGGCATGTGTTCACATGAATAAACCCGTTTATCGAAAGCTGCAAAGCGTCTTATTGCTGTTAAGTATGGTCGTCTTAAGCACGGCCATTTACTTTGGGTTTGTAGATGGGTTGCAAGCATGCCCATTGTGTCTAATGCAACGGTTTTGTACCTTTTTATTTGGTTTTTTTTGCTTAATGGGACTGACCTTGTCAACGCTGCATCGAGCGCGTGGGGTCGCTGTGATGCAAATGTTATGCATGGCGGCGGGCATCTATTTTTCGAGCAGACAATTGTGGTTGCAATCTTTGCCGGTGGACTCAACCGCGGTTTGCATGCCAGGTTTTGACGCATTGATCCATTATTTTTCGAATGCGCAAATCATCACAGCACTGTTCTGGGGAACAGGCGATTGTGCTGAAGTGACGTGGCGTTTTTTAGGCCTGTCCATGCCAGCATGGTCCGCCCTTTATTTTTTAATCATGTTTTTAGTCAGCGCCGTTGTCTTCTTTGGTTTGAGACGTCGATTGGCTGGTGTTCAAGACGCATGATGAAATCGTTTCGATGTGAAGTGCTTCATCGCCATCAGCACACGAATGCGCGCGTGACACGCGTGACCACGCCGCATGGTGAATTCATTACGCCTGTTTTTATGCCGGTTGGCACGCGAGCCGGTGTGAATAATATGACACCCATCGAATTACAACATGCGGGCAGTCAAATTATATTGGGCGGCAATACGTACCACATGTTGTGTGCGCCGGGAATGGACGTGATTGAACGGGCAGGCGGCATGCATCGTTTCATGGGCTGGCATGGCCCCATGCTCACCGATAGCGGTGGATTCCAAGTCTTTAGTTTGTCAAAAAATAAAAATATCTGCACCATTGATGAAGAGGGCGCTCATTTTACTTTGCCAGGAACGCAGCGCTTAATTCACATGACTCCTGAAATGTCATTGGAAACCCAAAAAATCATTGGGGCTGATATCATCATGGCGTTTGATCAATGCACGCGCGATCATTGCACGCATGACGAAGTGCGACACATCATGACGAGAACACATCGCTGGCTTCAGCAGTCCATCGCTTATCATCAACAATATCCAACCTCACGAAACGGCGCAGCGCAGGCTTTATTTGGTATTGTGCAAGGCGGTGTGTATGAGGATTTGCGTCGAGAAAGTGCTGATTTTGTAGCGAAAATGGATACGGATGGCATTGCCATTGGGGGCGAGACCGTTGGGTTTGATATGCCAGCCACGGTCGATGTGATTCGCTGGGTCAGAGAATACCTGCCAGAGAATAAACCCCGTTACACCATGGGTGTGGGCATGTCGCCGCAAGATTTACTGGACGTGGTGGCTGAAGGCATTGATATGTTTGACTGTGTGGCACCCACACGCAATGCGCGCCATGGGGCACTGTATTGCGGGGAAGTCGTGGCAGATGGCCATTGGTTGACCTTTGCCAGCGAGTATGAACAGGCTCGTATTCAAATTAAAAAAGCCTCTTTTGCTCACGACCTAGCGCCTGTGATGGCGAGCTGCACATGCTATACTTGCGCACATTACTCGCGTGCGCACTTGCACCATTTGTTCAAACAAAAAGCCAATTTATTCACAGCGCTTGCAAGTATTCATAATGTGCATGTTTTACATGATGTCTGTGCTAAAATGCGCGACTTGATTCAAACCCATAGGAGAGAAGATGATTTTAATTAAAACGTCCCGCGGTGATATTCGCCTTGAGTTGGATGTAACGAACACGCCCAATACAGCGGCTAATTTTTTGGGCTACGTGAGCCGCGGCTTTTACAATGATACGATATTTCATCGCGTGATTGATGGATTTATGATTCAAGGGGGCGGTTTAAATGCAAGCATGGAAAATAAGCCTGCAGACAAACCCATTAAAAACGAAGCCAAGTCAGCTAAACCCAATAAACGTGGTACGGTGGCTATGGCTAGAACCAACGATCCGCATTCAGCATCATCACAATTTTTCATCAATGTGTCCGACAATGCTTTTTTAAATTTCACCGGCGAGCAAGCTCAGCAGTATGGGTATTGTGTATTTGCTGATGTGGTAGAAGGCATGGACGTGGTTGATTTGATCGCCAAAGTGAAAACGGCTACGCGAAATGGACATGGTGATGTGCCGGTTGAAGATGTAGTGATTCATTCCATTACGGAAATTTAGCCCAACATGAAAGTTGTCAGTCAGATAAGCGATGGACGAGCTGATATAACGCAAGGGAAAATCATCGCTTACCCCACGGAAGCCGTTTATGGCTTAGGGTGTGATCCGTTTAATCAGCAAGCCGTTGAAGCGCTGTTGGCTCTCAAACAGCGCCCACAGAGCAATGGATTCATTCTGTTAATTGCGGATTGGTCGCAATTAACACCCTTGATTTCAGCTGTTTCTGAAAAACAGCTGGAAGCCGTGCGCGCAACGTGGCCAGGGCCTGTGACATGGGTGTTCCCAAAAGCACCATCGATGCCTGCATGGCTGACCGGATCCCATGACGGCATAGCCGTTCGCATGAGTGCGCATCCAGTGGCTCGAGCTTTGTGTGCAGAAGGGCCTGTGATATCAACCAGTGCCAATATCCATGGCCAGATGCCTGCCATGAATATCCATGCATTGCAATCTCAATTTCCTGTGGGGATTGATGCTGTGTTATTGGGTGATCTAGGCGGAATGGCCGGTCCATGTGGCATTTATGATGTATGCAGTGGCGCGTGTTTACGGAAGCCTGTTTGACACGCGTGGTTTTGCCTGTCGTTTGCTCCAAACCCAAAGCATTCAGGTTTTCTTAAGTAATATCATTTATAATAAACCCAGTTCGTACAATAAGGTGCCAAATGAGCCATAAGAAACATGCATTGACTGTTTTTAGCTTAACCATGATCACGGTAGGCTCAGTCGATAGCATCCGAAATTTACCCGCAACCGCCTTGTTCGGCAGTCAGCTGATCGCGTTTTTTTTGTTAGGCGCACTGTTTTTCCTCATCCCTACCGCGTTGGTGTCTGCGGAATTGGCCTCTGGTTGGCCGAAGCAAGGAGGGATTTATATTTGGGTCCGAGAAGCGTTTGGGAAACGCGTTGGATTTTTAGCCATTTGGTTGCAATGGATTGAAAATGTCATTTGGTATCCTACTATTTTATCTTTTGTAGCGGGCACTGTTGGCTACTTGATTGATCCGGCTTTGGCTCAGAATCCTTATTTTTTGTCTTTGGTGATTGTTAGCTCGTTTTGGGGGGCTACCTTGGTGAATTTACGAGGCATGCAATCGTCTGCTTTTTTAAGCAATGTGTGCGCCATTTCAGGGTTATTGCTTCCCATGGCGTTGATTATTGGATTGGGCGCGGTTTGGCTGTTGGGTGATAACCCGGTTCAAGTGCACTTTGATGCCAATAATACACTGCCGCATTGGCAAGACCGGTCTATCTGGGTCTCATTGACGGCTATCATCATGTCGTTTTGTGGCATTGAAATTGCAACGGTTCATGCCAATGACGTGAATAACCCGCAGCGTGCGTTTCCAAGAGCCTTGATTTATTCAGTAGGCATTATTCTTATCACGTTAATTTTAGGTTCTCTTTCGATTGCGGTGGTTTTGCCGCAGCACGACATCAATTTAGTGGCCGGCATCATGCAGGCGTTTGATGCCTTTTTCGCCCGTTATCATTTATTGTGGTTGATGCCCGTAGTCGCCGTGATGCTGGTCATGGGAGGCCTGGGTGGAGTGAGCAATTGGATCATCGCACCCACCAAAGGATTGCTCATTGCCGCTCAAGACGGGAACTTGCCACGTGCATTTCAAAGGGTTAATGGTCAAGATGCGCCAGTGGTTATGTTAATCGCGCAAGCTGTGATTGTAACCTTGTTGTCGGGTTTGTTTTTATTTATGCCCAGCGTGAATGGATCGTATTGGTTTCTAACGGCATTGGCCGCTCAACTCTATATGTTAATGTATCTATTGATGTTCTTCGCGGCCATTGCGTTGCGTTTACGTGCCCCGAATCACCCGCGTGCATTTCGTATCCCAGGAGGCACCTCGGGTCTTCTATTTGTTTGTGGCATGGGCATTATGGGTGTATTGACCACTTTGGTGGTTAGTTTTATGCCACCGGAAGGCATTGACGTGGGCAGTGTCATGCAGTACGAAA
>JAOAUO010000134.1:7165-32722 GCA_030157565.1 Legionellaceae bacterium
ACGTTGGTATTTGGATTGTTGCTGATGTGTTCGCCGCCGTTTATCAGTGGCTGGTTGAACGCACGCCGTGAAAGACGGATAGGTTTGGCCGGTGAATCAGTGTGACATCGATGGACATTCCTGTTCAGCGATTGTCGGCACGCCTTCCTGAGCTGGCCTGGAAATTGAATATGATTGGCGGCTCGCTTCATCCCAGTCTCTTTCCACGAGGTCTATTTCGTAGTCGGTTTGAATACACGCCGACTACTTGTATTGAAGAAATCAACGGTGATCTTCAAACCATCAAACAGCAAACCAATGAACAAGCCATGAATTATCTGGCGGAACGCGTGGTTCAAAAAATCAACGTACTCGTTCGGATTTGCCAACAACATGCGCGTCAAAAAAAAACCGAGCAACAGGCGCCTTTGGGCGTGCAAGCCATCAGCACTCGACAGCAATGGCTTAAAACCATGCAGAGAGAGATTGAGACGTTGAGCGAACAGCAGAAAGCCTTGGAAACGGCATTTAATGATTTAAAATTAGGCGCGAACACAGAGGCCATGTTGTGTGCTCAGGCCGAGCTAGGTCAAGCGGAGCGACGTTTGATGCAGGCGAAGGAGACTTATGCACGATCGGCTCAATACGTTTTCGAGGTTTGAACGCTTCCATCCGGGGCGCAGCTATGTTTGAATTGACAGACAGAGAGATTGGCGTGGTTGATCGTGAGCGTTGCGTTGATAAATGCGAAATGATAGTATAAAATGTAACCGATAAATTTTATTTTTCCATGTAATAGTCAGGAGACGATATCATGTGTTATTTAAAAACGACGATTTTATGTTTAAGTATGTTTTTGACGCTCAATGGTTATGCTTGCTCGGGTAATGGACAACCTTGCTCCGGTGAACCTGGTTCACAGAGTTGCTGTTCAGGTTTGACGTGTACGCCTCAAGGGTGTCAGCAACCCCAGTCTTAATTTTTGGGATGGTTCAAAAGTCGATTTTGGTTAATACTTGTCGAGCAGGATGAAATGACTAGAATCTATTTAATTAGCCTCATTTTAAAATGAGGCTATCCAGCAAAAGGGTTCGAGTCTGAAATAAATTCCGTTTATTGCGTCAGATCATATCGTTACAATGCTTCAATCGTGCTTCGATGGTGCAATAACTTCTCTCGAGCCAATTTCGCCTGTGCCAGCTTCTCACGTTCCTTGTCAATAATATCGACCGGCGCTTTCTGTGCAAACGTAGGATTATTCAACTTCCCTTCGGCCAACGCGATGTCTTTGTTGAATTTCATCAGCTCTTTTTCGAGCCGCATGAGTTCGGCGTCTTTATCAATTATGCCGGCCATTGGAATCAGCAATTCCAGCTCACCTACGACGGCTGAAGCGGATACGGGGACCGGTTCATCCGCGCTCATGCAATGGATGTGGGTCAGTTTGCTCAAAGACAGCAGCGTGGTCAAATATTTTTGAATGCGCGCTTTTATTTCGGGCGTCGCATGTTTGACATTCAACGGAATGCGTTTGGCCGGGCTAATGGTCATTTCACTGCGAATGGTTCGAATGGATTGCACCACTTTTTTAAGCCACTCCATCTCTTCTTCTAAGATGGGCTCAATGAACTGCTCTTCCACATGCGGATAACGGCTGAGCATGATGGTATCTGTGTTTTCACTGGTGAGCTTTGTGGTGCGCTGCCAAATTTCTTCGGTGATGAATGGCATAATGGGATGCAAGAGTTTCAGCATTTGATTTAAGACATAAATCAATGTGCGTCGTGTTCCTCTTTTCATGGAACCGAGTGCGTTTTCATCGTACAGCACTGATTTGGATAGTTCGACATACCAATCGCAATACTCGTGCCAAATGAATTCATACAAGGTGTTGGCCAACAAATCAAATCGATACGTGGATAAATCATGATGGCAACGTTCGATGGTGTGTTGAAGGCGTGAGAGAATCCATTGATCGGCTGGGCTGTATTGGAAGGCGCCATCCCCTAAATCACACTGTTCTTCATCGGTGTTGATCAAGACGAAGCGTGCGGCATTCCATAATTTATTGCAAAAATTTCGATAGCCTTCCACACGGTTCATGTCAAATCGCACATTGCGTGTATTGGATGCCAGTGAGCAATACGTGAAGCGCAAGGCATCGGTTCCATAGGCTGCAATGCCTTCCGGAAATTGTTTTTTTGTGTCTTGCGTGATTTGATCGCGAACGGAGGTGAGCATCAGGTTGCTGGTGCGTTTTTCAAGCAAAGACTGCAGATCAATGCCATCAATGATGTCAATGGGATCGAGCACATTGCCTTTTGATTTCGACATTTTTTTACCATCGCTGTCACAAATCAAACCGGTGATGACAATTTCTTTGAATGGCACTTTGCCGGTGAATTTCAAGCCCAGCATGATCATGCGAGCCACCCAGAAGAAGATGATGTCAAAGCCTGTGAATAATACGGATGTGGGGTAAAACTGCTCCAGTTCCGTGGTGCGTTCAGGCCATCCTAAGGTTGAAAAGGGCCAAAGGGCCGATGAAAACCACGTGTCGAGGACGTCTTCATCTTGTTTGAGTTGAACGTTGTCATCTAATTTGTGTTTGAAGCGCACATCCGCCTCACTGTAGCCCACGTAAACATGGCCGTGATTGTCATACCAGGCGGGAATGCGGTGCCCCCACCACAATTGACGGCTAATGCACCAGTCTTCTATGTTGTCCATCCATTGAAAATAGGTTTTACTCCAATTCTCCGGAACAAACCGAATGTCGCCTTTTTTTACGGCGTCTATGGCAGGTTTCGCCAATGGTTTGGTTTTAACGTACCATTGGTCCGTGAGCAGCGGTTCAATGACCACATTGGATTTTTCGCCTCGAGGGACTTTTAATTTGTGTGGCACGATTTTCACGAGCAGGCCCGCTTTTTCTAAATCTTGCACCAGTTGTGTGCGCGCAATAAAGCGATCCAAGCCTTGATATTCGACTGGCGCGTGTTTATTAATCGTGCCTTTTTTAGTGAGTATGTTGATCACGGGCAACTGATGGCGTTTACCCACTTCGTGATCGTTAAAATCATGCGCGGGTGTTATTTTGACGCAACCGCTGCCAAAGGCTGGATCAACATAGTCATCTGCAATGACTGGGATGGTTCGATTACACAAAGGCAGGTGCAGCTGTTTCCCGATTAAATGTTGATAGCGTGGGTCCTCTGGGTGCACGGCAACCGCCGTGTCGCCTAATAACGTCTCAGGACGCGTGGTTGCAACCACCAGTGATTCATCTGAATCCACCACGGGGTAGCTAATGTGCCAAAGAAAGCCATCTTCTTCTTCTGATATCACTTCCAAATCTGAGATGGCCGTGCCTAATTTCGGATCCCAATTGACCAAACGCGTGCCGCGATAAATCAAACCCTCATCGTGCAGCTGAATGAACACCTTTTGTACGGCGGCCGACAAGCCTTCGTCCATGGTAAATCGTTCACGCGTCCAATCGACAGATGATCCAATCCGGCGCATTTGACGCGTGATATGACCACCGGACTCTTCTTTCCATTGCCAGACCCGTTCTAAAAACGCATCACGTGTCATGTTTTTACGCGATAGACCTTGCGCATCGAGTTGTTTTTCTACGATAAGTTGCGTGGAAATACCCGCATGGTCTGTACCGGGTTGCCATAGCGTGCGCGCACCCATCATGCGTTGGTAGCGAACAACGATGTCAATGAGGGTGTGCTGAAACCCATGGCCCATGTGCAGGCTACCCGTTACATTCGGTGGTGGCAGCATGACACAAAAAGGTTTCCCGTCCCCTCGTGATTTAAAGTAATGTTGGTTTTCCCAAGTGCGGTAACGCGCTTCTTCGATGGTTTTAGGCGAGTAGGTTTTATCCATGGTTCATGACCTGTCGTGATGAAATTGCCGAATATTAGCATAATCTTACGTGAAACACAGGTGTTGTGATCGCATTATGAAGATGCGATGATTGCAGCGACCGCTATGGTGCATCATTTAACTGTTGTCACCCGAAACATTCGAGATTTTAAGCGGTTTGAAGTGTCGGTTTTAAATCCATTTGAGGAAGGGCATGACCATTGAAATATATACTGACGGCGCCTGCAAAGGCAATCCTGGCCCCGGTGGATGGGGTGTGTTATTGCGCTACCAAGGACAAGAGAAATGCTTGAAAGGATCAGAGCCACTGACAACCAATAATCGCATGGAATTAATGGCGGCCATCCAAGGCTTGACGGCGTTAACACGCACCAGTCAGGTGGCGTTGTATACCGATTCTCAATATTTGCGACAAGGCATGTTGACGTGGATGGCTGGGTGGAAAAAAAATGGTTGGAAAAATTCCAAACGAGAGCCCGTTAAGAATGTCGATCTTTGGCAGCAGTTAGACGCGTTGGCGCGTCTTCATCAAATCAATTGGCATTGGGTGAAAGGGCACTCAGGGCACCCTGAGAATGAGCGTGCAGATGCATTGGCAAATGAGGCCATTGAGGCGCTCAACCGATGAGACAAATTGTACTGGATACAGAAACCACCGGTATTGGCGCGGAATTAGGGCATCGGATCATTGAAATCGGTTGCATGGAGTTAGTGAATCGAAAATTAACCGGCAATCATTACCATGTGTATTTAAATCCAGAACGCGAAGTGGATGCGGGCGCATTTCGAGTGCATGGCATTGCGACCGCGTTTTTACAAGATAAACCGCTCTTTAAAGACCAGTTGCCCGCATTTTTAAAATTTATCGAGCACGCTGAGCTGATTATTCATAATGCCCCGTTTGACGTAGGCTTTTTAAATGCAGAGCTTAAGCGCGCCAATTGGCCCAATCGATTGGATAGCCATTGTACCGTGCTGGATACGTTGGTGATCGCACGGCAAAAACATCCCGGGCAGCGCAACAGTTTAGATGCATTGTGTAAGCGGTATGACGTGGACAACACCAAACGAATACGCCATGGCGCTTTGCTCGATGCTGAAATATTGGCATTTGTGTATCTCGCCATGACAGGCGGACAAGCACAATTGTGTTTGGAAGAAGAAGGGCATGGAACGGCATCGAGTCTCGATACTCATCAAGCCCCGCAGCGGTTGGTCAGTGATTCACCCGTGTGTTATGCCTCCGAAGCGGAGTTGGAGAAGCACGCACAATTTACGCAATTTCTAGTTAAGAAATCAGGGGAAAATCGCTGGGCCGACTAATTGGTGGCTAATATTTGTTTGACTCGCCCATAAATTGATCTATATTTATAGTGTATTTAACATAAATAGGATCAATGATCATGGACGAAAAAATCAAATCCAAGGCGGTTCTCGGCGTCGTTCTCATCATGAGCGTTAGCCTGTTCCTGCTTCCGGGTATGGCTTATGCGGTTAATAATGCATTTGTATACAACCCTCGTTCGTTGCAATGGAAAGCCATCAATGCGGATGGGACGGTGGTTCGGACGGGACGTGGATCGGCTGGACGTGCATATTGTCCGGATCTTCATCGTTCTTGTCGAACGCCAACCGGCACGTATCATGTGATTGCAAAACGAGGTGCTGATTGCCGCTCTAGCCGATATCCTGTGGGGAAAGGTGGGGCTCCAATGCCTTATTGCATGTTTTTTAGTAAATATTATGCCGTGCATGGGTCCTATGATGTGCCTAATCGAAATGCAAGTCACGGCTGTATTCGAGTCAGACCGAATGATGCCCATTGGTTGCATCAAAATTTTATGAAAATAGGCACAACGGTGGTGGTGAAGCCGTATTGAAGTCTATTCGTCGTCATCCATACTAAACGATGATCCACAGCCGCAGGTCGTTTTGGCATTTGGGTTATAAATCTTGAACTGTTCTTCAAGGCCTGAGGTAAAATCAATCTCAGCGCCTTGAAGGTATTGAAAGCTCATGGAATCAACCAATAATTTCACAGACGATTGACCATCTGAGCAGGTTTGTTCAATCACGGTGTCGTCTTCTTGAATCTCTTTATCAAAGGTAAACCCATATTGAAAACCCGAGCATCCGCCACCTGTAATATAGACGCGCAAATTTAATCCAGGCTCGTTTTCCTCAGCAATGAGTGAGGCCACTTTGTTCGCCGCGTTGACTGAAAAAGAAATATTAGCTGATGGAGCAGGAGATGCGTTAATAGCAGCCATAGGGGAGTCCTTGTGAGTGGTCAATATGATTGGAGTATAACACGTTCGGGCGTTAGCGACGCCAGTGTGAAGCCGTTACTTGGGAACATTTTTATGGGTGTTCTTCGGTTCATTTTTTTCTGTATCCATTTTTCGGATGGTTTTTTTAAAATGTTGTTGTATCATCCGGGCTTTTTGATGTAAATTTTCTTCTCTGAACTGGAGATGATCTCGTCCAGAAGGTAACCAAGAAGCATCATTTGTCTTGCCTAATGCACCTTGCATGTCCACATGGGGTGATGAATGCAATGTGATCGCATTGCCGGATGAAAAAGAGGGAGATAACTCATTTTTTTCATAAGTATACGAGCTGACCTTCTGTTCAATCTCATGAGTGGGAATCACGGATTGACCGAATGATGCTTGTAACATCATTGGGCCTGTAGTATATATTACAGAATATTTAAGCAAGTTTTCTCGTATCATCATGACGATTTCAAGTGCCTTTTGTTCAGTTTCATGCTCAGGAATGATCGGTTTATATCCAGACCGCGTCAGCAATTCTATACACGATTCTTTGGTGTTCGTTAAATCCTGAATGACGCTTCGTAAATGAGGCATGTTTTTAATTTGATAATTTTTTTTGATGCCATTCAAAACGGATAAAAACATCTCTTCAGAAGAAGAAACGTTCTCTCCTGTTATTTTTTGAATATTTTCTTGCATTCTGTCTATTGCCGACTGAAAACATTGTTCCGATTCACAGTTGTGAATCATGGTTCTCTGGATTGCTTCTATTTGATCGGATGCAGATTTTGGATCCACGACTGAAATGATATCATTGTTATAAACAAGCGCTTCCAATGAATGCATGCCTTTCATACTTCCAATATTCAACAACAGCGGACTTGAAACGACTTTTTCCGGTGGTGCCTGTTTCGTATGGATGGACACATCCAAGTCACTGTATGTTCCCAATGAATAAATAGGGCTTAGCCATCTTAAAATATCACTTGCTGCAGCTAAATTACCTCCGTTGTCCAGCGAAGTGATCTCATCTTGGTATAATTTAATCAGTTTTTGTTCATTGATATTATTTTTACATTTGGGGATAACATCCTCCTCAATGCATACGGGCTTAATCGCGTGTTTTTTGCAAAAAAACTCTAAGTCTTGTCGTGCTTGTTCTGAAAGTAGTGCTCCAGAATAAACCAGGTTTATTTCATCTTTCGGGTTGTCCGCGCGCATTTTGACCAAACGAAGTTGATTTTCCTGATTCAAAAATTGATCTTTATTCTTGCTCAACCAAATTTTGACATGGCGATGTGGATTGAACAAATATTCCGGCTCACCCGTTGAAAAGGGTTTTTGTTCTAACAGTTTGAATCCTGCTATGAAGGATATATCCGAGCCGGTTAACCATGATGGAACATGAATAGCAATCACATGGGCCAACATGGACAAAGGGTTGAAGGAATAAAGCGCGTAGGTGGTCGCAATGGTTGTGAGGATTTCAGGCCCATAAATGTCGAGAAAATGCTGGATAATCCAAGGTTTGTCGTGGCCTAGATAAGTATAATCGTAATTGCACTTAAAGTGCTCGTTAAGGTCTCTCATGATGCTTTTCTTGTAGTCTTTGTATGCCTCTAAATATTCCTTTTCAGATAACTTTCTGCGTATAGAAGCATGCGAATCCAAAAAAAACGTGGGCAACATGGATGTCGGAATTTGATCCTTATCCGCCGCAATATCATCGTTGGTTTTTGCGGTGAGACTCAAACAATCTAAAAATGAAGGCCAAGTGCCGTTATTCCAGGCATCACCTGCAATCTCTTCAAGGTTGTTAAACAATTGTTTTGCATATTGACTATGCCGTTCGAAACGCTGATACAAGTGGTTCGTTATGGAGGTTGATTCGATCCAGTGAAATCGTGCACAAAACAGACCCCTTGCCATATTGGCAAGGGTATCTCTCATATCGGTCACACGAACCGGACCGTTTACTGAACGAAATCCTTGTTGCCATGAACCCTGGACCCAGTCTCTGGATTGCAATTCTGCGCTGTGCGTTTGCAAGGCAAAAAATACCAATTCATTAAATTGATCTTGAGTCATGTTCATGGCTATTTTCAGGTTAGCGGGGTGTCATTAAAATATAGCTCATGGACGACGCTTTTGGTCTTTTTTTGATTGAATGTTATCCAAATGCTCATTACGACGGATCAGGGATCATGGACGCCGCTGCGTCTTCGTCTGGCGGATTGCCGTTCGTTGGCACGGAAGACGAGGGGTTCGCTGCAAAGAATCGGTTTCGAGCCAGCAAGCCGACACCTCCCGCGATAATCACGGCGGGGATGAGGAAAGGCGTGAGTATCGAGATGACCGCAAGGATTGCAGTGACTGAAAGAGTCAAGGTCGCGATTAGAGCCGTTGCCGAGATTAGAGCGATACCTGTTGTGCAATGGATGAGAAAAGAATCCTTCGTTTTATCTTTGGTGAATACCCCCACTATATGGTCTCCAGACATCCAACTTAATAGGGCTGGTATCAGGGCTGCGTAGGTGATCGAGAACAGTATTTCAGGTCCTAGGAGAGCCAGGATTGCAATGGCTATAATAGTCGTTAACGCGACCACAGCCGCTGCCGCTACTACGGCAATACCGACTAGGCAATTGAATAAAAAATGGTGATTCGCTCGTCGCTGTTCATTGCGCACGTGTGCAATGAGCGCCTGAGTGACCTCAGGATCCACATCGTTCATGGACGAAAGGTTATCCATCACGCTATCCGCGGTGTTCTTGTCAACAGCCTCCAGCACAGCCTTGACCAGGCTTGCATCCGTTTTAAAATGATTGGCTTCCAGAAAGACGCATAATATTTCAGGGGCTTGGTCGACCATGATTTCCGTGATATTTTTGAGCGTGCCATGTGTTTTTAAATCACGAGCGAATTGGACTTGTTGTGGTTCGTTTTCACTCAACGTGGTGCTCGCCGCATCCCACCACTGTTCAGCCGTGTAATCTTGCGCGGGATGGGTTCGAAAATAATCAAACGCTGCATGCAGATCTGACATGGATTGGCGCAGCGCGTTCAGCTCCTGTTGATTGGTTTGTCGAGGGAGACGCAGTGTTTGTTCAAAAAAGGCCAGCTTCTTGTCCGTGTCTTTCCATAACCAGTTTAATGGGGTGTCTCGTTGGATGAGTGGTAGCAGTTCTCCATTGAAAAAACTCACTTTCTCTATCAATGCTTGGTACCCTGGGTCTTGCTGTATTCCAAGAGGAGCTTGTCCGGCCAATGCCGTGTGCTGGGTGGTGGTGAGCCAGATATTGGGTTCAGGGTTCCGATTCATGGCTTGAGCGAGTTCCTCTGCTTCCTGCTGGCTCAAAATAACACAATCCAGTTTCCCGTCACTTGATTTTCTAAACAACAAGGCGTGCACGGGTTTTAGATGGTTCCCAATAAATTGCGCTTGTCCCTCATACACTTGATAGTAATTCCGTCCAATGTAAATCTCGCCCCATTCTAAGGAGGTGTCATTCGATTGCTGGCACAGGGCGTCTAAGGATAAAAATCCATTCCAGGCTGTATACATTTGATAGCCAGGTGAGAATAGCCAGGTTCTGTGTGAATAAGGTTTTAACGTGCGGTCAATTTGTTGTTGCTCTTGCTCTTGCTCCTGTTCTTGCTCTTGCTGCAATTCAACTTGATGTTGTATTTCTACTTCCGTCCCTTCTTCTTGTCCGCTTGCGGCACTGTATTGATCTAAGCAGAGCGGCAAAGCCCTTTCGATTAAGTCATGCAATGTTTGGCGTAATGCTGATTCCTCATCGATTCCCGGGACTTTTTCGAGCTTGATTAATCCGTGGGACCAATCAAGCATTAGCTGGTTACCCAGGTTTTCCAGCAATCCCCTGGTATCTTTCTGGCTCGATAGATAGCCATATCGTTCAAAAAAATCAGCATCTGTCTTTGATACAAATATGGATTTAAAGGCCAACAGGGTGCGCTGCTTTTCCTTCACGGATGAGCATGCCAGCAGCCGTTGTATGATGTCATTGCGAATGACATTGTTCATTTTGGCTTTAACGGCATAAAAATTATCTTGTTGCAATTGACGTTTTTCATTTTGCAGCATTTTATCTAACAATGCCTTACGTGAGAGATTCGATAGAATAGGAGGCACGATGATTTCAATGCTCTGCTCATCCGCAAACCCACGCATGCGCATGATGCCTTGTAAAAAATCTTGCGCTTGTGTTTCATGGTCGACCAATGCCAGTGCATGGGCATGAGGGGCTTGCTTTAGATCAGCGCCGACCGTATGCGCTTGGTCATAATAGCTAAAGCGATCTTCAGGCTTGCAGTGAAGCAATGCATCCATCTGTTGTGGATCACTGGAATGAAGAACAATCGGTTTTCGGCCTTTCGCCACACTGAGGGCCGATAACTGATTGTCTTGATTAAAATACAAAATATATTGTGGGGGTCTTGTTGTTTTTCGCAGATAATCGGCTAACTGTTCAGCAACGTTTTGATTAGAGAGGCCTTTAAATGCGGCACAAATATCAATGATGGCGTTCGGACGTTTCTCTCCGGCCAATAAACGTGGCAACCATTCATCAACCGGCGCGTCATAGGCCACCGTGCGAATGGATGTGCCTTTTTTTTCCAATAAATCCATCATAAAACCATCGGTCGCAGCCACTTCATGTGGATTAAAGACAAGGCGTGGATGATACGTGCTGCTGTTCCAGGGGGTGCCGGTGCATCCCTGGCATGAGCGGTAAATATCCACATGATTACACGCATCGCTGTGTAATATTTCATCATCAACGGCCAGGTTGGGCAATATCTCGCCCTCTAACACGCTGCAGATCAATGCCTTGTTGTATTTTAACGCATTAAAAACCGCAGTAAATTGTTCTTCATCGTCTAATGAAACGTGGTTGAGTTGAAACCCCGGCGCCCATTCATGAAACAATTTTCCAGTGGGCGTGTGATCTACATTTAGTAATTGTGGTTGTTGAAACAGTTCTAAGCGCGCTCTTTCGAGCAGCGTACACAGATGGCTTCGTAAGCGCGCTTGGGGTACACCTTCCTTTAATCCCATCTGAATACTGAAATTCATGGACTCTAAAACATTTCCAAAGCGACTGCGCTCACTGGGCTCGTTATTGGCCGCGTAAGGAATGGCCAGCCCTGAGTCTGGGTTCAGTTCAGATTTTCCGTATTTTTCATTTAATTTACGCCGCAGTGTGATCGGTAACAAATGGCTTAATTGTTCTTTATACAAGGCGAAAATAGTGCGTCTCTTGTGACTGCTAGCAAGAACACATGCCGGCACGTTGTCTCCCTGATTCAATAAGTAAAGAGAGAGTTCATCCTTGGCTTCATCCGATAAAGTCGAGAAAACATCGGCCATTGCATGCTGCAATGGGCTGTCTGGATGAGTCAGCAGCGCTTTTGCTAAATGCATCATCACGGGAGGCCAGTCATCCTCTTCTGCCAACAGTTGGTTATTGTCCAGTAAAGAGAGGAGCGATTTTCCTCTCCACGCGGGGCCCATTGTTTCACTGAAAGAAAGGCCGTCTAAAAAGTGATAGAGGCGCACGCTTTCTTGAATTAAAACAGAGGGCAATTGTCCCGCATCGCCGACCGTGTAATTGAGCTTTTTCTTAAATAACAGAGCCTGGTGTACTTCGTCTATCACGGCATCTGCGCGCGTTCGAAATAAATGCACTAATCGGTCGAGTCCTTCAACCTGGGCTGCCCATAATGATTTTTCGGCCTCATTTTCAGGGGTATTTAGTAATTGTTCTATGTATTTAAGTTCTAGGGATTGCAGGGCGTCACCCGTGGTCACTAGGTAATTTTTTTGAGTGATGACACGCATTAACCGAGAATACATCTCGCTTAAGATGGCAAGATCACAATCTTGTTCGCGATTAAAATCAAATCGATGAACCGTTTGGTTAAATAGAGTCATAGAGGTCTGGCTGAGATCAGCGATATTCGTTTCCAATAAGGCACGCGGAACCTCAATCACCACTAAATTGGTTCCTCGGGCCTTGAACTGGGCCACCAGGGGTAAAATGACTTTGGATTTGCCTCCACCCATGATGATTTTTTCGATGCTTTCGACAAACGAAAATCCATCCGGAGTGGCCACTAATCGCCTGATGGCGCCTTTTTGTTGTGGACGCAACAAGATTTTTTCATAATATTGGAACACGGCCAATACGGGTTCCGTTTCGTAATCGACTAAATCCTCTGTGAGCAACGCATGCGTAACCAGCTGTAGGGCTGACGGCTCGGCTTTTTGGGGCAGTAAATGGACTTGATCTACAAAGCGCTGCAAGGATTGCTGACGGACGGTCAAAGAGACCAGATGGGTTAATTCAGTATGCAATCGATCAATATCTTGCTCTGATAAGCCAGTGGCCAGTGCATAACCGGCCTTGTCCGCCATGCAATACAGCGCCAATATTTTTTCTCGCGTTAGCGGGGCTAACAATGCACAGTCTTGTTTGATCGCTTTGTGCAGTGTGTCATGTGAGGTGGATTCAAACCCACTGTTGGCTCGTTTCAGAATAGCGTCCCATCGACGTGTGATGCTTGTGTCTAATTGTTCAATGAATGTTACGGCTTGCTCTTGCAAGGCGGTACGCGTGGAGAAATCGCCTAATAATTCATACGAAATCTGTTTCATGCAGGAGAGTGCGTTCCCTTGCGCGACCCCCGCTGAAAAATCAGTGATCTCTTCATCGGCTGAGACTTGAGGGGGAGCACCCAATATCTTGGCCTGCTGTTGATAGGCTTCAGCAAGGTTTTTTACGGTGTCTTTTTTTTGTTGATTGAGAGAGCAGGCATTCAGTAAAAAAGAAAAACCAAAGTAACGCCTATCCCTGGATGCCATGGCTTTCATGGGCTGACTGGGTGTGTGCATCTCTTGAGTGCATGCGGCCCAAATCGTGCTGTGCTCAGCAAGAATCAGAGAGGCGGTGTCTTGTTGTTCGTAAACCGTTATCACGGGATCAGGCAATTCTTTTGCCCAAGTGAGGACCTTTTTTAAAGAGATGGGCAGTGCTGGCCATGTCCATTGAAATGCGAGGCCGCATGCAATGGAGCGAATATTCTCATTCGTCAATGGGATAAGCGGTATTTTTCTATTATACGCATACAAGTTGCACGCGATTCGGTACAAAATATTGCAGAAATAAGTGGCTTTTTCGGGTTGTTGATCCAGCGGAGTATATCGGTTTGCTAGTAAATACTGATGGCAAAAATTTAACAATATGATGCGATCCGCGGATGTGGATGAGGAAGACGTGGTGACCAATTGATAATAAGAAGGGAACCATTGCAAAAATTCGGAGGCACTGATGTTGCTGTTGTTCAATGCCAACATGGCGTTGGCCATCTCTTGCGTTTCTGCGGCTTTGACGAGGTCGTCGTTTGCCCAGGGCCCTTGTTCATCTGCCTTGTAGCCTTGTGGGATAGATAAATCAATGGGGCGTAAAGTCAGTTCGCAATGATGCCCATGAATCGCGTCGGCTTCATTCACTACCTGGAGGATTTCTTGCTGGCGTTTTTGATAGGCGGGTGGCAATGCACCATGCATTGTTTTTTCGGCTTCTAACGCGGCCCACTCTCTTTTCAGCATGCGGATTGATAGCGTTTGCCATTCAACGCCCAGTGTCCCCAGTGCTTTCGGTGATTCTCCAGGTAAATGCGCATGATAATAGGTGAGCAAATCCAATCGCTCATCATCGGTGATATGAAAATCATGCGTCTCATCGAGTTGCATCTTTTGAAAACGGGAATACAGTTCATACAACGTTGTGTTGAGCTGGGTATAAAAATCGACTGTTTTTTTGATGCATTGGTTCTTGTAAAAACCATCCGGCGTATGGTTATCAAAAGCGGCTTTTGGAAAGGTGATTTTTTTGTCTCGAGTGAAGACTCGAGCCCATAGAGCCAGCGCTTTCATCTGACAGGCAACATAAGCGGGTGTTGAGATGGTCGCCTTTTTGCTTTCAATATCCACTAAACGTGGTAACGCTTGAATGATCATCTCCAATGGATACAGTTCTTCTGCTGTTCCTCGCAAACCTCCCAGGCGCGTGCGGATGTCGTCCAATACGGCCCATGCTTTTTCAGGACAATGATTGCCTAAATACAAATAACACAGGTACAAAGCGTCCGAGCCTTTTTCGGCTTGTGGTTCGTTGTTTTGATTGAGCGAGTAAAGGATGAATCGTTCGCTGTCACGGTGTGTCCAAGGCGTCCAGCCGTTTAATGGTTTATCCGCATTTTTGATGATTTCTTCTGGAATAACGGCATTTACATCGTGAGTGAAATGATAAAATTCACTATGCGCGGACTGCCTGTTTTGCGCAATAAACGGTTGAACCGCAATATAGCAACAACGTTTTTGGGTGGCGTCTTCTTCAAAAATCAGTGCGGCCACGTCTGGAAGATGGGGCAGTTTAGCACACGATTGAGCGTCTTTATCCGTAACCAATTTAAAAGCAGGCTTCTCTTGTAAACGAAACACCCATCGGCCAGAAGAGAACCAATCGGCCCCTTCATTTTGAGCCAGTACGGTGAGCCCGTATCGAAAAAAATGCACTTGAAAGTCAGCGTTCTTCTGATAAATACGCATGAATCGGGGGGATTCAAAGGCCGACAACAAATCACTGAAGCGATTCTCACCAACACACAATGCGTATCCGTTATCAAACGCACGGCCATTTTTCGTATCCAGTTGTTTGAGCTCGCCTTTTACTATCGATGCGTCCGTTATAACGAATCGAAAAATGGGCTGTTGGCATTCTGTGATGATGTAAATATTACGCTGCGTGCAATGCATCCAAACATGGGTATCTCGTTGCTTCAGGTATTCCTCTGGAAGAGGATTAGCCAGCACTGCACCTGGCGCTCTAGCTTGCTCCCAATTAAATGCACTGAGCTGATACCACTCAATACGGCCATTTATTTCCCAAGTCTTTTGCACGTTGTATCCCGTTATCCATCTAAATGGAATACGTGTTTGAAAACGCAACGACGCTCCTGTTTCAATCACCGACGCATCTTGGTTCATCACGCAATGCTTAGGGACGTGCATGCCTAGTGTGACAATGGCCGGGTGTTCCAAAATATAGGAAGGCGTCGCGGAAATGGCCCACCCATTCTCATTGAAGACCCGTCCATTCGAAAGGTTAATGGTATAGTGAGTGCTAGAGCCTTCTTTTTGAACCCAAACATCGTGCATCAAGGCATCACGCCTCTGGTTTGAGTGAGTCACCACGCCTAAGTCTAACCGTGCGATCGCATGACGGAGAATGCGTGTCATTTGATGCGTCAGCTCCGTTTCCTGAAGAAGATGAGAAAAGGCCTGCTCCGCGCAATCATGCTCTAATTGAGTCGCCTTATCGTGTGTTATTTGGGGATTACTGCTGGCATTCATGCAGATGAGAGACGGAATGGCATATGCAAGCAACGCCTGGCGCGTTTCGATATCAGCCTTAGGATTGATCCTGAGCCGTGCCACGGCGATTAAAAACTGATACTGGTGCAGGCTGTGTTGAATGGCAGCCGTATTGTCTTGATTTATTTTTAACCAACAGATCAACCGCTGCTGCAGGGTTTCGAGCTTGACTACGGCGTGGTTTGATCCATTTTTAGCCGCATAATCGTAAACACGATAAGCCATCTCAATAAAAAAAAGAGACGTTTGCGTGCAACACCCCTGGACTGTGTAATGTTGCATGCCTGCCTCGATAAAACGTTCTACCTGATCTAAAATAAGGCGCCCCTGCTCGCGTTCGTCCAGCAGGTCCAGCAGCAGTCCGGGCTGGAATACGTTGGCTCGCATATAGATTTGAGCCGATGGGTCCGATAATTGATTCAAATGGTTTTTAAAATAATCCAACGTTTCTTTGATTTGCAGTGAGGGCGCATTACGGAGGTGAAAAAACGTACGATCGAGCACCGAAGGAGAAAACAATTGAATGGCATTGTCACTGACGGGTAGGCGGGGCGTAACATTGAGAGTATTAAAATCGCGGCACAAAGCTTGGTGTGGCGCCTTATTTAAAGGCGTGTATTGATGTGTTTCAAGCTTCGCGTCCAATTTTAGCCTATCAAATAAGCACTTTCTATAAAGCACGGAGAGCCTTCCTTGTAGGGTGATATATTTTATTCCTTCCCTGTTAAATAAATCACAATCAATATCCCCGTATTCAGCGGTGTTGATAAAATGAGATAACATATCGCATAGGTTTTTTTCTAGCAAATTTTGGTTGATGAATTTTTGATTCAGCGCGGCGTAGTCTGCTTGTTCGGGAACAATCGTCGTTTGCTGCCTACTGAAATAATACAGTGCCGTGCATCGATTCTTTTTTAGTAAGGCGTTGAGGGCGCGTTGCTCTGGAGTATCGGGTAAGGCGTGATGCAGAGCCAGCAGCTGCTCTTTCATTCCAGGCTCTGAATTGATGATGTTTGAATAATACTGAATAAAATTCGTCTGAATATCACTCGGGAATAAAGGCTTCTGCGTTAAATAGAATGCTTTGATGGCTTGCAAGCGCCGGTCAAAATCCGGATGATTCGTAGCCAAATAAGGATTATTGTGTTGGCCTTTGAAGTAGGTGTTCACCACGAAGCTTATCTCCGCATGCAAAGAGCCCCAAGGAGACAGGCGATGTTGCAAGTAATCCACGGTAAACAATACGCTCAAACCAACGACCAAGGTTCGGGGTGATTGCTTTGTCGTGTTTGCCTCTGTGTAGATATTTTTCAATTGATTGAGCATGAGATAAAATTCGGTCTGGTTCTGCGCGTTGATGTCTTGGTAAAAATCCATGGGCGCATCCCATCTATTCGCTTTATTGGGGAGGGGTAAATGAATGAATACTCGCTCCAATCCCTCTAAGAGATCCAGGCGCTGCTCATTTGCCTTCAATGCCTCACATTGAAGCAACAGGGTCTCCATCTCGCTCAGTAATCCAGCCCCTCCCCTCAAGCATGTTATCTGCGGGAGCAAGCGGTGTTGGCTTGTCAAACGTTCTGTAGCGGCGTCCGATATGACAGGCTGCTGGAAGGAGTTTAAGTATCGGTATCGCGTCTCAGGCATGATGGTCGCTCCTTGGCGCGCTGCCGCCGGCTCTGATTCAGGCCTATTCATTAATTGCGTCCAATAGGGTTTTAGTGCTTGGTGTTCTTTTAGTATATAGGCCTCTTCAAACAGATCTGGCGTGATTAATATGCGCTCTAACGTTCTGAGTGCGTGTTGCAGCATATTTCGAACGCCTTTGTGATTCAGCGCTTGGCCATGGCGAATCACATGCATGTAATCATCCAACGCATGCCGTTTAAATTTATAAATAAATTGCTGGTATTGGGTTGGGTTGTCGAAGCTTTCTTTTAATAGCTGATGCAACACTTGTTGCGAACAGTTGCCTGATAGTTGTCCTGCGGTCAGCAAGTGCTCCGCTCGATCGCCCGCGGGCATTAATTGGACCTTTTTACTCAAGAAATGAATGCTTGGGAAGACCTCTTTATATAATCGCTCATCATCATAATCCGGTGTATTTTTGTCCATTAAATGGGGTAGGTTGGGCAATAACAATCGGTTTAAAAATGCAATCAACTGTGGTTTTTCGATAGGAAGTGGGGTACGGTATGTCAACACGGGAGAATACAATTCGCGCTTTAAACCGGAGTGACGTGCGTGATAATGAAGGCCTGCGCCCGAATTATAAATGTGAAAATAAAGATCCTTCTCTGTGAGATCGAATAAATACAGCATGGCATGACCGCCACTCGGAGCGACCCACCCTCCGGGTAACGAGAGTTGTTTTGTAGTCAGGAGGTTGTCTGCTAATTCCAGACAGAGCCGATTCAAGGCATCTTGTCCTTCGGCATCACGCATTCCTCTGATGGCCTCGATACGTTGTTCTTGCTCGATAAGACCGGTCATTCGACCTTGAAGTGCCAAGATGTTGGTCGGTCTTTCTTCAGGTTGTAATGATTCAATATAACGGTTCAAATAACTGAGGGTACGCTGAAAGGTATTGCCTTCTAGCGTAAATGTACCTTTAAGAAAGTGACCATTGATAATGTGTGATAGCAGAGACAGATCAATCACTCCATTGGCTTGACGCGCTTTGTTAAAGGCTCGGTTAGGCATCGCTTCTCCAATACGGAAATACTACTTGTGGTCGGATTTTTTTAATTCTGCTCTTTTATTGTAGCATAATTTTAAGGATCCAGGATAACAGCGGGTTTTTGCATGTCATTTCGTCCAAAGCATGCAAACGAAGCGCTACTCGTGTATAATGTCGACTTTTGATTTATTCTTACACAGGAGTTCGGAATGTCTGTTGAATTAACCTTATCTATTATTAAACCCGATGCCGTTGCTAAAAACGTGATTGGTCAAATTTATACTCGTTTTGAGCAAGCCGGGTTGTCTATTGTTGCGGCCAAAATGGCTCAATTGTCACGTGAACAAGCCGAAGGCTTTTATGCGGTTCACAAAGACCGACCATTCTTCAATGCGCTGGTGTCCTTTATGATTTCAGGCCCGGTTATGATTCAAGCGTTGGAAGGGTCTAATGCGGTGGCTAAACACCGTGATTTAATGGGTGCGACCAACCCGAAAGATGCAGCTCCTGGCACCATACGAGCGGACTTTGCAGACAGCATTGATGCCAACGCCGTTCACGGTTCAGACAGTGCTGAAAATGCAGCCGTTGAAATCGCCTATTTTTTCGCGCCGCACGACTTATGCAAACGAGTTTAAAGCCATCATGAATCAAAAAATCAACCTATTGGATTTCAATTATCAACAAATGCGTCAGTACTTCAGTGATTTGGGCGAAAAGCCTTTTCGCGCGCAACAATTGATGCAATGGATTCATCAGGTTGGATTGGATGATTTTGAACAAATGAGCAATTTGGGTAAAGCACTGCGTGAACGCCTTGCCCAAATCGCTGAAATTCGTTTACCAGAAATCGTGACCAGTCAAAAGTCCAGTGATGGCACACACAAGTGGCTGCTGAAGCTCGCGTGTGGGAATTGCATTGAAACCGTGTACATTCCTGAGAAAAAAAGAGGGACTTTGTGTGTTTCATCGCAGGTGGGGTGTGCGCTCAATTGCAGTTTTTGTTCAACGGGAAAACAAGGGTTTAATCGAAATTTATCTACAGCCGAAATCATCGGTCAAGTCTGGGTGGCGGTGCGCGAATTGTCGCAACAGCAAGGCGCTCATGATAAGCAGGTGACCAACGTGGTCATGATGGGAATGGGTGAGCCGCTGCTTAATTTTGATGCGGTAGTTTCCGCCATGGATATCATGATGGACGATTATGCCTACGGGTTATCGAAACGCCGTGTGACGCTCAGTACGTCCGGCATTATTCCAGAAATGGAGCGTTTGCGTGAACAAAGTCCGGTGGCTCTTGCGGTTTCCTTGCATGCGCCTACCGATGCTTTGCGCAATGAATTGGTTCCTATTAATAAAAAATATCCTTTAGCCGAACTCATGGCGCTCTGCGCGCGCTATTTCAAAGACGAGCCTAAACGGGTTGTGACATTTGAATATGTCATGCTAAAAGGGGTGAATGATCAACCGGAGCATGCGGCGGCACTGATTAAACTATTGCACAATGTGCCTTCAAAAGTGAATTTAATTCCATTCAACCCGTTTCCATTGACCCATTATGAGCGTTCTTCCAATGCAGCCATTGATGCCTTTCGCGATCAACTAACCGCAAAAGGCATCACGACCATGACGCGAAAAACCCGGGGCGATGACATTGATGCAGCCTGTGGGCAATTGGCCGGCGAGGTGCAAGATAAAACGCGTCGAGCCCAAGATTGGAAAAAATTGCACTTTTCACCGAAATCACAAGAATTGACATCGGAATAATTGTATCCTTCTCATCAAAAGGTATAATGCCGCATCCTCATTATGGAAAGAGCCTGTATTGAAATTACGGAATTTAATGTTCCTGATGGTGGTCTTGCTGTTGCAATCCTGCCACGTGATGAATAAGCCCGCGCACGAATCAAATGATCCGGAGCATGAGGCGGCTGTATATAATACGCAACTCGGTTTGGCTTATTTAAAACAGGGTGATAGACCGCGAGCAAAACAGAAATTATTACTGGCACTCGCTCAAGCGCCTGATTCACCCGATACCAATGCATCGATGGCTTATTTCATGGAAAAAAGTGGTGAAATGAAGCACGCGCAGCGGTATTATCGAAAAGCGATGCAGGTGGCGCCTGGAAACGGCGAGCAATTGAATAATTATGGTGCTTTTTTATGTAGACGTGGCCAATACGCCGAGTCTGAGGCTTATTTTTTACGCGCTGTAAACGATCTTCAGTATACACATGTGGCGGGTGCGTACGAAAATGCAGGATTATGTGCTGCTGCTTCATCAAACAATAAGAAAGCGAAGCGCTACTTTTCTAAAGCGCTCGCGCAAGATCCGTCAAAAAAGCAGTCGCTGTATGAGCTGGTCAAGATAGAAATAAAGCAAGGGCATCGTGCGCAAGCACTGGCCCATTTAGAAGCACACCCGGCATTGCTACATGCCGATACTACCTTGATGGCCATGGCGCAAGCATTGGGTCGTTGACACAGTAGTATTGACAACATTGGAGTGAGACATGAATACAATCGATACATTGGATGCAGTTGAAAATCAATTATCTGTAAAACCTGGCGCTCAGTTGGCCGCTGCTCGAATGGAAAGAGGGTACACCGCTGAGTATGTGGCTGGAAAATTACATTTGCGCGTTCGGGTGATTGAATTATTAGAGTCGGATGATTATCAAAACCTGCCAGAGGGTGTATTTATTAAAGGGTATTTACGTGCGTATGCAAAATTACTCGATGTGTCTCCCCAGCCTTTGTTGGATCTGTTTAATCGGGAAAATCATGCGGATAGAAAGTCTGAAAAAGCGCTATGGCAAAGTCGGCGTGAAACCCATAAAGCAGAACATGCCGTTCGGTGGTTAACGAGTATTTTTGCTATTGTGGTATTGATAGCGGTCGCCATTTGGTGGCAAGCCAATAAAGACAATGAACACATGTTCCCGACGAATGTGAGCCGTGCTGAGCCTACACGCAATCAATCTGAAACAGAAATCAGGTTAACCGATTTATCAAAAATGCGTTCATTGCTTTCATCATCAGGTCAAGATACCCTCGTGGAGAAAAGTGGTGGCTGAACGCATTCAAGCAATTCGTGGCATGAATGACATATTGCCAACGGATACATCTGCCTGGCAGTGGTTGGAAAAACAATTTTCTCAAACATTGACGGCATACGGCTATCAGGAAATTCGTTTTCCATTGTTAGAACAGACGCAGTTGTTTAAACGCAGCATAGGCGATGTGACCGATATCGTTGAAAAAGAAATGTATACATTCAATGATCTCAATGGAGACAGTCTGACGCTCCGGCCTGAAGGCACCGCAGGCTGTTTGCGCGCGTGCTTAGAACACGGTTTACTGCATAATCAACAGCAGAAATTATGGTACCATGGGCCGATGTTTCGTCATGAAAAACCACAAAAAGGGCGCTATCGTCAATTTAATCAATTGGGGGTGGAAGCGCTCGGTATTGCGGGTGTTGGCATCGAACTGGAATTAATCTTCATTAGTCTACGATTTTTGAATGCACTAGGTCTCTCCGATTCAGTAGAATTGCAGATCAATACACTCGGAACGATGGCCGAACGTGAATCTTACCGTCAAGCGTTAATTGATTATTTTCAACCACATGCAGACATTTTAGACGATGATTGCAAGAAGCGCTTGCATCGAAGTCCTTTACGCATTCTCGATAGCAAAAATCCAAATTTACAGTCCTTGATAGCGGCCGCTCCAAAATTGATGGACGTGATGGGAGATGAGAGTCGACAACGGTTTACCGATTTATGCCATGGATTGGATGCGCTGGGAATCCAATACACTATCAATCCATTTTTAGTGCGTGGATTGGACGATTATGGTCATCTTGTATTTGAATGGGTCACTGACAAATTAGGAAGCCAGGCCACTGTTTGTGCCGGCGGCCGATATGATAAACTGGTTGAGCACCTCGGTGGTGCGCCTACTGACGCCATTGGGCTTGCGATGGGTGTGGAACGTTTATTGCTGCTAAGAGACGCGCTAGCCTTAGAGCCCGTTCTTCAACCGCCTCCACTTGTATTCATCATGGCGATGGGCGATCAAGCGATGCAGCGAGCGTTGATTTTAGCCGAAACCCTTCGGAATGCACTCGAGGATGGTGTGGTTGTGAATACGGCTGGCGGTGGCTTTAAAAGTCAATTTAAAAAAGCTGACAAAAGTGGCGCACGGCTAGCGGTGATTATGGGTGAAGATGAATGTCGAGACGAAACCGTTACGGTGAAGGATTTGCGACAATTCGGTGAGCAAAAAACCATTCCGCAACAGGAGTTGAATCCGTACATTTTGGCTTTTGATCGCAAAAAGGAGAAGTAGATGTCCATATACATGACAGAAGATGAACAAATAGATGCCATTAAGTCCTGGTGGAAGCGATATAACAGTATTATTATCGTGTCGTTTTCTTTGATACTCTTGGCCATTTCAGGGGTGCGATATTGGAACTGGCATGAAGAAAAAGTCACTCAACAAGCATCCAATACCTATGAACACCTCATGATGGCTTTTTCAAACCATGATAACAAAGGCGTTCGGGGTTTTGCTAAGCAGTTGACCACCGATTATGCCAAGACGGTTTATGCCGATGCGGCACGCCTGACTTTAGCGCGACTCTATGCCGTGAATGAGAAATACCCAGAAGCCCGTGAGCAATTAGACTATGTGATTGCGCACGCCAAGGTCAATGCCTTGCAACAAGTCGCGCGGGTTCGATTAGCCCGTTTATTGGCTGCCGATAAATCGTATACACAAGCATTGGAAGAGTTGGCGCAAGTCGATGATGCGGCCTATCTTCCGTTGGTGAATGAATTGAAAGGGGATATTTACGCGGCCACGTCTCGTTATGAACAAGCGGTCTCATTTTATCGCAGTGCGACAGAAGAGGTTCAAAAGAAGGGCATGGGCAATCCCTTTTTAGAGATGAAGGTCAATGAATTGGCCGCGCTCACCGCTGCAACTAAAAATAAGGCTTAATGCGTTTATGAAGACACGATTCATGGTTGTTGGGCTTTGTGCCCTTTTACAAGCCTGCACACAGGTGGATAATTACATTTTGGGGAAAGACAACACGCCCAAGCCATCCCCTTTAACGGCAATCACTTCAAAAGCCACCATTGCGTTGACATGGTCTGTGCCCATTGGAAAGTCTAATCAATCCAGTTCATATTTGAAATTAAAGCCCGTGATTCGCGGAAATAACATCTATACAGCCGATGCAAATGGGATGGTTCAAGCGCTTGATAAGGGAACAGGGCACGTTCTATGGTCACGCCAACTAGCCCACGGCATCGCCAGTGGGCCCACTGTTTCAGCCGGATTGATTGCGCTGGGAACGAATGCCTCTCAAGTCGTGTTATTAAAGCAAGCCGATGGAACCGAGGTTTGGCACGCAAAAGTCTCCAGTGATATTTTGTCAAAACCCGCGATTGCCGATCATCAAGTCATTGTTAAATCCATTGATGGCCATTTGTATGCCTTTGATCTGCGAACCGGTCAAAAAATTTGGGTTGTTGACCATGGGTCACCTAGCTTGATTTTAAAAGCCAGTTCATCGCCTGTCATCATGGGATCTCAGATTTTAGTGGGTTATTCAGACGGCAAATTGGATGCGGTGGATCTTCAGTTTGGTCATGTTCTTTGGCAGAAAAGCATCGCTTATGCCAGTGGCTCTAGTGATGTTGAACGCTTGGTCGATATTGACGCGGATCCCATTGTGCGCGCAGGCGTGGTGTATTTAGCCAGCTACCAAGGCTATGTGGGTGCATTAAGGCTTGAAAATGGCCAATTTATTTGGAATAAGCCGGCCTCTACATATCGGAATATAAGCATTGATGACAGATCGCTGTATATGACGGACAGTGATGATGTGCTGTGGGCGTTTGATAGAACGAACGGGCAAGTTAAATGGAAACAAGATTTGCTGAAAGCGCGAGGGCTGTCTGAGCCCGTTTTGATGGGGAATCGCTTGGTTGTGGGAGATAAAACAGGTTATCTGCACCTGTTGTCCACTCAAAATGGCGAGTTCATTTCTCGCATACAACTCACTGCAGCCGTTGATATTGCACCGACGGTTTCCGGTCATCGTGTCTATGTGATGACTGCAAATGGGAAATTAAATTGTCTTTCTGTGAGTTCATAATATGATTCCTGTTATTGCGTTAGTGGGCCGTCCAAATGTTGGAAAATCAACGTTGTTTAATCGGATTACTCATACTCAAGATGCCTTGGTGGCTGATTTCCCTGGACTGACACGTGATCGGCAATACGGCGATGCTGTGTTTGAAAAAAAACCATTTATCGTGGTGGATACTGGGGGTGTTGGGGTTGAAGATGTGGCCGTTGATGCATTGATGTCTAAACAATCTGAATTTGCATTGGATGAAGCCGATTGTGTGTTTTTTCTGGTGGATGGGCGCGCGGGACTTACGTCAGTTGATCGTGATATTGCGATGCGCCTACGAAAAATGAGCAAGCCTGTTTATTTGGTGGTGAATAAAACAGACGGCATGGATGAAGATGTGGCTTGCGCTGATTTTCAATCATTGGGCTTTCATGACATCTATCCTGTATCAGCAACACACGGACGCGGCACGCCCATCTTACTAAAAGACGTCACTGAACATTTCGAACTGGCGGTTGAAGAGATTCCGTCGGAAGATAATCCCGTGAAAATTTGCTTTGCTGGACGCCCCAACGTGGGTAAATCGACGCTGGTGAATCGGATTCTAGGTGAAGAGCGTGTCGTTGTTTACGATTTGCCTGGCACCACACGCGATAGCATTGCGATTCCTTTTGAACGGGATGCACAGCATTATGTATTGATTGACACGGCGGGTGTTCGACGGCGCGCGCGTGTGGATGAAAAAATCGAAAAATTTTCTGTCATTAAAACACTGCAATCGATTAAAGAGTCCAATGTGTGTCTTATGCTCATTGATGCAACAGAAGGGCTGACCGATCAAGACTTGCATTTATTAGGCTTTATTGTGGAGTCGGGCAAAGCGCTGGTCATTGCGGTGAATAAATGGGATGGATTGGATGAGGATCATAAAGAAGCCGTTCGAACAGAATTAACGCGTCGGCTCCATTTCGTCAATTTTGCCAAAATACGCTTTATATCCGCGCTGCACGGCAGTGGGGTGGGAGGGTTATTTAAGGACATCATGCAAGCCTATACCTCGGCCGTGCAAGTGCTGTCTACGCCCAAATTAACTCGA
>JAOAUO010000134.1:32732-36722 GCA_030157565.1 Legionellaceae bacterium
GCACATCAGCCACCAGCTGTGTTGGGCCGCCGCATTAAATTACGTTACGCACACACAGGCGGTCACAATCCACCGGTCGTTGTGATCCATGGCAATCAAGTGGATGCATTGCCTGACAGTTACAAGCGTTATTTGGCCAATGCGTTTACTACGGAATTAGGCCTGGTTGGCACGCCATTGAAACTGGAATTTAAAAATAGCACCAACCCATTTAAAGACCGGAAAAACACCTTGACGGATAAGCAGGTCAAACACCGGCAACGTTTGCTGAAGCGGGCTAAACGGCGTTAAGGGTAACCATTCTTGCATTTGACCTGCGGTCAAATGCAAGAATGGGGCGGTTGCTTTTACCTGGTGATGGTGACTGGATACACCGTTTTGATACGATATGATGGACCACAATCCACTCTTCATGTATAATTATAAAACATTAAAAAAATGCCTGGATCTATGTATGCGATTACCTCAAATAACGGATGTTGAAATCACCCCACTCCCTAGAATTTCCGGGGCCTTATTTAACTGCGCACTCAATTGTGCTCTGCCATCATTGTTCCAAAAAATCCATAAGATAGCGCAAGGTGATGCGGAAGAGGCGAATATTGAAAGCTACAAGCAACTCAGGGTTTGTTTTCAAGACTGGTATGGATTGAATCGCGAACTGACTTGGAGAGAGTTTGATGATTTTATTCGTCGATATCATTTTTCTGAACTGGAACTCATTTTTGCACCGGTTATTCGGCAGTTTATAGCAAATGAAGCCAATAAACAGCAAACGGATGAGAATCTCATGATTTTGAGAGATATCGTCGAAGATCCACTCCGATTGATTCCTGAAGATCTGCGTGAATACTATTCGCATAATCCTAATGAAGCGCTGGAGTATGCAACACCGGGCCGGTATTTTGCCTTGCAAAACCGTGAGGCAGAGCAATATTTTTATCGCCCGTTTGGTTTATCGATGCGGGTACATAATTGGACCACCTCAGGGTATGTTTTAGAAGCGTCGACAAGTGCCACAGATGCGAATTTACAGCCCATCTATGTTTATCTAAAACAAGGTCATTACGAACTACTGCCTCATGATAGTGTTCCTGATTTTCAAGCGTTAACTGATCCGACTATGCGGCAGGCAATAGAATGCATTAGTTCAGATTTTTCAAGTGTTACTACAAATAGAGTCCTGGGTGAAATCATTCCTTTTGTGCGTGATGCCGTAGGGCCTGGTAAAAATCATTTGCCATACATCTCACTTCCACAGTACTTTCAGCAGGCAAAAGAAAAAAAACTGCACAATGACACCCCTGAAGGGCAGCTAACGTTTGCCGTTATTTTACTGACACTGATGCAAAACGATGGTGATCAGGCCGAACGTGATTATGCAAACCACTATTTATCGACATTGGAAGCGACCGATCGGATTGAAATAAATGGGTTAACTGCTTTGATTTTAGAACAAACACAACAGTACGTGGACTGGCAGAAAGAAGCCTTGACGCGCCCCATCTCAGAATCAGGAGCATCCTCAATACAAGCTCGTCCACAGTGTATAACACGCGAAGCGTTTGATGAAATATTGAAGACTTATAAAACGACGTATGTTGTCTATAATTGTATTCTTTTGTTTTTAAGTGCCGGTCATTACGGGCATAATAGTGGCACCATTCGCGCATTAAATCAGTTATTAGATGCGAAAAAAGAACAGGAAATGTTCACTCAAGAAGAGATAGGGGGGGCAATCATGCAGGCGATCAACACGGATTCATATAGCGCTCATCGACATTCTTTTTTTATGAATGGGACGAAGAGCGATTCTCATCCCTCTACCGGTACTGATCAAGTGCTAGAACAGTTAAAAACGAAGTTTATTTAATCAGCGACAGACGAAAAAAGGGCCTTCGTCATCGTTTCGCCAGAAACACTTGCGCTCGCAATGACGGGTGGCGAAACAATGACCGAGGCCGAAAACAGGGATGTCATTTCGTCCAAATCACCCAATGGTTAATACAGTTCTTTTTCAATCAAATCGATGATAGTGCAATCTGATTCAAGCGAGGAAAGCGATGCTTTGAGCCGAAGCAATCGGGTTTTCATGCGCTGTTTGACGTCTTCATTCTCTAATAAATCCATCACAACACGGCTTAATTCAGTCGCATTGCAGTCGTATTGCAATAATTCCGGCACAATCATTTCGTTTTCTAATAAATTACACAAACCTAAATAATGGACCTTGATCAGTTTAAGGGCGGCTAAATAAGTGAGCCAAGATGCTTTATAAATAATACACATGGGCTTGATTTGCAGAGCGCACTCCAGCGAGGCGGTGCCAGAGGCTACAACCACGCAATCACTACAGGCCGCGGTTTCAATGGCGTGGCCGTTGATGAAGGTGCATGGCAGGGTGGTGTGGATAAAATAGGACTTGATTTGTTTTAGCTCGATGGTTCTGGCGATAGGGATCACAAAATGCAAATCATCGTATTGTTCACATAATCGGCGTGCGGTGTCGCGCAGTACCGGCATGTGCCGCTCAATCTCATGTGTGCGACTGCCTGGCAGCAGGGCGATGATCCGTTTATTTGAAGGCAGGCCAAATTTTTGTCTTATTGCGTGCATGTCATCACATGCTATCATGCTGTCTACTAAGGGATGGCCCACAAAAGAAACGGGTACCCCTGCGCGTTCATACCCTTGTTTTTCAAAAGGAAGAATCACCGCCATGTGATCCACATGGGCTCGGATGGCATGGATGCGATTGGCTTTCCAAGCCCAAATTTGTGGGCTGATGTAATACACAATGCGAATGCCTAACACGGTTTTTGCGAAACGCGCCAGCCGCAAGTTAAACCCAGGATAATCCACTAAAACAAGCAAGTCGGGTTTATTGGCCGTTAAATGCGCTTTGATGTCTTTAAATGCACGCCGAATCACACCGAAGTGTTTGATGACCTCGGAGAGCCCAGTGACACCAAACCGTGCCAAATCACTGATGAGCAATACACCGGCATCTTGCATGTGTTTGCCACCGATGCCACTGATTTCAAGATTCGTGTGCCGTGTTTTGAGTGCTCGAATAAACGATGCTGCGTGCATGTCTCCGGACTCTTCACCGGCTATGACCACCAATCGCTTAACAGGTTGCATGTCTTGCCATTAAGTTGCTGTCAATCAAGGCGGTTATCTCTGCTGCGGTGGCCAGCGCATTACACCCTTCTTGACCCGTAACCATGGGTTCCGTGTCATGGATGATGCATTGAACAAACGATTTGATTTCCTCTAGCAACGCATCCCCTTGTTCAATCACGGATTGATGACGGATAATCTCCGGGATCCCAGGAAACATCTCGCCCGTGCCTTTTTGAAAAACGGCAAACTGTTTTTCTTGATAATCAATGGATATATACGTGTCGGCTTGAAAAATGCGCGTTTTCCGTTCTGTTTTAAAACTGATTCGACTGGCTGTAACATTTGCTACACAATGGTTTTCAAATGTAATACGGGCATTCGCAATGTCTATCGATGAAGACAAAATTGGTGCCCCTTGCGCTTCAATGTGTTGAATGGGGCTGTGTACAATCGTTTGAATGATGTCAATGTCATGAATCATTAAATCAAGAATCACGTTTACATCCGCACCGCGTGGATTGTAAGGCGCCAATCGTTGGGATTCAATAAATAATGGAGCGCTGAGAAAAGGGTCAAGCGCCAAGCGTGCTGCATTAAATCGTTCCAGATGCCCGACTTGTAGTTTGACTGAGTGAGCGGCCGCCAATGCAATCAACTCTTTCGCTTGCGCCACGGTTTCTGTGATGGGCTTTTCAATCAATACATGAATACCCTGCGCAAGACAGTCTTTCGCTATTGCAAAGTGGGCTTTGGTAGTCGCTGCAATGCTGACGGCATCCACTTGGCCAAATAATTCACGATAATCTGTAAAGCTGGGCACGTTTAATTCTTGAGCCACGGCTTGAGATGACGTCGCATTTTGGT
>JAOAUO010000135.1:0-7171 GCA_030157565.1 Legionellaceae bacterium
ATCCTCAACCAGCAGCAGGCGCATGTCTGTTCCTTAGTGGGGTTCTTCGGCGGTGGGTTGTTCTATCGCATGCCGGGTCAGGTACATGGCTTGGATGAAGACAAAAACCAACATAAAGCCAACGCCGCCAATGAGTTTGAAATTAACCCAAACGTCTGTGTTGTAATGGTAAGCTACGTAAATATTGAGACCGCCCATTATCATAAAGTAGATGGCCCAAGCCAGGTTTAAACGGCACCAAATTTTATCGGGCAATTGGATATTCCCATCCATCATTTTTTGAATCAGTGGTTTTTTCCCGATGAACGTTGAGGCAATAAACGCCAATGAGGATAACCAATAAATCCCGGTTGGTTTCCATTTAATAAACCAAGGATTATGAAAAAACAAGGTCGCACCCCCTAAGATTAGGATCAAAACCAAACTGATCAAGTGCATGCGCTCGTACCGTTGGTACTTTAGCCGGTAAACCAGCACTTGCAAGAGTGACGAGGCCATCGCAACGGCCGTTGCGATGTATATGCCAAAAAATTTATAGCAAATAAAGAAAAGAATGATAGGAAAAAAATCAAACAGTAGTTTCATTGGATTAACTTTCGTTTTTAAGGATAGTTTTAGTATAACACAGGATTGATGAACGGTGCCTTGCCCTTTTTTAAAACAATCCCCATGAACGTTACTTTTGGGTGTTTGATGGGTATAATGGACACCCATACCGTCTTTTCGTTGAAGCCATGTCAGAACTGCAAGCACGTAAAAAAACAACCGATCCGTTGAAGCGTCCGCCTCACTCGATGGAAGCAGAGCAGTCTATCATCGGCGGACTGCTGCTTGAAAACCAAGTTTGGGACAAAATTAGCACAAAATTATGCGAAGCTGATTTTTATCGCACGGAGCATCGTATTTTATTTCGAGCGATTGTTAATTTAGCCTCGAAAAGTCAACCCTTTGATGTGGTGACCTTGCTCGATACTTTGAAATCGAATAATCACCTGGATGATGCCGGCGGGGAAGCGTACCTGTTTGAATTGGCCAATAATACACCCAGTGTGGCTAACGTGTCCGCGTACGCCGATATCGTGCGCGAAAAGTCCGTTCAGCGCCAATTGATTGCCGTGGCCACATCCATCGCTGATTCAGCCTATAATCCCGGCAATCGCGATGTCCCTGAATTGCTTGATTTTGCTGAACGACATGTGTTTGCCATTGCCGAGCAAACCGCAGGCGATGGCGGTCCTGAAATCATCAAGTCGATTTTAGTGCGCGCTGTCGAGAAAATTGATGCCTTGTACCACAGTGGCGAATCCATCACCGGCCTTGCTACGGGATTGGCTGATTTGGATGAGTTAACATCTGGCCTACAGCCGTCTGATTTAATCATCGTGGCCGGTCGGCCATCCATGGGTAAAACGACATTGGTCATGAATATTGCGGAACATGTGGCCATCAAGGCCGCGCGACCCGTGCTGGTTTTTTCAATGGAAATGCCGGCCGATTCATTGGCTATGCGGATGATGTCGTCGTTAGGGCGCATTGATCAGCATCGTATTCGTACGGGTAAATTGGAAGATGATGATTGGCCACGCGTCACCTCTGCCGTGCACATGCTGTCTGAAGCCCCTTTGTTCATTGATGATTCACCGGCGTTAAGTCCCGCAGAAATGCGCGCGCGCGCGCGGCGTGTAATGAAAGAACATGGGCAATTGGGCCTGATTGTGGTGGATTATTTGCAGCTCATGAAAATTTCGGGTTTTAAAGCAGATAATCGAACGGCCGAAATTTCTGAAATTTCGCGGAGCTTGAAATCATTGGCGAAGGAATTGTGTGTGCCTGTGATTGCGTTGTCACAGTTAAACCGGAGTTTGGAGCAGCGACAAGACAAACGCCCCGTGATGTCCGATTTACGAGAATCCGGTGCAATTGAGCAGGATGCCGATTTGATTTGCTTTATTTACCGTGATGAAGTGTATAACGAAGACAGCCCAGACAAGGGATGCGCTGAAATCATCATTGCAAAGCAACGAAATGGCCCCATCGGACGCGTGCGCGTCGCCTTTTTGGGGAAATATACTCGATTTGAAGATTTGGCCTTTAGCGGTTATCAAGGGGCGGACTGACGTGGCAAGACCCACTCGAATCACCATTAACAAAGCGGCCTTGTTGCACAATGTGCAACGAGTGAAGCAATGGGCTCCGAATAAAAAAATAGTGGCCATGGTGAAAGCCAATGCATATGGCTGTGGGTTGGCCTCTGTGTTGCCGGCTCTGGATGCGCATGTGGATGCGTTTGGCGTGGCGTGTATGGAAGAAGCCGTGGCGCTGCGCGCGCTGGGAAGCCAACGTGATTGCGTTTTGTTTCAAGGCGTCTTTACTTCAGACGAGTGGCCGCGAGTGGCTGATTTACAGTTACAATGCGTAATACACCAGGCGTGCCAGTTGGAGTGGTTATTGGCGTGCCCATTGGCTCAGACCGTTAAGATCTGGGTTAAAGTCGACACCGGCATGCATCGCTTAGGATTTGAAGCCAGCGAAGTGCCTGGCGTGATGGATGCTTTAAACGCCTGTCCTTGGGTGCAGGATGAAATCGGTTTAATGAGCCATTTGGCGTGTGCCGATGAGCCGAATCATCCCAGCAATGGCCTGCAGTTGGAGGTGTTCAATCAGATACGGCATCCCAATGAACAGAGGATATGCAGCATGGCGAATTCAGCCGCTATCATGGCATTGCCTGAAGCCCATGCGGATGTTGTACGGCCGGGTATCATGTTATATGGCGTCTCGCCTTTCCCCAATCAAACGGCCCAAGCGTTAGGCTTGATTCCGGTCATGCGTTTTGAATCCGCGGTCAGTGTGATTCACCATTATCCGGCAAACGCACGCATTGGGTATGGCGGGAGCTGGATGCGGGATACGCCGTCGGTCATTGGTGTGGTTGCAGTGGGTTATGGAGATGGTTACCCTCGGCATATTGCACCGAATACCCCGGTTTGGGTGAATGGCGTTCTGGTGCCTGTTGTGGGCCGTGTTTCGATGGATATGTTGACCATTGATTTAACCGACAATCTCGCAGTGCGGGTCGGCGATGCCGTGGAGTTGTGGGGGCAGCATGTTCCCGTAGAGCGCATTGCTCAATCAGCAGGAACGATTCCGTATGAACTCCTTTGCCATGTTTCGTCAAGGGTTCGGTAAATTGGAGTTTGGACAAAAAAGCATGAAACAGGCCTCATGCTTTTCTGTCCAAATATAGTCAGCTCATCGAGACTGAGGATGGTTCGTGTATTTAATCAGGGGGGTTGCGATGAGGGACTCCAATAAAACATAATTATACAGGTGATGCACATGAAAAAAATAATGGTGGCTTCGTTGTCTTTGTCTATACTGTTATCCAGTTGCGCGGATGTGACCAATGAAGGCGTGGGTACGATTACGGGTGGTGTTGTGGGCGGATTGATTGGCAGCCAATTTGGGGGCGGGGCGGGTAAAGTCGCCGCTGCGGCCGGAGGAGCATTGCTCGGTGCATTCTTAGGTGGGCGAATTGGTCAGTATATGGATAGACAAGATAAAATGGAAATGCAACACGCGTTGGAAACCACGCCAGTCGGGCAAGCGACGCAGTGGAAAAATCCAGACAATGGCAATCAATATACCGTAAAACCAACACGGACATACTATACGCATGAACAACCTTGCCGAGAATACATCACGCACGCTAATATCGGCGGCAAGAGTCAACAGATTTATGGGAAAGCCTGTCGACAAGCGGATGGTTCGTGGCGTGTTGCCAATTGAAATGAATGTGGTGAGTTGGGCATTGGACAAAAGAAGAGGATAATGGGTTCATGGATATAGAGAATGCTTCGCGCATTGAATCGAGGATTGCTAGGGTGAGCAGACAGACTCAAGCCCTTGATTCAATACGCGGCGCTCTCTAAAGATTGAGGACCTGATTTTATTTGGACGAAATGACATGCGTTTTTTTGCATGTCGTTTCGTCCAAACTCCAATCGTGAGGGATGATGAAAATATTGGTTGCAGTCAAACGTGTGGTTGACCCGTATGTTCGCGTACGGGTTAAATCGGATCAAACCGGCGTAGATACATTGAATGTTAAGATGTCAATGAATCCATTTGATGAGATTGCGGTTGAAGAAGCACTGCGTTTACGAGAGAAACAGGTCGCATCCGAAGTCGTTGTCGTGAGCATTGGGGCGGATTCTTGCCAGGAAACGCTCCGACAAGGCTTGGCCTTAGGCGCTGATCGCGCTATTTTCGTGCGCACAAATAGCATTCACTGCAGTTTAAATCTTGCAAAAATTTTAAAGAAAATCGTCCTTGATGAGCAGCCGCAGCTGGTCTTGATGGGCAAGCAATCGATTGATGGCGATAATAATCAAACCCCACAAATGTTGGCAGCCTTATTGGATTGGCCTCAGGCCACCTACGCCTCCGCATTAAACGCCATAGGCGATACAATCCGTGTGACGCGAGAAATAGACGGCGGCGTGGAAACATGGGATGTGACATTACCGGCTGTTGTTAGCACGGACTTGCGTTTAAATGTGCCCCGTTATGCCAGCTTGCCTAACATCATGAAAGCCAAACAAAAACCGCTGACTATTTTAGACTTGGATGCCTTAGGCCTGGTGTTAAACGATCATATTCAAATCATCTCTGTGACGCCGCCGGCCGTTCGAACGAAGGGGGAGAGGGTCGACTCGGTGGCGGCGTTGGTGGATAAGTTGCAACACGAGGCCAAAGTACTTTAAGGATTGCGTTCCTAAGGATAAAACATGCCCACGCTCATTTTAGTAGAACACAATAATCATCAGATGAACCCCTCTGTTCGGAACGTACTGAATGCCGCATTGTTGTTTGATGAAAAACCCATTTTATTGATACTAGGGCACCAATGCCAATCGGTGGCGGAAGAGGCCGCAACGCTCGCTGGTGTTGGGGTGGTTTGGTGGGTTGATCATCCCTGCTATGCCCATTCACTCCCCGAGAACGTCAGCGAACTCGTGGTCTCTCTCGCCCCGTCTTTCACGGTGTTGCTGGCGGCTTCCAGCGCACAAGCAAAAAATACCCTGCCTCGAATTGCGGCTTTGTTGGATGTGGCGCAAGTCTCCGATGTGACGCGCATTGTGGATCACGAAACGGTACAACATCCTATTTATGCGGGCAATGCCATCGAAACCGTACGGGTTTTAGATGCGATAAAAGTGTTCACGATCCGTAGCAGCGCGTTTGAACCGATTGTGCAAACGCAAGAAGCGTGTTGCATTGAGCGCATTGAACGGGTTTTCGAGCCAACACGCACGGCCTTTGTGGGGCATGAACTCAGCCCTTCCGTGCGACCTGATTTAAGCCATGCGAAAATCGTGGTCTCGGGTGGACGTGGTCTGCAAAGTGCTGAAAAATTTAAGTGGATTGAAACCCTTGCGGATGCGTTGGGTGCGGCTGTGGGCGCTTCCCGTGCCGCAGTGGATGCAGGTTTTGTGCCAAACGATTATCAAGTGGGGCAAACAGGCAAAGTGGTGGCGCCCGATTTATACATTGCGATTGGTATTTCAGGCGCGATTCAACATGTGGCCGGTATGAAAGATTCGAAAGTCATTGTTGCCATTAATAAAGATCCCGATGCGCCGATTTTTCAATGGGCGACCTATGGCTTGGTGGGCGATTTATTTGAGTTGGTCCCAGAACTGGTTGACTTGATCTTGAACAGGAAGGCATGAAAAGGGCCTCATGCATTCCTATTCAAATAGAATGGGCTTGTCGAGGCTGAAGACGGCCCGCGTATTGAATGAGAGGTTTGTGATGGTGAGCCAGCGCTCAAACCCTCGATAAAATACACTGAGCTCTCTAACGAGGGATGAGCTGAATCGATTTGGAGGACATGACATGCGTGTGTTTGCATGTCATGTCCTCCAAACGCCAAACAGGGAGTAAACATTGATGATCGTGGGCGTGCCGAGAGAAATTAAACCACAAGAAAATCGAGTCGGATTGGTTCCTGGCAGTGTGCGCGAAGTGATTCGAGTGGGTGGGGCTGTATTGGTTGAGCGGAATGCAGGCTTAGGGATTGGTATTACGGATGAAGACTATCAATTAGTCGGTGCTGAAATCGTGGATTCTGTAGATGAGCTGTTTGAAAGAGCGGAGCTCATCATCAAAGTGAAGGAACCGCAGCCCGTCGAGTGCCGGCGATTGCGAGAGGGACAGACGATATTCACCTATTTACATCTAGCGCCTGATCGTCAGCAAACGCGCTTATTGAAAGAATCGGGCGTGACTGCGATTGCATATGAAACGGTCACCCAAAACGATGGTGGATTGCCATTATTAACACCCATGTCACAAGTGGCCGGGCGCATGTCCATTCAAGCCGGCGCGCATTGCCTGGAGATGGCACAGGGTGGCAGTGGTATTTTATTAAGTGGCGTACCCGGTGTATCCCCTGGGCATGTCGTGGTGATTGGGGGAGGGGTTGTCGGCACGAATGCCGCGCGCATGGCAATGGGGATGGGCGCCCATGTCACGGTTCTCGATAAATCATTGGCTAGATTGCGTGAACTTGATTTTCAGTTCGGATCCAAATTAAACACCATCTATGCCACCAGCGAGGCATTGGAGCGTTATGTGGTGGATGCGGATTTGGTGGTGGGGGCCGTTTTGGTGCATGGTGCATCCGCTCCTAAATTGGTCACGCGCGCCATGTTAAAGGCCATGCGCCCAGGATCGGTCGTTGTGGATGTAGCGATTGATCAAGGCGGTTGTTTTGAAACCAGTCGGCCCACAACGCATCAAGACCCCACGTACATGGCGGACGGTGTGGTGCATTATTGCGTCGCCAACATGCCAGGAGCTGTGCCTAAAACATCTACGTTTGCCTTGAATAACGCCACGTTGCCGTTTATATTGAGTTTGGTAACGAAAGGCGTCAAGCAAGGCTTGTTGAGTGATGGGCACTTATTAAATGGACTGAATGTGCATCAAGGCATGATCACTTATGAAGCCGTGGCGAGGGATTTAGGTTATGACTACATGACCGCAACCGATGCGTTAGCTTGCTAATTTAGAGCATGAAGAACGCGACATGAAAAAACACGCATGTCGAGTTCTTCATACGGGGTAAACCCTCCGACTACGTCCCGCGGACAAATCGCGGGAC
>JAOAUO010000135.1:7181-7407 GCA_030157565.1 Legionellaceae bacterium
TCTGGTCAGATACACACCATGAATTCAATGGTGCCATTATGTTGACAAAATAAACACAATTATGTACATTCTACGTTATTCATTGGTTTAAGCGCTGAATGCGTGTAATTTTGTGGACATATCAACATGGTAGAGCAAGCGGAGTTGGTGAGGCTGTATCGAAAACGAACCAGCCAAACCTCGGGTAGACGTTTTCTTGGTTTGGATTATTATGACAACCATTTTC
>JAOAUO010000136.1 GCA_030157565.1 Legionellaceae bacterium
AGTCTATACGGCAATTAAACCCTGACCATGTTTTACAGTACTACCCAGGCTCACCTGAATTGGCCATTCAAGCACTACGCCCTCAAGATCGGTTGTTTTTCAACGAATTGCATTCAGGCGAGTTTGAATATTTAAATCAACTGCCTAAACGAGGAAAACGCGTTTTTTACAGCGATACGGATGGCTTAGAGAGCCTGAACGCACTGCTACCGCCTCCCGAAAGACGCGGCTTGATTTTTATGGATCCATCTTTTGAAATTAAAACCGACTATCGCAAAATCCCCATCGCAATCAAAGCCGCCTACCAACGTTTTTCTACCGGAGTTTACTGCCTTTGGTACCCTTTGACTGATAATAAATTGCACAAGCAATTGTTGCGTGGCATGACTGACATCGGTGCGACCAGCAGTTTACGTGTTGAATTTTACTTAACAGGCACTGAAAAACCAGGCATGACAGGCTGTGGGATGTGGATTATCAATCCGCCTTACGTGCTGGCAGAGGAGCTGAAACTGGCATTGCAAGCATTGCGAAAAGTGTTTAACCCGGGCGTGTCTTCTTATCTGATGGACACGGTTCACACCCCATCATGATGCCCATCGCGTTGCCTGCTTTTCAAGACAATTACATCTGGGTCATTACGAACGACGAACATAAAACCTTCACGTGCGTTGATCCAGGTGATGCAGCTCCTGTGCTATCGTTTGCCCATAGCACAGGGTTTTTGTTAAACAACATATTGATAACGCATCATCATCTGGATCACTTAGGTGGTTTGCATGATTTGCTGGCGGCCTTTCCAAACGCACGTGCATATGCACCCCATGATCAACGCATCCCACAACCCTATACCATTGCAGAGAGCCATGTTCCCATCCCCATTGAGCCTTACATATTCCAGGCACTCAGCACACCAGGCCATACAGCCACACACATCTGTTATTACGAACCCCATCAACACTGGCTATTTTGCGGCGATACCTTGTTTTCAGGCGGCTGTGGCCGTGTGTTTGATGGCACAATCGAAGCCTTGCATGACTCGCTGCTACAATTAAAACAACTGCCGGAAAACACCCAGGTATACTGTGGACATGAATATACACGCCAAAATTTACGATTCGCCGCAACGATAGAACCAGACAACTTAGATCTCCGTCAGCACAGCCAAATATTAGCGAATCAACCCATCTCATTATCCTTGCCTTCAACGATTGCATTGGAAAAGAAAATCAATCCGTTTTTGCGTACAGATGCCAAATCCGTACAAAAATATGCTCAATTTCACGGCGCAACCTCCCCCGATTCACTCTCAACATTCAAACAATTACGGGACAAAAAAGACGATTTCGTTTAAATACAATCCTTTCGGGATAAAAACAAACCAAATAGGTTTATTCTTCCTGATTTATTTAGTACACTGCATCATTGTCTTTGAAATCAGGCCATGCATTGAAGTCTAAATTAATCACATTCCTATCTATTTCATTTCTTTTATCCAGCCTTTTAAATATGCAGGCAATGGCAGGAAACACCGCACCCAACACCTGGGACGTCTTGCGTCAGCAATTTTCATTAAACCACCAAGCAACGCAACCGGAAGTGCAAAGCCAAATCCGTTGGCTTATATCACATCCCAGCTACTTACGAAAATTAGCTCAATCCGAACCCTACATGTACCACATTCTCACGGAAATCAAAAAACGCCACATGCCAGGTGAAATAGCATTGATTCCGATGATAGAAAGCGCATATGACCCTTTTGCTTATTCAGGTGCGGGCGCTGCGGGTTTATGGCAGCTCATGCCCGGTACAGGGACTGATTTAGGCTTGAAGCAAGATTGGTGGTTTGATGCACGGCGTAGCATTCGGCCCGCCACAGATGCCGCTCTCAATTACTTATTGTATTTAAATAAATTTTTCAATGGCGACTGGGTATTGGCGTTTGCAGCTTACGACTCAGGCGAGGGAACGATGGCGCGCATCATCAAAAACAGCCATCAAACAGGAAGCCATATTCATTTCTGGTCATTGCCCGTACCCAACGAAACCAAAGCTTACATTCCACGACTATTGGCATTGGCGGAAATCATCCAAAATCCGAAACGCTACAAAGTAGACCTGCCTGACATTCCGCACGCGCCCTACTTTGAAGAGGTCAACATAGGGACTCAAATTGATCTTTCACATGCCGCTAAGCTCGCGGGCATCTCTTACAAAGATCTCATTAAATTAAATCCGGGCTATAATCGTTGGGCAACCGCTCCTTATCGCCCGTATAAACTATTGATTCCAGTCGATCGTGTGGAACATTTTAATTTGAACTTAGCGCATTTCCCAGAAGAGCAACGCGTCAGCTGGACGCGGCATCAAGTCAGTGCGGGTGATAATTTAACATTGATTGCACAGCGCTATCACACCACCAGCAATCTGATTAAAGAACTCAATCAGCTCAAATCCAATTCAGTTAAAAAAGGCCAATACGTCCTGATTCCAAACACAAAAAATACCACGGTCATCGCAAAAACACCCGCGCAGAAACTGACACCTCACTTCACTCCGCTCAAACAATACAAAACCATTCATATCGTTGAACGGCACGATTCTTATGCGTCGTTAGAAAAAAAATACGGTGTGTCCACATCGAATATCAAATCATGGAACAAATTGACGTCAAAGCAGCCCTTGCGACACGGTCAACAGTTGGTCATTTGGCGGCGCAGCAACGTGTCGGGCACTTATGTGATCAAAGCCGGCGACAGTTTAAGCCAAATCGCTCAAAGAAACCGGACCCACGTCAAAACGTTGGTTCAGCTGAACCCAAGCCTGAAGCGACGACTGCTCCATCCTGGACAACAAATCCGATTAGGCTGAATTGGAGTTTGGACAAAACGACATGCAAAACACGCTTATCATTTCGTCCAAATATAATCAGCGCCTCAATCATTGTCCATTCACCAACGCGGGCAACTCGAACAACAAATCACAAGCCAACAGGCCGCGCATCCCTTGCTTTAGAGCCGCCCGATCGCCCGCTTCGGCGTGCAACATCACACCTAATTGAGCGGCTTTCCATGCATCCAATCCCTGTGCCATAAAGCCTGCTATCATGCCGCTGAGCAAATCGCCCATGCCCGCACTGGACATACCTGGATTGCCAGCCAAACACTTTTTCACCGTTTTTGTACCGTCAAGAACCAATGTGCCCGCCCCTTTTAATACGACTACCCCACCGAATCGCTGCTGTAATAACGATGCGGCCTGCATTCGGTCCGATTGAATGTGTTTTACTGTCGTCTTTAACAGACGCGCAGCTTCGCCTGGATGAGGGGTTAATATCCAATTTTTTCGAGGTATTTCTGGCGGGATGCGTGCAAGCCAATTGAGTCCGTCGGCATCCATTAATAATGGCTTGGATGATTGCATCACGGCATCGAAGATCAATTGAGACCAGGCACTTTGCCCTAAACCAGGGCCCAATACAATCACGGTGGCTTCAACGATAAGTGCATCCAATCCCGTCGCATCGGCATTCAATCCATAACATAATAATTCAGGACGTGTACTCACCGTGCTTAAGACGTGTTCTGGGCGGGTGGCCACGGTCACCAGCCCCGCCCCAACACGGGCCGCTCCCTCGGCGGCTATACGCACGGCACCCGGCATACCGAGATCACCACCCAAAACCAACACGCGCCCAAAAAGGCCTTTGTTTGCATCATGGGGTCGGGGCATTAACCAGGATTGCACTGCATCTAAGGTTAAAATATCCATTTATAAAAATAACCTGCGAATGGAGTCCGGAAACGGAATGGATTTGTTGCGTTGATAATCAACCCAAACCAACTTGCAGTGACCTTCTGCCATTAAGTCTGAGCCTTGATAAACCGCATGATCCATCATCATGCTTGTGAGCCCAGGACTATGCAATGAACTACGCAGTGTTAATTGGGCCGGATAGACGACCGGTTTTAAAAATGTACAAGCAATTTGGATAACCACAGGCCCGGTTGTTTGCTTCAAATCAAGCCCGAGACTTGCCAACCAATCAATGCGTGCTTCTTGAAAATAATCAAAATACCGTGCGTTGTTAACGTGGCCCAAGGCATCCATATCCCCCCAGGCAACCATCACTGTTTTTTCATGCACACTCAGTTTATAGTCCGTCATCACCCGTCCAAGATCCAATTGTGAAGGTTATCACAATATTTTTCTATCCAGTTTAAACCGCTCAATGGGTCGATGACAATAAGGCAATGTCCCCTGTCTAGCATAATAATTTTGGTGAAAGCCTTCTGCTGGCCAAAATACGTGCGCAGGCTTCAACGTCGTGACGACATCATACCCTTTTTGGGTTAATACGAAGACTCGCTCTTCAGCCACGGCCTGTTGCTCGGCGTTGTAATAAAACACCACACTTTGATACTGATGACCGATATCAGGGCCTTGGCCGTTCCTTTGTGTTGGGTCGTGTATTTCAAAGAATCGTGTCAATACCTGTCGATACGTTGTTTTTGAAACATCAAAAACAACGCGCACGGCTTCATAATGCCCGGTGTTGCCTTGGCAGATTTGCTCATACGTAGGGTTGCCGACGGCGCCGCCTGAATACCCTGCCTCCACCTTTAATACACCCGGCACTTGCTTCAGGTAATACTCCACTCCCCAAAAGCATCCTCCTGCTAGAATGGCCTCTTCTGTATCCACCACCGCAGGGTCTGTCACAAAATCAATTGACCGCGAGTTGACACAAAAACGTTTGTTTTTTTCTGTGAAGTATTCACCCGTAAACACATGCCCCAAATGCCCACCGCAGCGATGGCAGCATATTTCAACCCTTACGCCATCGCGATCGGGCACTTCATTGATGGCATGTGCCATGTCGTCATCAAAACTAGGCCAACCGCAACCTGCACTAAATTGACTGTTCGCTCGAAACAGGGCCAATCCGCATCGTCTGCATAAATATGTGCCCTGTTCTACCCTTGCATTGTATGCCCCTCGGTGGGGAGGCTCGGTGCCTTTTTCACAGACCACGGTCCGTGTATCGGGTGTCAGACTGTTTAGTTTGTCTAAAAAATTCATTTCAATTTTCCTTCAAAACATATTGCGTTATAATCTTTTTTTTTAAATCCAGCCAGCGAGAACCCTAACTTATGCTAAAAGTCATGCAGAATCCAACGCAGCGGTACGTATTCATTCTCGTGGCGGCATCTTTACTCATCAAACTACTGTGTATCGGAACGAATGATTTGCTGGTCGAAGAAGCGTATTATTGGAACTATGCCGCTCACCTAGACATCGGGTACCTAGACCACCCTCCCATGGTGGCCGTATTGATCAAACTATTCACCACACTCTTGGGTCTCAACGAATTTGGGGTGCGCATTGCGTCCATTTTATGCTGGATCGTGACCGCTTTTTTCAGCATGAAGCTCACTCATTTAATCAAGCCTCAGGCTACATCATTTGCTTTGATGTTATTGGCCATATTACCCTTTTTCTTTCTGCACTCGCTAGTGATCACACCAGATATCCCCTTGATCGCCTGTTGGTCTGCCGCACTCTATTATCTGTATCGCGCATTAGTCCTTCACCACGCTAAATCGTGGTATGTGGCCGGCCTTTGGCTTGGATTAGGTCTCTTATCAAAATATTCGATTGTATTGTTAGCACCCGCTACACTGGCCTATCTCATTCTTGTACCGAGCGCTCGATCCTGGTTCGGCCGAAAAGAACCGTATATTGCGCTATTCATCTCAGCACTGGTCTTTACGCCGGTTATTTATTGGAACGCCACGCACGAGTGGGCCTCGTTTGCATTTCAAAGCACACGGCGTTTACAAGCCACCTATTCGTTTTCTTTGCATCAGCTGCTGGGCTTATTTGTGGTGTTTCTAACGCCCTTGGGTGTATTGGGATTTGGGGCGCTTTTTAGAAAAACCACACCAGAAAAACGCTTACTCAATCACGACACCCTCTCTTTTTTAAAAATCTTCACACTCACCCCGCTCTTGGTTTTTTCACTGTTTAGCGTCACACATATGATCAAATTCAATTGGATTGGCCCAGGCCTTCTGGCGGTGATTCCATGGCTTGCGATCATGATTGAACAGAGCAAACCTAGTCTAAAAAAAGCATGTTTCATCACATCAGTACTATTATTGGTCATTTACAGTGGCATGCTTTTTTGCATCACGTTTGGGTATCCTGACCGTGTCAACCAAGCATTATTCAGCAAGTACATCGCATGGGATGATTTAACGCGCCAAGTGCACTCTGTTGCAAACGAGGTTGAAAACCGCATGGGCAGCACTCCGCTGATTGTGCCTATGGATTTGTATAACATTGGCAGCGAGCTGGCCTTTTATCAGGCCAAATTATTAAACCTAGGCCAAATTCAAACGGCGTATAAAATCATTGGCCGCGACCGATTTGGCCATGACAGCCTGATGTATCAGTATTGGTCAAAAAATGAGGACCTTTCTGAGAAAGTGTTGATTTTAATATCCGAAAAATCATCCGATTTCAATGCGCCTGAAGTCACCCAGCGCGTGACGGCACAAGCAACGCCGAAAGAACTGTGGGCACACAGCCAAGGCGCTGAAAAAAAAGTAAGGGCATATTATTATCAAGTGGTACGTTGGAGGGGGTAATTTTAGGCTATTTTCTATAATTTCCTCCCGATGTCCCCACTTTAAAAAACCGGCCATTTACAAAATTGGGAGCAATTGTTTTGGTGAGATTTCGAAAAATGTACGGTGGATAAATCCACGTACGTCCTCTATCCCGGCTTATGGCAGTCAGTGGATAGGTGTTCTCATCGCCGATTTTGAGCGTAAGATCTGTAAATAGAGAGGCGGGATATGACCAATTATTCCCACCATTCTGAGTTAATGCCAAAAAAGGAAGGCCTTCGCCATTGTAGACCCCCCCTGCAGCAATACAAACCGCACGACTCCCACTCCCGGTGCAGCTCGCCCCAAAAAAGTTTGCGCTTTGAAAATGTGGACCGAAGATTGCGGGCAGGTTTTTAAAAATAGAAGGAGGATAGCTCCAGTCCTTGCCTCCATTAGAACTTACGCCTATCAAAGGTGACGTTAGCTGTTGGGTGAAGTAGGAACCTGAAGCAATGCAGACACTATTATCAGTGCCTGATCCAAAGCAGCTGGCGGCTTTAAACAATGCATTTTTAAGGTTAGGGTCAATTCGTGCGGGAAGATCTGTAAAAACGGATTTGGGATAAGTCCAAGACGCTCCATTGTGAGTGCCAACGGCTACTAACGGAAATATGAATTGCTCTTCAACATCTGAACGCCATTGCCCTACGCCGATGCAAACACTTTTATCAACCGATCCAGTACAGCTTGCACCGTCTAATAC
>JAOAUO010000137.1:0-4558 GCA_030157565.1 Legionellaceae bacterium
AGGTTAGTACAAATGGGTACGATTCCAATGGATGTCAAATAGCGGTAGAAAAAGCTTCATCCAAGTGCTCATGGACGCTATTCAAAGAGTGTTCTTACCCAATAGAAAAGGGAGTGGCAATGCATGAGGACGTGGTTGATGCCAGTGGCCCTTATCATCTTCGACGACATATCTGAATCACCACGTCCTCGGACAAAACGATATTACGTCATTTCTTCCACCTGCTTCACCTCATGCGACTCCAACTCAACGGATTCAATTTTTTGAAAACGTTGGCTGATTTTTTTAGCCGACGTGTTGACGTCATTGACATCTTGATGCGCTAAATCAATGTGTTTGGTCAGTTTGTCCATGCGTTTTTCGAACCGTTGGAAGTCATCGGCCAGTGCGTGGAGGTGTTTTTGGATGAGATGCACTTGTTTGCGCGTGGCGTCGTCTTTTAGAACAGCACGCGCCGTGGTCAAAACGGCCATTAATGTGCTAGGAGACACCAACCATACTTTTAAGCGTTGTGAGAGGGCAATGACTTCAGGGTAGTTCGAGTGGACTTCAGCAAAGATGGCTTCGGCAGGGATAAACATCACCGCACCATCGGTGGTTTCATTGGGAATGATGTACTTTTCAGCAATGTCTTTGATGTGTTTTTGTAAATCTTGTCGAAATTGCTGTTGCAACGATTTGCGTTCCACGGAAACGGCATCCGTATTCATGAGTTTTTGATAGGTCTCCAAGGGGAATTTGGCATCAATGACGATGTTTCCAGTGGGCTCTGGCAAAAATAAAATGCAATCAGCGCGCTTTTGATTGCTTAACGTGTATTGAAGGCTGTAATGATGGCTGGGAATCATGTTGGCAATCAGCGATGCCAATTGCACTTCCCCAAAAGCGCCTCGCGCACGCTTATCGACTAAAATGTCTTGCAGACTCACTACATGGGAAGACAGTTCGGTGATTTTCTTTTGCGCTTCGTCAATGACGGCCAAGCGTTTGACCACGTCAATAAAGGTGGAGGATGTTTTCTCAAAACCTTCGGTGAGTCGGTGATTCACTTGTTGCGTTAAACTGTTCAAATGATTGCGTATTTCTTCAGTTAAGGATTGCAGGTGAGCGGTGAGTGAGCTGGCGTGTTGTTGAAAGCTATGGTTGATTTGCTCCCGCACATCATTCATTTGCCGTTGAACGGTGTCTGCAATCAACTGCTGGCTATTGAGTTGGCCTTGCGTGATTTTTTCATGGATGCTGTGTTGACCGGTTTGATACGCTTGTTGGCCTTGCATGTGCAATTGATGCAATTGTGAGGTGAAGGCTTGTTGTAATTTTTCGTGGTGTAAATCGGCTAATATTCGGTGTTGGTTTTGACGGCGCAACACCCAGAACGTGAGCAAGCCTTGCAGGGCCATCGTGGCCATGAGAAAGAGGGTTACATTGAGTGAATTGAGCATGCCGTATGGCCTCTGTTGGCGTTTAATCGCCCAGTATACTGTGTTCAGCGGCCGATGGCACCTTTAATATGCTGCCATTGGGCGCTAAACGGTGACATAATATCGTGCGCCAATTGGGCACGAAAGCGAATGCATGCGAATACACAAAGAGGAGTGATTTATGGGCGTTGATGCCGTAGTCAATGAAATTGAAACATTAAGAACGCGTATCAGACGCTATGATCACCATTATTATGTTCTCGATGAACCCTTGGTTCCAGACGCGGAATATGATCGCTGTTTTAAAGCGCTGCAGGCATTAGAAGCACGTTTTCCTCAATATGTGACACTTGATTCACCCACGCAGCGAGTGGGGGCGCCTCTTGCTAGCGCGCTAGAACCCGTTGAACATGGTTTGCCGATGCTGTCATTGTCCAATGTGTTTTCGTCTGAAGAATTGCAGGCTTTTATTAAACGCATCAGCGAGAAACTGGATTGTGATGCGCAACAGCTCGTTTTTACAGCCGAGCCTAAACTGGATGGACTGGCTGTTAACTTAACTTATGAGCATGGTGTGCTCACGAAAGCCGCCACGCGGGGCGATGGGGCTGTGGGAGAAAACGTCACCAATAATATCAAAACCATCGCGGCGGTGCCGTTGATTTTAATGACCGACCATCCTCCCGCACGAATCGAAGTGCGGGGGGAGGTGTACATGCCAAAAGCCGGATTTGAAGCCTTCAATGCGGCAGCGCGCTTGCAGGATGAAAAAACATTTGCCAATCCACGCAATGCCGCCGCAGGCAGTTTGCGGCAGTTAAATCCCGCCATCACGGCTAAACGACCCTTGGCGATTTATTGTTATGGCATGGGGGCCAGTGAAGGCATTGTGTTGCCGGATAGCCATATGGAGCAATTGGAATTATTACGGACACTGGGGTTTCGAGTGTCTACTGAGAGCCGACGCGTGACCGGTTTGACCGGTTGTCTGGCCTATTATGAGTCCATGCAACGGCGCCGCCAAAGCTTGCCGTTTGAAATGGATGGGGTGGTTTATAAAGTAGACAGCCGTGCATTACAGGAGCGATTAGGATTTGTCGCGCGGGCTCCTCGATTTGCGTGCGCGCATAAATTCCCGGCTGCAGAAGAAATGACCACTTTATTGGATGTTGATTTTCAAGTCGGGCGCACCGGCGCATTGACGCCAGTGGCACGCTTAGAACCCGTAAATGTGGCCGGCGTCACGGTGAGTAATGCGACCTTGCACAATATGGATGAAATTGCGCGCAAAGACATTCGCATTGGGGATGTGGTGGTGATTCGACGCGCAGGGGATGTGATCCCTGAGGTGGTATCTGTTGTCATGGAGTCGCGTCCTGAACAAACGCAAGCGATTCGTCTGCCGGCGCATTGTCCTGTTTGTGGGGCTGATGTCATTCGGGAGGAGGGTGAAGCCGTTGCACGTTGCACCGGAGGGCTTTTTTGCAAGGCGCAATTAAAGCGCATGGTTTGGCATTTTGCATCGCGTAAAGCCATGGCCATTGATGGGTTGGGGCGCGTATTGATTGATCAGTTGGTGGATTTTGGATTGTTGTCTGATGTGTCTGAATTGTACGGTTTAACTCTGACTACGTTGGCGGGTTTGCCGCGAATGGGTGAAAAATCAGCTGAAAATTTGCTGAAAGCACTGGAGGTGAGCAAGACCACCACCTTTCAACGCTTTCTTTATGCGCTGGGGATTCGTGAAATAGGGGAAGCCAGTGCGCGTGTATTGGCGAGTCATTTTCCTGATTTAGCGTCTCTTCAAACGGCAACGACAGAACAATTGATGGCATTAAATGACATAGGCCCCGTGGGTGCGGCTTACGTCACTCATTTTTTTGCACAACCACATAATCTGGCGGTGATCCATCAATTACTCGATTATGGTGTGCACTGGCCCGTTCAACAGGCCGCCATTGCGGATGTGAATCATGCCTTTTATCAAAAATCCGTGGTCTTAACCGGCACGCTAACACAGATGACCCGTGAAGAAGCCAAAGCGGCATTGCTAGCGCTGGGTGCGCGGGTGGCGGGCAGTGTGTCTGCAAAAACAGATTATGTGGTGGCAGGAACGGAAGCCGGTTCAAAATTAAAGAATGCTTTGGCGCTGGGCGTACCGGTGTTAACAGAAGAGGCGTTTATTCGTTTATTAGGTTGAGTTTGGACGAAATGGCATGCGATTTTTGGTTTCAGCCTAATTATTCGAGCGTTAACCCCAAAGTTCAGTTGCCATGCGCGGGTGTATTGGCGATAATTTGCTTTTTCTCGGAGACTTGCTTTTGAGCGTTTATATCAAAGAACCTAAACAGCCTGCGTTGGCTTGTGTGATTTGGATGCACGGTTTAGGGGCTGATGGCCGTGACATGGCCGGCTTAGCAGAGCAATTGCCGTTGACAGTCCCTGTTCGGCACGTGTTTATGGATGCACCGGTACGCCCCGTAACATTGAATAATAATATGTCGATGCGCGCATGGTATGATATCGTGGGCATGAAATTGACCGATCGAGAAGACCGGGCAGGCATTTTGGCCTCCGAAAATTTGATTCGAAAGGTCTTCGAGCAGCAGTGCGCGGATGGATTTAAACCGAGTCAGATTTTTTTTGCAGGCTTCTCACAAGGTGCTGCAATGGCGTTGCGAACCGGCTTGCACATGACCACGCCCCTGGCTGGCATCATTGCGTTATCCGGTTATTTGCCTTTGTCAGCTGAATGCAAGCCCGCGCTGAGCTTCAATACGCCGATATGGATAGCCGCAGGCACATTCGATCCGATTGTTTTGCCCAGTTGGACGAAACACGGTTTTGATTGGTTTTTGTCCCAGGGATTTCAGGACGTTGAATGGCATGAATACCCCATGGAACATACCCTTTGCCTGCAAGAAATTCGAGATGTTGCGGGTTGGTTATCAGCACAGATTTTATCTTTCTCAGAAAACAATGGAGCGATGCAATGACCATGGTTAAAAAAACACGCCAAGTGGGGTTTTCCTGCGAGCAAATGTATAACTTGGTCAATGATGTTGAGCGTTATGCGGAATTTCTGCCTTATTTTTCAAAAAGTGAAGTGCATCATCGGGATGAAGATGAGGTTTTGG